>NZ_JBIAGC010000022.1:0-96557 GCF_042869595.1 Streptomyces sp. NPDC006879
GCTACATCACCCCACTCGAAACCCGGGTCCGACTGCAACGCGACTTCACCCCCGCAGCGTAAGTTTCCGCTGTCCACGGTCACGGGGGAGCTTCAGAATGACTCGTCTAGGGGGGCCAGGAGGAATGCCGGGACTGTGGCCCCCCACGGGACCAGCGCGACTTTTCGACGACCGTTTCAAAGCGGTGGCACTGGAGCAGCTCGATCGGGTGCCCTGGGGCGCGGATCACCGCGCGACCCCCGGAGCCCGGGCGGGCTCGTCCTGCGGGCCCCTGGTCAGGGCGGCGCGGGGGTGCTGGGGGATGTCGAGTGGCCGCGCGTACCAGCCGGCGGCGGAATTGGCGCGCCTGTGGTGATCACCGGTCTGCTGGTGCCACGCTGGAAGGCATGAAGCTCCCTTTCCTGGGCGCCTGGCGCAATCGACACCAGCCGGTGTCGGGTTCGGTGTTGGCCACGGCTCTCGATCGTGATCCGGACGGTGTGATCGAGTTGCTGTCGGAGTGTGAGCTCCTGCGCTCGCAGGCGGCGACGGCGGGTCTCGTTCTGGACGAGACGCCGGCTTCCCTGGAGGCGTTGGACCAGCTCAAGCCGCGTTGGCGGCGCGATCCGGAGATGGTTCCGTGGCTGGGCAACGATGCCGGGCTCTACCTGGGAACGGTGATCGTTCGTACGGTTCCGGAGGCTCGCTGGGTGGTCTGGCCGAGTGGTCAGCCGGTCATCGCGTTGGCATCCGGGCGGGAGATCAACGTTGTGGAGTCCGGCCTGTCCTGGGCGTTCACCGGCTCTCCGGAGCTTTCGCAGGTGTATGCGGAGGTCGCCGAGCTCAGGGGGTGGGGCAGTCGGGCGAATCATCCCTGAATAACGTTTATACCCCCTTTATGCGTGTCGGAGTGACCGCGCTCGCTGGGGCGGATACGTTGCGGTGACCTCGATACGCGGCGACGGATGGGCAGGACCGTACATGGGTGTCGACCTGGCGATCGGGCCGCCCGGGGCTGGTGTGGTGGACGGGGGTCGGCGAGGAGCGGGTGACTGCCGCGCTCCGACCCGGCCCCTGCGCCGGCGGAAGGGTCGGCCGGGCGGGCCGGTGAAGGAGCTGCCGGGCTGGGAGTAGGGGACACCCGCCCGGCAGCGGCCGGAGATCACTCCTTGCGCAGGGGCACCGTGACGTACGAGGGGTCCGTGCGCGGCGAGGAGAAGGTCAGCTGCGCGCCGGTCGGGTTGTGCTCGATGTAGAGGGGGTCGACGGTGTCGATCACCAAGGCCAATCGGTGTCCGGCGGGCACGTCGTAGGAGGTGGCGAACAGGTCGAGGTCCACGGGGAAGGCGCGGCGCGGGGTCCTGTCGTGGAAGGTGTACGGCGCGTTGCTGATCAGTTTGCCGATGCCGAGCGGACCCACGTCGTACAGGTAGGCGACGAAGGTGCCGCTTGAGCGCGTGCTGGTGACGGTGGTGTGGAGCTTGGCGCTGCCGCGTACGTGTCGTTCCCCGGTGCCTCGGTCGGATTGCCAGACGGCGGCGAAGAAGCGTGGCAGCAGAGGGATCGATGCCATCGGAGGGGTCTTGAGGAACTGGTCGAGGGTGCTGGACAGCAGCAGGAGACCGCCGTTCGCTCCGGAGTCGACATTGGCCCACAGGTGTTCGCGATCCCCCAGCGCCAGTCGTTCGCTTGCCCGGGCGCCGACCTCCTGCCAGCTGCCGTACTCCTCGTAGCCGCCGCCGGTACGGGACTTGAGTCGGACGGGCGCCTCGGTTTCGACGCCGTTGCGCTCACCCTTGAGGTGGTGGTCGAACCAACGGTGAGCGCTTGTCCAGGTGTCGTTGGGCAGGCCGAAGAGGCCGCTGCCCTCGGCGGTGGCGTGGTCGCCGGGACGGAACTCCAGGCGCTTGGGACCCTTGAGCTCTTCGAAGAAGTCGGCGTACTGGTCGGGTGCGAAGATCGTGTCGCCCCACGCGTTGCCCAGCATGACGGCGGTGTTGTTGACGTTCAGCTCGTTGATCTTCTCCGCGGGGGACCGTTGCCGACCCCACTTGATCATTTCCTGCTCCTTGGACAGGTCCGAGGCGAGGAAGTCGCGCAGGATGCGCTTCAGTTCGGAACTGGGGCGCCCGGTCAGCGATCCGCTCAGGCCGAGCAGTGCGGCTGCCTGCCGGTGCTGGGTGCGCCCCGAGTAGATGGACTCGATCAGGTCGGCCCACCCGCTGAGTGCCACCACCGCCTTGACCCGTGGGTCGTGTCCTGCGGCGAGCAGGCAGATCCCGGCGCCATAGGAGACGCCGGCCATCCCGATGTGGGCCGGGTCAGCAGGGGTGTTGGCCAGCGCCCAGTCGATGACCGCGGACGCGTCCGCGACGTCCGGTGGTCCGGCCACCTCGATCTCCCCGCCCGAGAGCCAGAAGCCGCGCGAGGTGTAGCTCACCACGACGTAGCCGGAGTCCGCGAGCTTGCGGGCCTGGGCTGCGTATTCGATCTGTGGCAGACCCCAGCTGGTGGGCAGCACGAGGAGCGGGTAGCGCTGGTCCGCCCGCGCCTTCGCGGGGGTGAAGACGTTGCCCTTGAGGGTGACTCCGCCGGAGCCCGGGATGTCGTGGAAGCGGACCTGGGGGAGACCGCTGGTGGCGCTCAGGGTGGTTGGAGAGGGCAGGTTGGGCGCTGCCTGTGCCTGGTGGGGAGCCAGGCCCAGGGCTGCGGCGGCCAGTAGGGCCGCCGCAGCGGTAGCCGCGGTGGGGGTCCGCATCGGTCACTCCTCGTCGCGCCGGAATCAAAGTGACCCGACGGTAACCGGGAACCCTTACCGGAGGTAACTGGTCAGTAAGTTACGTGCCGGTAACAATTTGGAGTAACTTAGCTGCGCTGTGCGGTCGTTGATCCACCCGACAGGGCGCTCCTGGCCTGCCACTGTGTCCAGGACTCGTTCCACTCGCCGTAGCCATTGCCGAGCTTAGGCTTGCCCTTGCCGCCATCGCCCACGACTTCGAAGGGGTCCCCCACCTGCACCTGCCCGTAGACCTTGGCGGCGTTGGCGTCACTCATGCCGACGCAACCGGAACTGGCGTTCGCGCGGCCGAAGTTGTTGTTGTTCCACGGGGCTGCATGGGCGTACATCCCAGACCAGGTCAGCCGCATCGAATAGTCGACCATCTTGTCGTACGCGTCCCCGAGCCCGACCGTCTGGGAGTCCATCCGGATGGTGCCCTCCTTCGCCATCACGACGAGCTTGCCCTGCCAGGAGGCCTTCTGGCCGCCCGGAGTGCCAGCGGAGATCGGAATCTGCTGGAGCGTCCTGCCGTCCCGTTGCAGGGTCAACTGCTTGGTGTCCAGATCGACCTTGATCCGTTGGTCCTTGCCGATGGTGAACTCGGTGCGGTAGTCGCGGACGAAGAAGCCGCCCCCCTTTCCGGAGTCGACGCCGTTCAAGTTCGCCTGAAGCTCCACCTTGGTGCCGGACTTCCAGTACTCCTTGGGCCGCCAGTCCACCCGGTCCTTGCCCGAGTAGTCCTCGATCCAGCCCCAGGAACCCTCGGTCGCGTTGGACGTGGTGACCTTCAACCGGCGCTCGACGGCGGCCTTGTCCGTCACCGGGTTGTCGAAGACGATCGACAGCGGCTGGGCGATCCCAACCGTGGTTCCCTTCCCGGGCGCCAGGGTCAGCTTGTTGACCCGGTCCGCAGCGGCGGTGGTGAAGCTCGCCGAGGCGGCGGCGCCCTCGCCGTTCTTCGCCTCGACCGAGTAGGCGGTGCCGGGAGAAGCATTGCGCTCCGAGGTCCAGCTGCGGCCGTCGGCGGATATCTTGCCCGACAGCTCACCTCCCTTGGCGTCTGTCACCTTGACGGTGGAGAGCCGCCCGTCCGCGATGGATACCAGCACCGGCTCACCGGCCTTGGCTGCCTCGCCCGTCAGATTGACGGTGAGGGACATCTTCGCGGGGGCCTTCGCCTCCGCGTCGACGGCCGCTTCGGGGGAACCGCCCCCCGAGCAAGCGGTCAGGGCAGCCACCAGGACGGCCGTACCGGCCAGCGCGGCACGACCGGTCCGTCGGCGGAGCGTCAGGGGGCGGTATGTGCGGGTCAACGGGAAACCTCCGAAGGATTATCGGTCCGCAAAGGGAGAGGGCATGAAGGGACTCTAGGTTGCTCATCGGGCGGAACTCCCTGGTGAGACCGGTATGACGGTGGCTGAAGCACAACGGTCATCATTCGGTCACATACCAAGCGCGGACCGGTCACGGATGGCTGTGAGTCTCTTCGTCGATCCCGGAACTGACAGGAGACGGGCGGACCGGAAGGGCCTATGACGTGTGTGCGCTGCTTGCGACCCCCGCTGAGACGGACCGCTTGGGGCAGGTGGAGGTGCGTGCTCTTCCCGGCGACGACTACCTCAGGTATCTCGCAGGCCGAAAGGAGGCGAGCTTTCTGCAGTACCCGTCCTGGGCCGAGGTGAAAGAACACTGGGCTTCCGAAACCATTGGCTGGCACCGGACTTCGGGCGAGCTCGTCGGGGCCGCACTCGTTCTCTACCGCCAATTCCCCGGCACCCGCAAATACTTCGCCTATCTCCCGGAAGGACCGGTCATCGACTGGGCGGATCCTGCGGTCGACCGCCTGCTGGAACCGCTCAAAGCACACCTGCGTCGGGCGGGTGCCTTCGCGGTACGGATGGGACCCACGCCCGAGTACCGGCGATGGGACGCTGCCGACGTCAAGGCCGCGACCGGTCCCGGGCGTCGGATATCCGACGTGTTGGCCACCGAAGTCGACCCGCTCGGTGCGGCCGTCGCCGATCGGTTGCGGAGCCGGGGGTGGACCCGGTGCGGCGGAGAGTCCGATGCGGACGCCCAGCCCCGGCACGTCTTCCGCGTGCCGCTGCACGGCCGCTCCCGCCCGGAGCTGTGGGCCTCACTCAACCAGGAATGGCGCAGGAACGTACGCAAGGCCCAGAAGGCCGGTGTGGAGATCGTCATCGGCTCCGCCGCCGACCTGCCCGAGTTCTACCGACTCCTGGAGATCACCGAGGCGCGCGACGGATTCCGCCTGGGTCGCTCCCTGAGCTACTACCACAACCAGTACCGGGCGTTGAACGCGGAGGAGCCGGGCCGGATGCGGCTCTACCTCGCCCGTCACCAGGGCGAGGTCCTGGCAGCCCACACCATGATCACCACAGGCTCCCGGGTCTGGTACCAGACCGGTGCCTCCGCCGACCACCGCCGCGAGGTGCGTCCCAGCAACGCCCTACAGTGGCGCATGCTGTGTGACGCCCAGGCACTGGGGGCCGCCGAATACGATATGCGCGGGGTACCCTCCACCCTCGACCCCGAGGAACGTCCGTTCGGCCTGCTGCGTTGGAAGCTCGGCACCGGCGGCCGGTTCGTCGAGACCCTCGGAGAGTGGGAGACCCCAATGACCGGAGCCACCAACCATGCGCTGTACCGCGCCTTCCAGGCATACCTGGGCCGCCGGTGACCGCCACCCAGGTCCAGGCAGCCGCGGTGCCCGCGGCCAAGCGGTCGATCCTCCGCAGCGGGGCCGTCATGGCGGCCGGCTCCGTGGTCTCCCGTGCCACGGGGTTCGTGCGCTCCGCAGTGGTAGCGGCGGCCCTGGGCACGAGCCTGCTCGGCGACGGCTACACCGTGGCCAACACGATCCCCAACATCATCTACATCCTGCTGATCGGTGGGGCGCTCAACGCGGTCTTCGTCCCCGAACTGGTCCGTGCGGCCAAGGAGCACCAGGACGGCGGCGCCGCCTACACGGACCGGCTGTTGACGGCGTGCACCGTCGCCCTGCTCGTCATCACCGCCGCCGCCGTTCTGTCCGCGCCGTTGATCGTGGATGCCTACACCGAGTACACCGGCTCGCAAGCCGAACTCACGGTCGCGCTCGCGCGCTACTGCCTCCCGCAGATCCTCTTCTACGGGCTGTTCACACTGCTCGGCCAGGTACTCAACGCGCGAGGCCACTTCGGGGCGATGATGTGGACCCCGGTCCTCAACAACCTCGTCGTCATTGCCGTCTTCGGGCTCTTCCTCGGGCTCGCTGGGGGCGGTGAGGCCGGGTTCAGCAGTTCCGACACCCGGCTCCTCGGCTGGGGCACGACCGCGGGGATCGTCGTCCAGGCGCTGGCCCTGCTCCCTTCACTTCGCTCCGCACGGTTTCGTTGGCGTCCCCGTTTCGACTGGCGTGGCAGCGGACTGGCCCGGCCGATGCGCTCGGCGGGCTGGCTGGTCATGCTCGTACTGACCAACCAGGTCGCCTACTGGGTGGTCACCCGCCTGTCGACCACCAGCGGCGTTCAGGCCGCCCGGGATCACCTCGTGGGCGGCGCCGGCTACATCGCCTACAGCAACGCCTACCTGCTGTGGGCCGTGCCCCAGGGAATCGTCACCGTCTCCCTGGTCACCGCCCTGATGCCCAGGATGAGTGCCGCCGCGGCCGATGGCGACCTCGCCAAGGTGCGGTCCGACGTCGGTTACGCGCTGCGCAACAGCGCCGCCGTGATCCTGCCCGCCGCCGCCCTGCTGCTGGCCCTCGCCCCCTGGGTGGTGGGCAGCGTGTTCGGGTACGGGCGGACCGGTGCCGCGGACGTCGAGGTGATGGCCGGGATACTCATGGCCTTCGCCCCCGGGCTGATCGCGTTCTCCGGGCAGTACGTGCTCTCCCGGGGGTTCTACGCGCTCTCCGACACCCGCACGCCCTTCTTCCTGAACCTGGTCATCGCGGCGCTACATGCCGCGGGAGCTCTGGCCGCCTACCTGTCGCTGCCGCCGAGGTGGGCTGTCACCGGCATGGCGGGGGCCTACTCGATCGCGCTGTGCGCCGGGTTCGCCGTCACCGCATACGCCTTGACCCGGCGGCTCTCTCCCGGGCCCGGCGCTACCGTGCTGCGATCGGCCACCCTGCGGATGCACCTGCGGTTGTTGGTGGCCTGCCTTCCCGCCGGGCTGCTCGGCTGGTTGACCGCACGGCTGGTGGCCGACTCCGGTGCCGGCGATCTGGCCAGCGCAGCGGCGGGTACCGCAGTGCTCGTCGTGGTGGTGCTCGCCCTCGCTCCGCTCCTACGGGTGACCGAGGTCAGCGCCCTTCTCGATCCGCTGAGGCGAAAGATGCGGCGATGAGGGTGCTGGAGCGGAACGGGGAGACGATGATCAACACCTTGGGATACTGACTTTATGTCGCGCGTACTTTTGATCGAGGATGACCATTCTGTGAGAGAAGGGGTCGGCCTCGGGCTGCGCCGACGCGGGCACGCGGTGCACGCGGCCGAAACCGGGGAGGCGGGCCTGGCAGCGCTGACCGAATTCCGACCGGAACTGGTCCTACTCGATCTCATGCTCCCCGGCATGAACGGGGTACAGGTGTGCCGACGCATCCGCGAGCAGAGCCAGCTCCCGGTCATCATGCTCACTGCTCGCGGCGATGACTTCGACATCGTCATCGGCCTGGAGGCCGGCGCTGACGACTACATCGTCAAACCGGCCCGCACCGAGGTCATCGAGGCCCGCATCCGCGCCGTGCTGCGTCGCCTGACCGGCCCGGCCGGCCACCCCGGCACCGAGCGGTACGGGGAGTTGACCATCGACCGGGCCGGGCTGACGGTCACCAAGTCCGGAGAACGGCTCCCGCTCGCGCCCAGTGAACTCAAGCTCCTCCTGCACCTGTCGGCCGCCCCTGAACAGGTCTTCAGCCGCCAGCAGCTCCTTGAGTACGTCTGGGACCACAGCTACCACGCCGACGCCCGACTGGTCGACGCCTGTGTGCGCCGCCTGCGCCACAAGATCGAAGACCCCGCCGACCGCCCCAGGTACATCCAGACCGTGCGGGGCTTCGGCTATCGCTTCGGCCCCCTGTGAGTGCTGAAGTGAAATCCCTCCGCAAGCGGCGGACCACCCCGCAACCCGACCCGACCGCCGCGGCCCGCCGCGATGAGCCTTCCGGTCCCCGGCCCGCCCGCCGGATCTCCCCGCTCGGCCTGCGCACCCGTCTGATCGCGGCCTTCCTACTGGTGGCGGCCATCAGCTCGGTCACCACGGCCGCACTCACCTACCGGGAGGCGCGCACCGCCATCCTCAAGCAGAGCCAGGACACCGCCGTCGCCAGCATGCGGGACCAACTGGAGAAGGTGGAGCTGTCCTCCCTGCCGCCGCCCAAGGAACTGCTGCGCGCCCTCGCAACCGAGATGGCCTCGCGCGGCAAACCGCACCCGTGGACCGTCTTCGCCGAATACGGCGATCTCCGTGTCTCCTCGACCAGTTCACCGACGTCCACCGTGGTCACCGAGGAGATGCGGACCGAGGCTCACAAGACCACACACAGCTCCTTCCAGCGGGTGGTCAAGGGCGGGCGGGTCTACCTGGCCTTCGCCGTTCCCACCATGTTCGAACAGGGCGGCGTCAGAAGGCCCTCGGGCGTCGTCTTCTACGGGGTCATGGCCCTCGACGACGAACAGGCCACCATCGAGGCGATGGTGCGCGCCGCCCGCGACGGGGCCCTGCCCGCGTTGGCAGTCGCCGTCATCCCGGCCCTGCTCGCGGCACGGAGCGTGCTGCGCCCGGTACGGGAACTGCGGCACGCCACCCAGCGGATGGGCCGTGGGCGGCTGGACATCCGGATCCAGGCCAAGGGCCGTGACGAACTCGCCGAACTGGCACGCACCTTCAACGAGACGGCCAGTGCACTGGAGGAATCGGTGGACGAACTCCAACAGGCCGAGGCTCGCGCGCGCCGGTTCGCCGCCGATGTCTCCCATGAGTTGCGCACCCCGTTGGCGGGGATGCTCGCCGTCACCGAACTACTCGACGAGGACGCCGATGGACTGGACACCGATACCGCCGCCGCGGTCCGACTCATCAGCACGGAGACCGGCAAACTCGCCGTCCTCGTAGAGGACCTGATGGAGATCTCCCGCTTCGATGCCCGTGCCGCCGAACTGAACCTCGACGAAGTCGACTTCGCAGAAGCCGTCCGTCAGACGCTGCGCCGTCGCCACTGGGCCGAGGAGCAGGTCCGTGCAGTGGTGCCCGCCGGCATCAGAGCCCGCGTCGATCCACGGCGGTTCGACGTGATCCTCGCCAACCTGGTCGCAAACGCGCTGCGGCACGGCAGCGCGCCGGTGCTCGTCACCGCGCGCGCTGAGGAGCGCACAGCCGGCGAGTTCCTGGTGATCGAGGTCCGCGACAACGGGCCGGGCATCAGCGAGGAGGCGCTGCCCCACATCTTCGACCGCTTCTACAAGGCCGATGCGGCCCGTACCCGCTCGGCGGGCAGCGGACTGGGCCTGGCCATCACCTTGGAGAACGTACGGCTGCACGGCGGTACGGTGCGCGCGGCCAACTCCCCCGCATCGGGAGCGGTCTTCACCGTGGAGATCCCTTTGGAGGCCGGGGCGTGAGGGGCCCGAAGGCGGTACGGGCTGTGGCGGTGGCACTGGCTGTCACGCTGCTCGCCGGCGGCTGCGGAATACGGGCGACCGCCCTGGTGGCGGCGGGTGACCCCGCCCAACTCGATGACACCGCAGTGGATGTCGGAAGGGGCTGGGTGCTGTTCTTCATCGGGCCGGATGACAGGCTGATGCCCGTCGTCCGGCCCGAAGCCGAGCAGAGCGACACCAAAATGGCGTTGGACGCTCTGATCGAGGGGCCTTCGGAGACCGAGCGGGCCGCGGGCCTGCGAAGCGAGGTACCAAAGCCCCGGAAGGGCGCGATATCGATCCTCGTGCGCGGGGGCACGTCGGGTGGGGTGCAGCTCCAGGTCCGCCTGTTCGAAAAGCTCCAGGGGTTGTCGAAGCTCGCCCGACGTCAGTTGGTCTGCACGGCCGCTCACAGCAGTGGCCTTGGAGAGGCGCGAGTCTCGGTGCTGGGCCTGGACGGTGAACTCGCCGCGACACCCTGCGAGACAGGGCCCTGAGGGGAGTGCGAAGGAGGAAGGCGGAGCAGGGCGGGCCGAGGCCCGTCCCGCAGTCCCCGGTGGGCGCGGGACGGCACCCGCGGGGCCTCGCCGCGTTGTCGAACCGCCCGAACGCACCCGGTATGAAAGCGACCCTCCGCCTGGCGCCGCACCGAAGCCGACGCCGGACGCTCACCCACCGGGTACTGCCGGACAGCCCTTAGCCGACAAGGGTGCAGATGCCACCGTTGGAGCCGTTGAGTACCTCGTCGAAGTTGTGCTCGTACCGCCCGTAGAGGGACGGGTCCTTGATCTTCAACAGCGTCTCGTCGTTGCCCCGGAGGTTGGGGAAGGTGTAGTTGTGGCTTCCCGTGAAGACCACCTTGCTGTTGATGAGACCGTCGTAAGTGCCCTCAACCAAAAGGTACTTCGAGTGTATCCCGATGTTCCGGCTCACGCCGTCCTCGTCGGTAGCCGTCGAACGACAGATCCGCAGGGAGTTCAGGCCGCCGCCCATCAGCGTCTGTCGCACCTCAGAGCCCAGGTTGCCGCTCTCGCCGTTGTAGTAGACGTAGACCGAGCAACCGGCGGCCCTCAGCCGGACCAACTCCTGCGCGACCTCCGGGCGCGTGAAGGCGAACATCGCCACGCGCACCTTCGTAGCCTCGCCGCCCGGATACCGAGCACAGTCGACCTTGCCGAGAAGGTCCACCACCGGATCGCCCTCCGCGCGCGGGAAGAAGGTGCTCTCGTATGGACCGGCCTGGGTCGTTGAGGCGTACTCGGGAAGCCCTGCTCCTTGCCCCTGCGTCAACTGCGCCTTCCAGTAGGACCGGTAGGCGTCGTAGAGCTCCACCCGAGAAATCGTCACCGCGTTGTTGTAGTACTGGTTGAGCTGGGTCGCGGTCAGGTTCGCGGAGGTTTGGAAGACGACGTTCTTCACACCCGCCGTCTGTGAGAAGAGGAAGAACTTGTTGTGGTTGATCGGCGGCTTCGAAAGGTCGGTGCGGTTGCCGATGCACCCACGGTCCATCGGGCACGCGAAGACGAAGGAGTCCTGTGCGGTGTCGGTTCCCAGGGCCGACGACTTGGACAACCGCGCGTACTCGCTGCCCGCCGCCGTCCTGCCCGCGTCGTCCATCAGGACCCTCACCTTCACGCCGCGCTGCCGCGCCGCGATCAGAGCTACTCCCGCCTCGTTGTCGTTGAAGAGGTAGATCGAGCCGTAGATCTCCGAACCGGGTGCGGCATTGGCTATCAGGCCCAGAAGCTGTGACTTGATGCTTTCCCGGTCCGACTGGACATCGGAGTCGGGAATGTTGAAGGTGGCCACCGGCGAGGTCGGTACCGAGAAGCCCTCGCTGGAAGCCACAGCCGCTGGTGCGAGCCGGGGTCCGCTGGGCACGGTGAGGGGTAGCGCGACGGCCAGGGCCACAGCCGCAGCCGTGGCGGCAAGTCGAGCGAACGGCCGAACGTGCATGTGAGGAGTCCGATCAAGGGAGGCAGGTGGGGCGTTCACCAGTGCGCATGCAGGGAACGCCTGGATGGTATCCAACGGCCATGCATGCCGGCCGCTCGCCCCGGGCGAGGCGCCCGACCGGCGGGAAGGGACCCTCGTCCCAGGGCTGCGGTCTCACCAACGATCACGTGGTCACCGGCACCTGCGCCGTCCGAGCAGCCGCCGTCACATCTGCAATTAGTTCCGTCACGTCTGGCCCGTAGGCCTGGGAGTTGACGACCTTCAGCAGCAGGCAGAAGGACCGCCGGCGGTAGCTACGAGCCAGTTGCTCGTGGTGGCGGGCGAGGTAGCGGGCAGCAGCCTGGTTGCTGATCGCGGTCTGACCACTGAGCAGGAACACCGGTCGGGCGCTCTGCTCCTGAGTCAAACGGGCGAGCAACACGTACTCCACCAAGCCCTTTTCCCAGCGGTAGGTCTCCCCACCCACCTTGATGGCTCCCCGATCCCGGCGTTCCTCGCTGTCGTGGTCGACGCCCACCCCCGGCAACAGGGACCGGAGGTGGGCGGCCGTGCGCACGTTGGAGATTGGTCCGCCGACGCAGAACTCCGCCCTTTCCCCGAAGCCCTGCTGTGCCGACTCATGGGCGACGATCTGGAGGTTCGCCTGGCAGTCCTTGATCAACGCCGATATCTCCAGCAGGGCGAAGGCGTCGCTCCGATGCACCGACCATTCGTTCGCGCCCATCTGACGGTTCACCACGAAGAGGCAGTCCGAACCGGTGGGCAGGCCGAAAAAGGCCTGCTTGCGGCGGAGCCTGCGCCGCCACAGGAAGGAACGGGCGAACCACCCGATCGCGGCGCTGACCCCCGTGGCCACCACACCGAGCACGATGTTGCGTACGTCCTCATTCATGGCGCGGATGCTAGCGCTGCCAAGAAGGCCCGCCCCAAGCCGCTTCTGTTCTCGTGGTCGTCGCGCTCCCTCGCTCGGCCGGGCACCGTCGGGGTGGTGGAGGCGGGGCGCTGGCGCGACGCCATCTGGTGACGGAGCGCCCCGAGGCGGTCAGCCTTCCCGGTCGTCGGCGGCCCTTCCCCTGAGCGTGGCGGCCGGCCCGGACCTCTGCGGGTCCTGTGCTCGCCATGCCGTCCGTGTCGGAGGTCCTGACGAGAGCGGGGAGGTGAAGTTAGGCTGCGCGCACCCTTGTTGACTGGAGGTACGCATGCCTCGTTCAACCGCCCGCTTGCTCGGCCGGAGCGTGCTCGCCGTGTCCCTGGTGTCCTTGGTGGGGATAGGTGCGGCACCACCGCCCGCTGCTGCAAAGGAGCCGGCGCTCGCCAAGTCTCCTGTCGCCGTCGGCTGGGGTGGGGCCGTGGCCAGCGTGGACGCCGACGCCTCGGCCATCGGCATCGCGGTCCTGCGGGCGGGGGGCAACGCGGTGGACGCGGCCGTCGCCACCGCAGCGGCGCTCGGCGTCACCGAACCGTACTCGGCCGGCATCGGCGGAGGCGGCTACTTCGTCTACTACGAGGCCAAGCACCGCCGGGTCCACACCATCGACGGCCGCGAAACCGCACCGGCCAGCGCCGATGCCTCGCTCTTTCGAGAGGGTCAACTGCCGGGCGGTGCTCCGATCCCCTTCGCCGAAGGTCAGACCAGCGGACTGGGCGTGGGAGTCCCCGGCACTGCGGCCACCTGGGAGAGCGCCCTTGACGCCTGGGGAACCCGTTCCCTGCGCCAGCTCCTGAAGCCCGCGCAGAAGCTGGCGCGACGTGGATTCAGCGTGGACGCCACCTTCCGAGCCCAGACCGAGCTCAACGAGAGCCGCTTCGCGGACTTCCCCGACACCGCCCGGCTCTTCCTGCCTGACGGACGGTTACCGCAGGTCGGGAGCACCTTCAAGAACCCGGACCTGGCCGACACCTATGCCGAACTGGCGCGCAAGGGCACGGGGGTCCTCTACCGCGGCGCGATCGCCAGGGACATCGTCGACACCGTGCGCCGGCCGCCCGTCCGAGCGGACGCCACCCGGCAAGTCCGGCCCGGCGACATGACCATGGCCGACCTACGCTCCTACGACACGCTGCGCCGGAAGCCGACCCGCGTGTCCTACCGTGGCCTGGACGTGTACGGCATGGCACCGTCCTCGTCCGGTGGAACCACCGTCGGTGAAGCGCTCAACATCCTGGAAGGCGGCGACCTCTCCGCACTGGACCAGACGCGGTACCTGCACCGCCTCATCGAGGCCTCGCGGGTCGCGTTCGCCGACCGAGGCCGCTGGGTCGGGGACCCCGACTTCGAACGGGTCCCCACGCGGGCGCTGCTGTCCCAGCGGTTCGCCGATTCCCGCGCTTGCCTGATCAAGGACGATGCGGTGCTGACCAGCCCGCTCGCTCCCGGAGACCCGCGCAAGCCCCGTGCCTGCCAGGCTGCTGCGCCCGCCGCGCCCACCACGTACGAGGGTGAGAACACCACCCACCTGACCGTTGCCGACCGTTGGGGCAACGTGGTGTCGTACACCCTGACCATCGAGTCCACCGGCGGAAGCGCCATGACCGTGCCGGGGCGCGGGTTCCTGCTGAACAACGAGCTGACGGACTTCTCCTTCGCGCCGGCAAGTCCCGAGGTCGTGGATCCCAACCTGCCGGGCCCCGGGAAGCGCCCCCGTTCCTCGATGTCCCCGACCATCGTGTTGAAGAAGGGGCGGGCCGTCCTCGCGCTGGGCTCGCCCGGGGGCTCGACCATCATCACCACCGTGCTGCAGAGCCTGACCGGACACCTGGACCGCGGACTGGCTCTGGACGCCGCCATCGCCGCGCCGCGGGCCAGCCAACGCAACCAGACCACCACGGAGCTGGAACCCGGCTTGTGGGACAGCCCGGTGCGCCCCGCTCTGGAAGCGCTGGGGCACCGTTTCCGGCCTAACGCTGAGATCGGTGCGGCCACCGGGGTGCAGCGCATGCCGGACGGCCGGTGGCTCGCTGCCGCCGAGGCGGTTCGTCGGGGCGGTGGAGCGGCCATGGTCGTCCACCCCTGGGGCAAGCCGTAGTCGCTGGCGGGTCCGTGCCCGTTAGCAGGCGCGGACCCGCCGGCCAACCGGAGCAACGCGAGGTGAGGATCGGTCCCGATCGGGCATGCGTGCACTCGTGGCTTCCTTCGACACGACCAAACGCCTGGGCCTGACGCTGCTCGGTGGCCTCCTCGCGGCCGGCCTGCTGCTGGTTTCCGCACGTGCCGACGCGGCACAGACGGTGGCCGGATCTCGTCTGCCCGGTGATCCCTCATGCCACCCCGCCACGTACAGATGAACTGAGCGTAGCCCGCCTGTAACACGGATGGGATGCAATGCCCTGCGGACCGCAACGATCCTGTCGCTGAGGGGTGTGTCCCATGTCGGTTAGTCAACTTCCGGAACAGGCGGCGTCCTTCGCCGAGCACCTGCGGCGGATGGTGGGACTGCTTGACCGGCGGTCCGGGTGGTACGCGGCCTTCGAACGACGTGAACCGCAGGCCCTACGGGCCTGTCTGGACGGGGTCGTGGTCGCTCCCTGGGATCTGGTCGAGTCCTTGCTCCAGGACCTGGCTTCGGCGCGCGGCAGTGACTTCGCCGCCCCCGTCGCCGAACGTACCGCCCACATGTGGTCGGCAGCGGTGTGCGCGGTGGACCACGCCCCGGCCGGGGCACAACGGCTGGGCACGGAACTCGCCGCAGCGCGTCGCGCGCTCGGTGCGGCCGAGGAACACCACCGGGCGGTCTGCGCGGACCTGGAGGCCGAGCCGGCAGCCGTGCAGCGGCAGACGATGGAGGGCGAACTCGCCTGGGCCCGAGCCGATCTGCTGCGGGCCCAGGCCAGGTGCCGGGAACTGGACAACCGCCTCGCCGCCCTTCGTGGGGCGGCCTCACCGTCGGATTCCGCCCCGTCCGCGGTCACCGGTCCGGTCGAGGAGCGCTCGGCGAAGCGGTCGTCCCCGAGGGCGGCCCGGCTGCGGCGCACCGGAACGCGCGGAGCGCGCTTCGCCGGGGTGGAGGGGGAGGCGCAGGCGCCGGTCCTGCCCGCACTGAGCGGACCGGACGAACCGTTGGGCGTCTCCGGGCCGACGGGGGCACGGTTCGGAGCTCGGCCCGCCGAACAGGTCCTCGCGCGGGCTACGCCCGCCGGTGCCGGGCGGGCGGAGGAGGAAGCGCAGTCCTTCGTCGCCGAGGTGGTGGGCGAACTACTCGTACTGCGGGCCCGTGGGATGACCGGCGAGGCCTATGCCGTGCTCTGCCGGGCTGCGGCAGGGCCGCCGGCCGCCCTGCCACTGTTCGCCGTCCAGCTGCGTCGGTCTGGACTGTCCGCCGACTGGGCCACCTTGCTCTGGGAGGCGGCTTCGTTGCCCCCGGAACGCCTGGCCGCTGCGGCTGGTGCGCTGGCTGCCTCCGGCCGCCCCCAGGATTGTGGCCAGCTGTTGCGGCAGGGTGTGGCGCGCCCGCCTGCGGAGATCGCGGACGCGGTGCTGGCGCTGACCGATGCGGGTCGGCAGGCGGAGGCGGCAGCCCTGCTGGACGCGTTCGTGCGGGTGCGCAGCGCCCAGGACTCCGCCCTGCTCACCGAGCGCGATCCACGACGTCTGGCTCCCCGGCTGTTGGAGACGGCCGGTGCCGTCTCCGAAGCCCGTGGCCGCGAACTCGCGCATGCGCTGAGGGTTGCCGGGGTACCTCTGGGCTGAAGGTGTGGGCGACTGATCTGGGCACCCCCAGAGCAGCTCGAATTCGACCACTCTGCGGCGAAACATGATCGACTCGGCCGGTTAACGGCGATGGTCTTGCCCCACGCTGGGACGGGGCTTACGTTCTCCTACCTACGCATCGTGTCTACGGGCGTAGAAGCTCTCTGACGTCCCGTCGAAGGAGCAGCTCATGGCCAACGTCGTCCGTGCCGCACTGGTCCAGGCCACCTGGACCGGCGATACCGAATCCATGATTGCCAAGCACGAGGAGTACGCGCGTGAGGCCGCCCGGCAGGGTGCGGTCGTCATCGGATTCCAGGAGGTCTTCAACGCGCCGTACTTCTGCCAGGTGCAGGATCCCGAGCACTACCGCTGGGCCGAACCCGTCCCCGACGGCCCGACCGTGCTGAAGATGAGGGAACTCGCCCGCGAGACCGGCATGGTGATCGTCGCACCCGTGTTCGAGATCGAAAGATCCGGCTTCTACTACAACACCGCCGCAGTGATCGACGCCGACGGCACCTACCTCGGCAAGTACCGCAAACACCACATCCCCCAGGTCAAGGGATTCTGGGAGAAGTTCTACTTCCGGCCCGGGAACGCGGGCTGGCCCGTCTTCGACACCGCGGTCGGCCGGATCGGCGTCTACATCTGCTACGACCGTCACTTCCCCGAAGGCTGGCGCCAACTCGGACTGGGCGGAGCACAATTGGTCTACAACCCGTCCGCCACCCATCGGGGGCTCTCCTCCCACCTGTGGCAGTTGGAGCAGCCCGCGGCGGCCGTCGCCAACGAGTACTTCGTCGCGGCCATCAACCGGGTCGGCCGTGAGGAGTACGGCGAGAACGACTTCTACGGCACCAGCTACTTCGTCGACCCGCGCGGGCAGTTCGTCGGCGATCCCGCCAGCGACAAGGAAGAGGAACTCCTCCTCCGAGACCTCGACTTCGATCTGATCGACGAGGTCCGCAAGCAGTGGGCCTTCTACCGCGATCGCCGCCCGGACGCCTACGAGGGGCTGATCAAGCCGTGACCGGAAACAGCCTGCACGACCGCCACCGCTCGGTGATGCCCGACTGGCTCGCGCTGTACTACCGCCACCCCATCGAACTCAGCCACGGCGAAGGCAGACACGTCTGGGACACCGAGGGCAACCGCTACCTGGACTTCTTCGGCGGCATCCTCACCACCATGACCGCGCACGCCCTGCCGGAGGTGACCAAGGCCGTCGCCGAGCAGGCGGGTCGGATCATCCACTCCTCCACGCTGTACCTCAACCGGCCGATGGTGGAACTCGCCGAACGGATCGCCACCCTCTCCGGCATCCCCGAAGCCCGGGTCTTCTTCACCACCTCCGGCACCGAGGCCAACGACACCGCGCTCCTGCTCGCCACCACCTACCGCCGGTCCAACCAGATCCTGGCGATGCGCAACAGCTACCACGGACGGTCGTTCTCCACCGTTTCCGTCACCGGCAACCGGACCTGGTCCCCGACCAGCCTCTCCCCGCTCCAGACGCTCTACGTGCACGGCGGGGTCCGAAGCCGCGGTCCCTTCGCCTCGATGAGCGACGAGCGTTTCATCGAGGCCTGCACCGCGGACCTAGAGGACGTACTCGGCCAAACCCGAGGGGGAGTGGCCGCCCTGATCGCCGAACCCATCCAGGGAGTCGGCGGCTTCACCTCACCGCCCGACGGGCTATACGCCTCCTTCCGCAAGGTCCTGGACCGCCACGACATCCTGTGGATCAGCGACGAGGTGCAGACCGGTTGGGGTCGCACCGGAGAACACTTCTGGGGTTGGCAGGCGCACGGCCAGAGCGGTCCGCCCGACATCCTCACTTTCGCCAAGGGCATCGGCAACGGAATGTCGATCGGAGGGGTGGTAGCCCGGGCGGAGGTCATGAACTGCATCGACGGCAACTCGATCTCCACCTTCGGCGGTTCCCCGGTCACCATGGCCGTGGGCCAGGCCAACCTCAACTACCTCCTGGAACACGACCTCCAGGGCAACGCCCGCCGCGTGGGCGGGTTGTTGCTGGAGCGGCTGCGGGCCATCGGCGCGACGGTGGACTCCGTCCGCGAAGTACGAGGTCGTGGACTGATGGCGGGCATCGAGTTGGTCAAGCCCGGAACCGACCGGGCTGATCCGGACCGCGCGGCAGCCGTATCGGAGGCAGCCCGAGAAGGCGGTCTCCTCATCGGCAAGGGCGGCGGCCACAACACCAGCGTCCTGCGCATCGCCCCACCACTGTCGCTGACCGTCTCCGAGGCCGAGGACGGCGCCCACATCCTCGAAGAGGCCCTGCACAGCGTTGGTTGACGAGCATCCCGCCGAGCCCGGGCCGGCCCGCGGCCCCGCTCCCCGCCCGAGAGGGGACCTCACATGTCCACGCGCACCTTGATCCGTGGCGGCCTGGTCATCACCGCCGCGGAGGAGGCCCATGCGGACGTCCTGATCGAGGACGGTCGCATCGCGGCACTCGCCGCCCACGGTTCGGTCGCCGCCGAGAGCTGGACGGCCGACCGGATCATCGACGCCACCGCCAAGTACGTGATCCCGGGCGGTGTCGACGCCCACACACACATGGAACTGCCCTTCGGCGGTACCTTCGCCTCGGACACCTTCGAAACGGGCACCGTCGCGGCAGCCTGGGGCGGCACCACCACCATCGTGGACTTCGCCGTGCAGAGCCCTGGATCCCCGCTGCGCGCCGGACTGGACGCCTGGCTGGCCAAGGCCGACGGCAAGTGCGCCATCGACTACGGCTTCCACATGATCCTCTCGGACGTCAACGAGGGCACTCTCAAGGAGATGGACCTCCTCGTGCAGGAGGGGATCACCTCCTTCAAGCTGTTCATGGCCTATCCCGGGGTGTTCTATAGCGACGACGGGCAGATCCTGCGCGCCATGCAGCAGGCCGAGCGCAACGGCGGCCTGATCATGATGCACGCGGAGAACGGCATCGCCATCGACGTCCTGGTCGAACAGGCCCTCGCCCGTGGTGAGACCGACCCCCGTTACCACGGCGAGGTCCGCAAGGCCCTCCTCGAAGCCGAGGCCACCCACCGGGCCATCCAACTCGCCCGGGTCGCCGGTTCCCCGCTCTACGTCGTCCACGTGTCGGCCGAGGAGGCCGTCGCCGAACTCGCCGCCGCCCGGGACCGGGGGCTGCCCGTCTTCGGCGAAACGTGCCCGCAGTACCTCTTCCTGTCCACGGACAACCTCGCGGAGCCCGGCTTCGAGGGAGCCAAGTACGTCTGTTCCACCCCGCTGCGCCCCGAGGAGCACCAGGCGGCCCTGTGGCGGGGGCTGCGGACCAACGACCTCCAGGTGGTCTCCACCGATCACTGTCCCTTCTGTTTCAAGGGACAAAAGGAGCTCGGCCGTGGCGACTTCTCCAAGATCCCCAACGGGCTGCCCGGGGTGGAGAACCGCATGGACCTCCTCCACCAGGCCGTCGTGGACGGACACATCAGCCGCCGGCGCTGGATCGAGATCGCCTGCGCCACGCCGGCCCGGATGTTCGGGCTGTACCCGCGCAAGGGGACCCTGATGCCCGGGGCCGACGCGGACGTCGTCATCTACGACCCGCAAGCCCAGCAGACCTTGTCCGCCACCACCCACCACATGAACGTCGACTACTGCGCCTACGAGGGCAAGCAGATCACCGGATCGGTGGAGACCGTGCTCTCGCGCGGCGAACTGGTCATCGACCGGCGCACCTTCACCGGACGGGCCGGCCACGGAGCCTTCACCCCCCGTGCCACCTGCCAGTACCTGAACTGAGCACGCACCACGCCGATCTAGGAGCACCGCCTTGGACTTCGGACTCGTCCTGCAGACCGACCCGCCCGCATCCTCCGTGGTCGGGTTGATGCGCCGCGCCGAACGCAACGGCTTCCGCTACGGCTGGACCTTCGACTCCGCCGTCCTGTGGCAGGAGCCGTTCGTCATCTACAGCCAGATCCTCGAACACACCCGGCTGCTGACGGTCGGCCCCATGGTCACCAACCCCGGAACCCGCACGTGGGAGGTCACCGCCTCCACCTTCGCCACGCTCAACGACATGTTCGGCAACCGGACCGTCTGCGGCATCGGCCGCGGCGACTCCGCGATGCGAGTGGCCGGCCGCAAGCCCAACACACTGGCCCGGCTCGGCGAGGCCATCGACGTCATCCGCGAACTCGCCGAGGGCCGTGAGGCCCTGGTCAACGGCAACCCCGTTCGGCTGCCCTGGGTGCGGGACGGCAGCCTGCCGGTGTGGATGGCGGCGTACGGGCCCAAGGCGCTGGCCCTCGCCGGACAGAAAGCGGACGGGTTCATCCTCCAACTCGCCGACCCCTTCCTCACCGAGTGGATGGTCAAGGCCGTACGGCAGGCCGCCACCGACGCCGGGAGGGATCCGGCGGAGGTCACCATCTGCGTGGCTGCCCCCGCCTACGTCACCGCCGACGACTCACCCGAGGCCCTGACCCACGCCCGCGACCAGTGCCGCTGGTTCGGAGGCATGGTGGGCAACCACGTCGCCGATCTCGTCGCCCGCTACGGAGACGGCTCCGACGCGGTCCCCGGCGAGCTCACCGCATACATCAAGGACCGGCAGAGCTACGACTACAGCCACCACGGCCGCGCCGGGAACTCGTCCACCGAGTTCGTCCCCGACGAGATCGTCGACCGCTTCTGCCTGTTGGGCCCCGCCGAGGCCCACATCGCCAAACTCCGCCACCTGCAGGGGCTCGGCGTCGACCAGTTCGCCGTCTACGACATGCACGATGCGAAGGAGTCGACCATCGACGCCTACGGGCAGCACATCATTTCAGCACTGCGGGACTAGGTGTTCTGTCCAGGCACGTCATGTCTCACGGATGGCGTGGTGCCGAGGCGCCAGCGACCGGAGGCAGCCGGGCCCTGAGGATTGGTGACTGCCCGGGACCCCCCGCACTCACGTGGTGGTCGACGCATCGGTGGCCGGGCGGCGACGATCAGTTCCCGGTCATGCTGCTCTCTCCAAGGCTGGGCGGAGTGCGCACCCAGAGCTCGGCGTGGGCAGAGGGGCTGGCCACGAGGTCACGGGCTGTGCCCATCACGTCGTGAGCGAAGTCGTCCCACTCCTCCAGCACGCGGCCTGTCGGGGCGGAGGTAGCCGGAGCCGCTGCGGACCGGCTGGCGACGGCCCCTGCAGATGAAGGACCCCGCTGCACGTCATATCGCTCACCGTAGGGGTTCTGCCGCAGTGAGTCCGTCGTTCAGTGCGGCAGGGGATCGGTGGGCGGGCCGCGACGACGCGGCGGAAGAGGGCTTGGGCGGCGGTGGTGATGTCGGTGTCAGTCTGGGTGTGGTGGCAGGGGCCGGTGTAGGCGTGGGTGAGGAAGTCGGCGGTGAGTTCGGGGTCGGGGACGTCGAGCTCCCCTGCGGCGTGGCTCTGCGCGAGGAGCGTGACGAGCAGGTTGGGGGCGGCGCCCAAGGGTTCCTCGCCGGCTGCGCCGCCGCTTGGAGCCGAAGTAGAGGTAGACCGTGTCCTTGGCGACCCACCTGTGGTCGGGCAGCCACATTTCCTCCAACGGGAATGGAATCGATCGAATGACCGTTGGTCAGTAGTATGACCACTGGTCATTCGATCCCGTCAAGCCCCTTCGGAGGCAGCTCATGGCACCACACCGACGGCGACCTGCACACCGTCGAACTGGCCGACGGCACCCTCCTCAAGCGCCAGACCCTGCTGTGGCCGCAGCCGCAGCGCCAGGTCCCCCGCGTGGAACGCCTGGCCAAGAACCACGGCCTCGCCCTCGACGACGACGGCTACGTCACCGTGGACGACAGCCGTCGGACCAGCATCCCCGGCCTCTACGCCGCCGGCGACCTCACCGCAAGGACCTGGGAACAGGGAGCCGTCCCCGCCGTCGCCGCCGGAGCCGCCGCCGACGCCATCCACTTCGCCCACCTGGCCTGACGGCCCCGACCCACCGGAGCCCTCCGTGCCCGAGCAGGACTTCACCGACTACATCGACCGCATCGGTGACCGCACCACCCTCTACCAGGCCGTCGCCACCTACACCCGAGCCCGCCGTGTCCTCTACCCCGGCAGCTACCTCGACCTCGCCCCTTCCTACCGCTGGCCCGACGTCACCTACCTCGACGCTGACACCCGCGCCCGAAAGGCCTTCCAGGGCCCGGACGCCACCACGCTCGCCATTCGGCACAAGCACTACCCCCAACAGCCCCGCATCGCGTTCGTGCCCGGCGACTACACCCGCACCCTCAAGGATCTGTCCGCGGCCGAGTGGGATCTGGTGATCTCCCTGTACGCGGGCCCCGTCTCCGAACACGCCACCCACTGCCTGCGCCCCGAGGGCTGGCTCCTGGCCAACAACAGCCACGCCGACGCCGGCCTCGCTCACCTCGACCCCCGCTACCGGCTCGCCGCCGTCCTCCACCACCGCTCCGGCCGCTACCGCCTCACCACCGACGACCTCGACCGCTACCTGCAGCCCAAACGCCCGCCCCACCCCACCCGCGAACAACTCCACGCCGCAGGCAGGGGCGCGGCCTACACCCACCCGGCTGCCGCCTACCTCTTCCGCCTCCACCCCACACACGCGAACGGTAGCCCCGGCCCGGAATCCCGCCAGAACGCCGCAGGCCGACACCCCTGACCGAGCCCGCCGGGCACGTTCACCTCACCCACTCGTGGACGCCGTCCTCTCCGGCTTCGTGGCCGTCGCCGTCGAGGAAGTCGTTCGCCTCGTCCTCGGTGAGCTCGCGCATCCCCACGTCTCGCCACAGTGGGTAGTCCTCGTACGGCAGGGAGGTGATCGGCCGGTCGCTCTGGCCCGGTTGTGCCTCGGCGTTCACTCGAACCTGGATGGGGTCCTGCGGCGTCATCACCACCTTGTCGATCTACCGGAACGGCTGCTCCTCGGCCAGGAGCTCCGGATCCAGGGACCACGCCACCCACGTGTCGAACGAGGCCAGCATTCGGTTCCAGGGGACGACCTCGATCCGTGCGTCAGGGTCCGCCGCGAAGAGGCGGGCTTGCTTGAGCACGCAGATCCGCTCCGGTCATCTCTCAGATCGTCTTGCCGCCCCTTCCCTCCTGGAGGAATCGGCAGACGAGCAGGTCCGAGCAGTACGCCTGTCGGCCGTTGGTCGAACGCACACCCCAAGTCGGCAGATCTCGGAGCATCCGATACTCCGCGACGGCACCTTCTACGACACGAACCCCCGAACCAGCCACCGCATGAAGGCCATGGGCTTGACGAAGGACATATAGGCACCCCGCTGGTGTAGTGCGATCGGGTGATGCTCGGTGTTCCGTGCACGTGAGTGAGGGTTCCGGGTCGCTGGTGGCCGCAGTGTGTGACGAAATATCAGCTCTGGCAGGAACGAGGACCATGACCGCGGCACTGAGAGTTCCAGGACTGGGCAAACGGAGATGGCTGGGGGGGCTGGCCCTACTGCTCGCGCTGCCCGCCTCGGCTGGCCACTCACTTTCGTCCGCGGCGGGCGTCACGCGGGCGGAGGGCAGTGTGACGGTCACCGTCGTGCGTGATGTCGACTCGGACGGCAGTTGGACGCCGGCTCTTGAAGTCGGTGAAGAAGGCATCCCGGTGACGCTTACCGACGCATCAGGAAAGAGCGGGCAGGGGCTCACCGCAGCGGATGGGAAGGTCGTGCTCTCTCCGGCCGCCCTGGGGCTGGCCGGTGGGCGATACCGCGTCGAGGCGTTGATCCCGGCTGCCAAGTCGTTCCTGCGGCCGGCCCAGGCGGGTGGCCCTGCGCCCTCGTTGTCTTCTCTCGTCGAGTTCGTGGATGTCACCACCGGCGACGCAGAGGTCCTCACCGGGGTCCACAACCCGGCGGACTACTGTCAGGCCAACCCCGACCTGGCCACTCCCTGCTACCGTCAGAGCGCACCGGGGACAGTGGGGACCAAGGCGCTCGTGTCATGGCCATACGACCGGACGGGCACCTCACCGGCCCCCGTGGACGAAGCCACCTTCGAGGACATCGGCGCCACCTATGGACTGGCGCACCGAAGGGACACCGACCAGTTGTTCGTCGGTGCGCTGACCAAGAGACTGATGCCGTACGGACCTGCCGGCCCGGGCGGGATCTACCTGGTCGACCGCGAGACCAAGCGGACCTCCTTGTTCGCGACGGTTCCCGACGCGGGTGACGCCGTGCATTCGGTGGACCTGACCCGCGACACAATGGAGATCAACAACGCGGTCGGCAAGGAGGGTCTCGGTGATCTCGACCTTGCTGACGACGGTCGCACCCTCTATGCCGTCGGCCTGAAGTCCAAGAGCCTGTACGTGTACGACACGGACGGAGCGGGCCCGGCCACGCCGGCCGCGACTCCCAAGCAGGTCATTGCGATCCCTGACCCCGGATGTCCCAGTGGCGCCGAGGACTGGCACCCGTACGGTCTCGGAACGCGTGACGGGGACGTTTACGTAGGGGGCACGTGCAGTGCGGAGTCCTCTCAAAAGGACGAGGACCTGAGGGCCTTCGTGTTGAAACTGTCGGGAGATACCTTCTCCACGGTGATCGGGCACGATCTCGCGTTCGAACGGGGCATGGGCTACGCAGCTGTCGACGGGGACACCCACTGGCGGCACTGGCTCCGGACTTGGGACCCGTACGCCTGGTTCCAGCAGGCAAACTTCCCCCAGCCGCTGCTCTCCGACATCGTCTTCGACCGCGACGGATCGATCATCCTCGGATTCCGTGACAGGCTCGGTGACCAGGCCGGATACGAGGCACTCGCGCCAGAAGGCAGCACCGACACCGTACCGCGGTCCCTTTTCGCCGCTATGGGCGACATGATCCGGGTGTGCAAGACCACGGGGGGCTGGGTGTGGGACAGCGAGTCCGACGCCTGCCCGAACCACTTCACCCCGGGCAGTGCGCCGCCGCAGCAGGACGGTGTGAAGGAGTACTACTACGCGGACTCCACGCTGGGGCAGCTCGGCGAGTCGCTCCAAGGAGGTCTGGCGTTCGCACCACGGTTCACGAAGACGGTGTCCACGATCGTGGACCCGCTGGACATCTTCACCGGTGGTGTGCGCAAATTCGACAACACCACCGGCGCGGGCTCGGACGACTACCAGGTCGACGGCGGCCAGGGGTCCTTCGGGAAGGCCAACGGCCTCGGCGATCTGGAGCTGCTGTGTGACGAGGCACCCGTACAGATCGGCAACCGGGTGTGGTTCGACCGGGACCGCGACGGAATCCAGGACCCGGGCGAGGAGGCAATCCCCGGTGCCACGGTCACGCTGAAGGACAAGACCGGAACCGTCGTGCAGACCACGAAGACCAACGAGCGGGGCGAGTACTACTTCCAGGTCGAGCCGCGCACCGACTACCAGATCACCTTCGACGTGACGACAGCCGATACAGCAGGCATCCCGGAGAAGCCCGCCGCTTCGGATCTCATCCCGACGGCGAAGGAGCGCGGTCCGAACCGGTCAGTGGACTCCAACCCGGACCCGGCCACCCAAACAGAGACACTGACCACCGGCGGCGCAGGCGCGAACGACCACACCCACGACGCCGGCTACCACGTCCCCCCGACCGTTGGGTTGAGCGTCGTCAAGCGCGATGCCTCAACCGACACCCTGCTGCCGGGTGCGGTGTTCCAGCTGTGGCGCGAGACCAACGGGCAGGCCGGATTGCAGCCGACCGGCGCCGAAGCGGACACCCGCGTGGGAGACCCCTGCACGACCGGAGCCAACGGCGTCTGCACGAGCACGGGGCTGCCGCTGGGTGCGTACTACTGGCAGGAGACCAAGGCCCCGGACGGGTACCGGCTGCCTGACCCAGCGGTCAGCGGTCCGCATCAGCTCACCGAGAAGGACTCCGGGCGGCATTTGAGCGTCACTGTGACCAACCAGACAGTCCACGGCAGGATCAACGTCCTCAAGAAGGACGCCGTCTCCGGAAGGCCCCTGCGAGGTGCGGTCTTCGAGCTGTGGCGGGAGACCAACGACATCGCCGGTCTGCAACTGACGGGGACGGCCTCTGACACCAAGATCGGTTCTGCCTGCGCCACCGACGGCGAGGGACGATGCGATTTCGCGGGGCTCGCGCTCGGTAGCTACTACCTGAGGGAGACCGCGGTCCCCGAGGGGTACCGGCTGCCTGTCAATCCTGTGAGTGGTCCGCACACGCTGACGGTCGACAACACCAGCGACGGTATTCACCTCGTGCTGGTCAACCAGCGCGGTGAGCCCGACAAGGGTGAGGGCCGTATGAGGTAGGACCAAGGGATCTCGTACTCGACGGGTCAATCGGGCCAGGCGTCTCTGGCGCCGGTGTCGGTGGTAGGTGCGCTCGATCCAGGTGACGATCGCGATCCGCAGCTCCTGGCGGGTGGCCCAGGTGCGGCGGTCAGCTCAGGCTCCACCCGTACCCGGGCCCGCCGGGGGCCCGGGAGGTTCCTCCAGGACGCCCCATGCGACCGGGCCGAGCAGGTCGGCCAGGCGCTGGAAGACGTCGATGAGGACGTCGTCCACTGTCAGGACACCCACGACCCTTTGCCCATCGAGCACCGGCAGACGGCGGACCCCTGTCCTGCGGAACGTCCGGTAGGCCTCGTGGATGTCGTCGGTGACGCTCACCGTGATCACGGGCGAGGTCATCACCGCATCGACCTGCTCGTTGGCGTCCAGCCCCCGGGCGAGCGCGCGCACCGTGAGATCGCGGTCCGTGACGATGCCGTGGAGGGTCCCGTCCCGCGTGACCAGCACCGAGCCGACCGCGTACTCGTCCATCTGCCGGGCCACTTGGCCCAGGGGCGTCCCGGTCGGGACGGACAGTGCCGGACTGCTCATCGGCTCGGAGACCTTCATCGTGTTCTCCTACAGTCCTTGGGAGAGCAGGAGCTCGTGCGCCAGCCGGGCGCCGCGGGCCGCCTCTGTCTCCATGTCCTCTTCCTCCCGCGGGACTTCCTCCAGTTCCGCGGCCAGTGCTCGCACGGCCTGGGCCAGCACCTGCACCTGGGCCTGAAGGATGCGCAGCCTCTCGTGCTCGTTGGGAGCGAGGTTCTCAGTCATCGTGCCTGTCCTCTTGGTGCTCCATGGAGGGCCGGCGGAATACCGGGGCTTGGCCGGCGCCATGTGGACGGATCGCCGTCAGCGCCCGGGTGACCGCGCTCTCCAAGGAGCCGCTGGTGTCCACCCTGACGGCTTCCGGCCACGCAGCCTCCCGCTCCGCCATGGCCCTCGCCACTTCGACGTCGGCATCGGAGGCCCCGGCCGCGCGGGCACGCAGGCGTGCCACCGTCGTATCGGTCGGGGACTGACAGTGCAGCGCGACGAGTTCGGCACCGGTCCGCTCGGCCACGTGCCGGGCAGCCTCGCGCTGCCCGGAATCCGACCAGGAGGCGTCGAGCACGACGGACTCACCGCGGGACAGCAGGGTGGTCGCGCGCTCCAACAGGGTCGCGTACGTCCGGGCGGTCCACTCCGGCGTATACAGGCCCTCGCCGTAGGGAGCAGCGGCGCTCTGGTCGACCGGGATGCCCGCGAGTTCCTTGCGGAGCCGGTCACTGCTGAGCAACGTGACGCCGAGGCGGTCCGCCAGCGCACCGCAGAGCGTGGACTTCCCGCTGCCGGGTAGCCCTCCCACGACGGTCAGGCCGACGACGGAGGCACGCAGGTGCCCCAGAGTTGCCGCGATCAGGCGTCGGGCCGCGACGGCCGCGGCGGGGGCCCCCTGGCCGGCCCGGATCACGCAGACCTTCGCCCGGACGAAGGCGCGGTAGGCGACGTAGTGGTGGCGCAGGGACGGGGGCGCGTAGTCGCCGGAGTACTCGCCGTACTGGGCGAGGAAGAACGCCGCTGATTCCGGGGCGCCGAGCTGTTCGAGGTCCATGGCGAGGAAGGCTGCGTCGTCGAGGCCGTCGACGTAGCGGAGGTGGTCGTCGAACTCCAGGCAGTCCAGGACGCGGGGGCCGTCGTCGAGGCAGAAGATGTCTTCGGCGAGCAGGTCGCCGTGGCCGTCCACGATCCGACCCTGCGCGATACGGGAGTCGAACAACGGCTCGCGACCCGCGAGGTAGCGGAGGGCCAACTGCTCGATGCGTGCCACGTCCTCGCGCACCCGGTCGTCCTCGGCCAGTGAACGGACCTGACCGAAGCTCGCGTCCCAGCGCGAGGCCAAGGCGTCCCGGGTGCCCTGGGCATCCACGTCCGCATGGCGTGCCGCGTGGGCGTGATGGGTGGCGAGCAGCCGCGCAACGGCCCGCAGGGCGTCGTCGACGACCGCCCCTTCCCGTACGAGCCGGGCCAGCCGGCGCTCCGCCGGCATGCGGCGCATCACTACGATCGGCTCGGGTTCGGCCGTGTGCGGCACCCGGACCTCGCCCACCCCCAGGTAGACGTCCGGGGCGAAGCGGCGGTTGAGAGCGACCTCCTGCGCGCAGGCCTCCCGCCGTCCCTGAACAGTGGTGTAGTCCAGGAAGCCGAGATCGACCGGCTTCTTGAGCTTGTAGGCACGGTCGCCGACGAAGAAGACGACCGCGGTATGGGTCTCGCGGAGTTCCGCCCGCTCGAACTGGTGCGGGTCAGGTGCAGCGTCGGACCGGAGTACGAACGGGGCGTCCCGACCCGCAGCTGCGACCGGCTCCTGCTCGTGGCTGGCCTCATTCATGGGGAACGACGACGACCGGACAGCGCGCGTGGTGCAGGGCGGCCTGGGTGACGGGGCCCAGGCGCGGCGCGAGTACGGTCCGGTGCCTGCGTCGGCCGACGACCAGCAGCTCGGCTCCCTCGGTAGCGCGCATCACGGCCTCGGCAGGGCTTTCGAGACGGATGACATCTGCCGGCTCCACACCGGGGTACTTCTCCCGCCATGGGCGAAGGACCTGCTCCAGTTGTTGGTGTGCCTTCTGCGACATCTCCTTCGTGACGTCCTCGTCCGTGCCCCAAGGCGAGCGCGCGCGGAGAGGAAGGCTCCGGCCGTGCACGACCAGCAGGGAGGTACCGCGTGCCGCGGCGGCGTCGAAGGCGAACGCGAGCAGGTCCTCGCAGGGGCCGTTCAGCTTGACCGCGACGACGACGTTGCCCCTGGGCGACGGGGCCCCGGCCGTCTCCGCGGGGCGCACCAGGGCCACGGGCCGGGTTGCTCGGGCCACGACGGCCGTGCCGACGGCCCCGAGGAAGTAGCTCTCGGTGGGGGTCGGACCGAGCGATCCGAGGACGGTCAGCTCGGACTCCGATGCCGCCTGCAAGAGTGCGCTCTGCGCATCGTCGGCGACCAGATCCGCGGTGATCGTCAGTCCCGGATGGCGGGCCTGGAGCTCCGCCTGCGCGTGCTGCACGAGCCGTTTCGCCCAGTAGTTCTGGTCGGTCTCCGCGGGTGCGTGGGTCGGTTCGGGCGCCAGCATGGGCCAGGCGTGGAGCAGGCGCAGTGCGTGCTTGCGGCGCTCCGCCTCGTCAGCGGCCCAGTAGGCGGCGGCCGTGCTTTCGGGTGAGCCGTCGAGGCCGACGGTGACGACTGGATCCATGGCTGACTTCCTCCGTCTCGTACGACGTCGGGTGGACGAGACCTTCGGGCTCGGCAGCCGCAGGCCGAAGCGCGCGGTTCCCCCTCTTCGAGGATTACCGCAGATCGTCCTGGCGCGCATGCGGGCCGGCCCCGGGCGCGCAGGGTTGACGCGCAGGGGCAGTCTCTGGACGCAGTTCTGTCCGGCCGGAGGGCTTTTGCGTAGCCCGTCGGGAGCCTTGGTGTGCTGGTCGGACGCCGGCTCCTGACCTGCCGCTGCCCTCAGGGGCGCGGGGCGGGGCGGGCCGCCGTCGCCATGTGGTCGACGAACCAGCTACGGGCGAGGTCGGTGACCTCGTCCAAAGCCCCGGGCTCCTCGAAGAGATGGGTGGCGCCGGGCACGACCACGAGCTGTTCCTCGCAGCGCAGCCGGGCCTGTGCCGTGCGGTTGAGGTCGAGCACCTGCCGGTCCAGCTCTCCGACGATCAGCAGTGTCGGTGCGGCGACCGCCGGCAGCCGGTCCCCGGCCAGGTCCGGTCTGCCGCCGCGGGAGACGACCGCGGCGATCCGCGCGGCCGGTTCGGCTGCTGCCCAGAGCGCGGCTGCTGCCCCGGTGCTGGCACCGAAATACCCGGTGGGTCGCCCCTGGGCCTCGGGCTGTTCGCGGAGCCAGCCGGTGGCGTTGGTGAGCCGTCGGGCGAGCAGGCCCGTGTCGAAGACGTTGACCCGGTGCAACTCCTCCTCCTCGGTGAGGAGGTCGAACAGCAAGGTGCCCAGCCGTGCCTGGTTCAGGCCCGTCGCGACGAACCGGTTGCGGGGACTGTGCTGGCTGCTGCCGCTGCCATGGGCGAACACGACGATGCCCAGCGCATCCTCGGGCACCGTCAACTGGCCCCGCAACACCAGTGAGCCCGTCCGCACCCCCACCTCCCGGTCCTCGGGCACGTCCCGCCCTGCCGCTCTGCGGCGGGTGCGCACCGGCCGGGTCAGGGATTCCTCCAAGCACGCGATGACCTCGTCGTCGTCGATCTGGGAGAAGTCGGCGTAGAACTGACCGACTGCGTAGAAGTTGCGTGGAGCGTGCAGGCACAGGAACTCGTCGGCGTCAGCCCCCAGCCGCGCGGTCCAGTCATGGGGTGCCACGGGTACCGCCAGCACGACTCGCGTGGCGCCGCGGGCACGGGCGATCTGGCAGGCCGCGCGCGCTGTCGAACCTGTCGCGACGCCGTCGTCGACGACCAGGACGGTGCGGCCGTCGAGCCTGATCGGTTCTCGTCCGCCCCGGTATCGACGGGCGCGTGCCTCCAACACCTTGCGCTCACGGGCCTCTGCGGAAGCCAGCTCGCTCCCGGAGATGTGCGCGGCGCGCACCACCTCCTCGTTGATCACGTGGACCGAGCCCTCACCGATCGCTCCCATGGCCAGCTCGGGTTGGAACGGCGCGCCCAGCTTTCGAACCAGGCAGACGTCCAGCGTCGCGCCGAGCGCGCCGGCGACCTCCTCGGCGACCGGAACCCCTCCGCGTGGCAGCCCCAGCACCACGACGTCCAGACCCGAGAGGTGCTTCAAGCGGGCTGCCAGCTGTCGGCCGGCGTCCCTGCGATCCACGAAGAACACGGTGCGGCCTCCTCACCCGAGAAACCCGGCGGAGCAGCGGGCCACGTGTTGCGCGCCATACCTCCATACTCGCTCCGGCCGTGCAGGGGCGCCCGTCGCGGTGGGGGGCGCCCGGGCCGTCGGCGGTAGCCCTTGTGCGCACGCTTCGGCGCCTCACAGAAGGGCTCGCAGCGGCACCATGGCCCCCGGTGCGCAGGGTGCGGGAGCCAACCGGGGCCTGCCGGCCCTCATCGACCGCTGACCCTCGCGGGCGGCGCCCGGCGGGAGTCGTGGAAGTTCACCGTGATTCCACCCACCGTCGCACCCTTTTGGTGGGAACGTCGGAGGGGCGTGCTTTGCTGGGTGCATGATCGATGAAATGGACGAGACGCTCACGACCTTCCTCGACACGGGACTGGACCAGGTAGAGGAGGCGGTCCGCAAGGCCGCCGCCGTCGAGATCATGCCGCGGTTCCGTCAGCTCGCCGCACACGAGGTGGACCAGAAGAGCGGCCCGCACGATCTGGTGACGGTCGCCGACCGGCGTGCCGAGGAGCACCTGACGGCCGCGCTCACCGCTCTGTTGCCGGGCTCGGTGGTGGTCGGTGAGGAGGCCGTGCACGCCGATCCCTCGGTCTACGGGGCGCTGCGTGCGGACGCCCCCGTGTGGGTGGTCGACCCGGTCGACGGCACCCGTCAGTTCGTCCACGGTGACCCTGCCTTCTGCACCCTGGTCGCGCTCGCCCACCGTGGCGAGCTGGTCGCTTCCTGGACCTTCGCACCAGCCCTGGAGGAGATGGCCACCGCGGTGCGCGGACGGGGGGCCCGACTGAACGGCGAGCTCATCCGATCCGGTGCGCCCGGGCCCGGCGCACCCCTCGAAGTTGCCACCTCGCACCCGGACTTCATCGATTCGGACCAGGTCCGGGCACTGGCCGGGCTACAGGTTGCCGGGGTAAGCCCGCGCCCTTGTGGGGCGGCGGGCCTGGAGTACCTGCGGGTGGCCCGCGGCACCCTGGACGCCCTGGCCTTCTCGTGGCAGTCGGCCTGGGATCACGCCGCGGGGTTGCTGCTGGTCGCGGAGGCGGGTGGCGCGCAGGCCACCTTGACCGGGCAGGCGTTCCGGGTCGATCGGGACAACGAGCTGCCGTTCGTGGTGGCGCGGGATGCCGAGACCCTGGGGCGAATCGGCGACCTGCTGCGCGGCGACCGAGGGGCGTCCGTAGTCTGAGGGGCGACCGGGCCCGTGGCGGTCGGTGGGTGCGGGCCACCGCGTACGGTGTGGTCTTCGCCGGCCGAGCCGATCAGCGGCCGGAATATCCTGGGACTGACGGGTCCGGTAGCACGCGGGCCCCGGTGAAAGGGGGCCGACAGGTGTCGTCGATCCTTGATGCCGTCGTCGTCGGGGCCGGGCCCAACGGGCTGACGGCCGCCGTCGAACTGGCGCGACGCGGGATGAGGGTGGAGGTCTTCGAGGCTCGCGGCACGGTGGGCGGCGGAGCGCGGACCGAGGAACTCACGTTGCCGGGGTTCTGGCACGACCCGTGTTCGGCGGTGCACCCCTTGGGGGCAGCCTCCCCGGTGTTCAAGACCATGCCGCTGGACCGGTACGGACTGGAGTGGCTGCATGCGCCGCTCCCGATGGCGCACCCCTTCGACGACGGTACGGCCGCGGTGCTCTCCCGCTCGGTCGCCGAGACCGCCGCCTCCTTCGGTTCCAGGGACGCCGGTGCCTACCGTCGCCTGGTCGCTCCCTACCTCGGCAGGTGGGACACCCTGGTGAGGGACTTCATGTCCCTGCCGTCGACCGCGCTGCCCCGCGACCCGGTGACGCTGGCCCGCTTCGGGCTGTCCGGTCTGCCGCCGTCGACCTGGCTGATGCGGCGCTTTCGAGACGACAGGGCCCGGGCCCTGTTCGCGGGACTGGTCGCTCATGTGATTGCTCCGCTGGGCGGTATCGGCACGGGCGCGGTGGGTCTGGTCTTCGCCCTCGCCGCGCACACGGGCGGGTGGCCACTGGCCCGTGGCGGGTCCCAGTCGATTTCGGACGCCTTGGCGGGTTACCTGAAGGACCTCGGGGGAGTGGTCCACACCGGGTTCGAGGTGCGGCGCCTGGACGACCTGCCTCCGGCCCGGGCCTACGTCTTCGACACCTCACCCACGGCGCTGGCCCGGATCGCCGGGCTGGGGCGGGCCTACCAGGGCTTTCGCTACGGCGCGGGCGCGTTCAAGATCGACTACGCCCTGGACGGGCCGGTGCCGTGGACCGCGCGGGCGGCCCGCCGAGCCGGCACCGTGCAGATCGGCCCGAGCAGTGCGGAGATCGACCGGGCGCTGCGCCAGGCGGTCGGTGGAACCGCGCCCACCAGACCGTTCCTGATCACGGCTCAGCCCAGCCTGGTCGACCCGGATCGCGCACCGGTGGGCAAGCACGTCTTCTGGGCCTACGGGCACGTGCCGCACGGCTGGAGCGGCGATCTGACCGAGGCCGTGGAGCGACAGTTGGAACGTTTCGCCCCTGGTTTTCGCGATCTGGTATTGGCCCGGGCCACCGCGGGTCCACCCGAACTCGCCGCGCGCAACGCCAACTACGTGGGCGGTGACATCGCCTGCGGGGCAGCGTCGGGTCTGCAACTGCTGCTACGTCCTTCACTGACCGCCTTCCCGTACGCCACCCGCCATCGCGCGGTGTTCCTGTGTTCCGCTGCCACGCCGCCCGGCCCCGGAGTACACGGGATGTCGGGGCACAACGCGGCCAAGGCCGTCTGGCGTCGTCTCAAGGAGAGGCCCACCTGAGCCGTTGACCCGCAAAGCGCCCTCAGGGGAGCGGTTCGGGGATGAACGGGAGGTAGTCGGCGATGCCGGAGGGAACCACCGTGTAGCTGCCCTCCGGTAGTTCGTTCCACACGCCCGGCAGGTCGCCCAGCGGCTCCGACACCACGAGCCGCGTCTGGTCGCAGACCCCGCGCAGGAAGTCCAGGTCCGGGTGGAGTTCGCGGATCGCGTCGGTACGGCTGCTGTAGAAGAGCGATCGGGCCGTCTCGTGGCTGGAGTAGCGGAAGGCCCACAGGGTCCTGCCGTCGGAGACGGCGATCGTCATCTGGAGCGGGTTCAGGACGCCGTGTTCCTTGCCCAGTCGTTCGACGAGGCCCGCCATCCGGGCCACGGCCCTGGGCACGTCCTGGTCCAGCCCGAAGGTGACGGCGAGGTAGAACATCACCTCGGAGTCAGTGGACCCCTCGATGGCGGAGAAGAGCGCCGGGTCGACGGCGAGGCACAGGTCGCGGCGCAGCCGGTGGAAGTCGGTGATCGAGCCGTTGTGCATCCACAACCACCGGCCGTGGCGGAAGGGGTGGCAGTTGGTCTGTTGGATGGCGGTGCCGGTGGAGGCGCGCACATGGGCGAAGAACAGCGGGGAGCGCACGTGGTAGGCGATCTCGCGCAGGTTCCGGTTGTTCCAGGCCGGACCGATGTCTCGGAAGACGGCCGGGGAGCCGCCGTCCGAGACATCGGCCTGGCTGTACCAGCCGACGCCGAAGCCGTCGCCGTTGGTGGTCTCCACGCCGAGCTTCGAGTGCAGGCTCTGGTCGATCAGCGAGTGCGCGGGCTTGTAGAGGATCTCGTCGAGAAGGACGGGTGTTCCCGCATAGGCCAGCCATCGGCACATGGACACCGTCCCCTTCCCGCGCACGGAGGGCGTGCGCCCTCCGAGCCTAGACCAGAGATTTCCGTAATGCCCCCTATGTCGGGTCGTGGGAGGCTGGAACCCAGGGCTGCCGAGGCGACTCGGGAGGGTCGATGGGTCGAGATGTCCCAGCGTTGGTGTTCACCCGTGAGGACCGCCGCCGATATCGCGAGAAGATGCAAACCTGCCTCGACGCCTTCGCCAGCATGCTGCACGAGGCCCGCTTCGACACGGAGCGGCCACAGGTCGGCCTGGAGATCGAGCTGAACCTGGTGGACGAAGCGGGCGAGCCGGCCCTGCGCAACGCCGACGTGCTCCGGGCGATCGCCGACCCTGCCTGGTCCAGTGAACTGGGCCGCTTCAACCTGGAGGTCAACGTGCCACCGCGCCGTCTGATCGCCGGCGGCCCCGAATCCTGGGAGCAGGAAATCCGCGACGCCCTCAACCACGCGGAGAACAGGGCCTGTGAGGTCGGAGCCCACCTCGCCATGGTGGGCATCCTGCCCACCCTCCAGCAGAAGGACGTGGGCGCCCACGCACTCTCCGAGAACCCGCGCTACCACTTGTTGAACGAGCAGGTGTTCGCCGCCCGGGGCGAGGACCTGCGGATCGCCGTCGACGGTGTGGAGCGGCTACGGATCTACGCGGACACCATCACTCCGGAAGCGGCTTGCACCAGCACGCAGTTCCACCTCCAGGTCTCGCCGGAGGACTTCGCGGGATATTGGAACGCGGCCCAGGCCATCGCGGGTGTCCAGGTCGCCCTGGCGGCCAACTCGCCCTTCCTCTTCGGCAAGGAACTCTGGCGCGAAACCCGCATCCCGCTGTTCGAGCAGGCCACCGACACCCGTCCAGAGGAGATCAAGGTGCAGGGCGTACGCCCACGGGTGTGGTTCGGCGAACGCTGGATCACCAGCGTCTTCGACCTGTTCGAGGAGAACCTGCGCTACTTCCCCGCCCTGCTCCCGCTCTGCGAGGAGGAACAACCCCTGGAGAGGCTCGACGCCGCGCAGACACCCCAGTTGGCCGAGCTGACCCTGCACAACGGCACCATCTACCGCTGGAACCGCCCGGTCTACGACGTCGTGGAGGGCAGGCCGCACCTTCGGGTGGAGAACCGGGTGCTGCCCGCCGGCCCCACCGTCGCCGACGTCCTCGCCAACGGCGCCTTCTACTACGGCCTCACCCGCGCCCTCGTCGAGGAGGAGCGCCCCGTCTGGTCGCGCATGTCCTTCGCCGTCGCCGAGGACAAACTGCATACCGCCGCGCGCGAGGGCATCGATGCCCGGCTGTACTGGCCGGGCATGGGGGAGGTGCCGGTGGTCGAGCTGGTTCTGCGTCGACTGCTCCCGATGGCCCATCGGGGACTGGAACGCTCCGGCATGGACACTGCATGGCGCGAGCCCCTGCTGGGCGTGATCGAACAGCGCTGCGTCACTGCCCGCAACGGCGCGGTCTGGCAGTCGGAAGTCCTGCGCCGCATCGCCGACACCGCCTCGGTGGGCCGTCATGAGGCGCTGCGCCGGATGACCCAGCAGTACCTGGCGTACATGCACCTGAACGCCCCGGTGCACACCTGGCCGGTGGAGTGAGGCCAAGGTCGTCGGGCGGTGCCGCCGATCAGTGTGTTCAGCGGTCCGGGTCGGCGGGGCGCGTGCGGGCCTCTTTCCCATGTGCGAGCTTTGCGTGAAACATCCCGTTCCTTGAAAGGCTGCGCCCATGAAGCGGCTGCTGGCGTCCGGCGTGCTCTGCGTGACCGTGGCCCTGTCCCTCACCGCCTGCTCCAGCGATGAGGAATCGCCGGCCGAACAGGCCAGCAAGGCCGCGGCCCAGGTGTGCACGAACCTGACCACGCTGAAGTCTGACAGCGCCGCACTGCGCGCACTCAATCCGGCCTCCGCCACGAAGGACCAGATCAAGGAGGCCAACGACGCCGTCCAACAGGACTGGGCCAATGTCAAGGAGAGCCTCGCGACCTTGGACGAAACCCGGAGCCAGGCGGTCGAGGACGCCACCGAGGACCTCAAGAACGCCTATGAGGACCTACCCGGCGACGTCACCGGAAGCCAGGCGCTCACCGAGCTACAACCGCAGATCAACGCCCTGGACAGCTCGGTGTCCGCCGCGGCCAGCGGTCTCAACTGCTGAGGGCGGACCGTCTGGGCGGCTGGGCGCACCGACCGACCCACCCTCCAACGCGTGGTGCCGCAGGCAAGTGGACCCCGGGCCGGCGGACGTCCATGTCGAAAATCCGCCAGCCCACCGGCCCGGGCACGGCCGATCCTTAGGTGGTGCACACCGATACCGAGCGCTGCGTGCGGGCCGTCCAGTCCAAGGACGCCCGATTCGACGGATGGTTCTTCACGGCCGTCCTGACCACCCGGATCTACTGCCGCCCCAGTTGCCCGGCGGCGCCGCCGAAACCCGCGAACATGACCTTCCTGCCCAGTGCGGCGGCCTGCCAGCAGGCGGGCTTCCGGGCGTGCAAACGCTGCCGCCCGGACACCAGCCCCGGTTCGCCCGAATGGAACGCCCGCGCCGACACCGTGGCCCGAGCGGTCCGGCTGATCGGGGACGGGGTCGTCGACCGCGAAGGCGTCACGGGCCTTGCCACCAGACTGGGCTACTCCACGCGCCAGATCGAACGCCAGTTGCAGGCCGAGCTCGGCGCCGGCCCGCTCGCTCTGGCCCGCGCGCAGCGGGCTCAGACCGCCCGGCTGCTGATCGAGACCACCGAGATGCCCATGGCGGAGCTGGCCTTCGCCGCCGGCTTCTCCTCGGTCCGCACGTTCAACGAAACCGTTCGCCAGGTCTTCGCCCTCACCCCCGGTGAGCTTCGGACACGGGCTGGTGGGCCCATGCCCTGCGGGCGCGTTCCCGTTCCCCACCGAGCCCCCGGCGCCCTCGCCCTGCGCCTGCCGTACCGTGCGCCCCTGAACCCGGACAACCTCTTCGGGCATCTCGCCGCCACCGCGGTTCCCGGAGTGGAGGAGTGGCGCGACGGCTGCTACCGGCGCACCCTGCGGTTGCCCCACGGGCCCGGCGTCGTCGCGCTGAGCCCACAGCCTGACCACATCGGCTGCCGGCTCTCCCTGACCGACCTGCGCGACCTGACCAGCGCGATCAGCCGGTGCCGCCGGCTGCTCGACCTCGACGCCGATCCTCAGGCCGTGGACACCCAGCTGAGCGCGGACCCGCTGCTGGCACCGCTGGTGCGGCGGGCTCCGGGACGCCGGGTCCCGCGCACCGTGGACGCCGCGGAGTTCGCCGTTCGCGCGGTCCTCGGTCAACAGGTCTCCACGGCCGCCGCTCGTACCCATGCCGCCCGACTGGTCCGTGCCCATGGGGAGCAGGTGCAGGACCCTGATGGAGGGCTCACTCACCTCTTCCCCACTCCGCAGGCCCTGGCCGCGCTGGACCCACTCGCCCTCGCCCTACCCCGCAGCCGACGCGCAACCCTCACCACCGTGATCGACGCGCTCGCCGACGGCTCGCTGTCCCTGGGCGTCGACGGCGACTGGGACCGGGCTCGGGCCCAGCTCTCTGCGCTGGCCGGATTCGGACCTTGGACCGTCGAGGTGGTGGCGATGCGTGCCCTCGGTGACCCCGATGCGTTCCCGGCCTGCGACCTGGGCGTGCGCCGCGCCGCGCAGCGCCTCGATCTGCCCCGGACCCCGGCCGCCCTGACGGCCCGGGCCGAGGCCTGGCGACCCTGGCGTGCCTATGCCGTCCAGTACTTGTGGGCGACCGACGAGCACCCGATCAATCGTCCGCCGCGCCCGCCTGGTGCGCTCTGAGCCCCGCAGTAGTCGTGGTGCGGCCGGCTCCACCGGTCCCCCTGGGGGCCGCCGCCCTGGCCCACATGCCACGGCTGGGCCCGTCAGGCCGGTGCCACACCGTTCTCCAGCTCCACGGGGCCGGTGCCGCCCACCAACGCGGCGTAGGCGGCGCTGATCCGGGTGGCCAGAGATCCGGGCAGGTAGTCGCAGAGTTCAGCCGCCTCCACCAGGCTCCAGGAGAGGAGCTCCGCCTCCTGGAGCCTGATGGAGGCGAGAGTTCCGCCGTCAAGCACCCCGCCGTCAAACACGTAGGCCACCAACGGGGGCCTGCCATCACCCAAGGACCAGTCCACGGCGAGCAGACGGCCGGGCTCCACGACGAGACCGATCTCCTCCAGGGTCTCCCTGGCGGCGGCTTGGCGCGGGGTCTCGGCCGCATCGGACTCGATGGTCCCGCCCGGAAGCGTCCAGCCCTCGCGGTAGTTGGGCTCCACGAGCAGGACGCGGCCAGCAGGGTCACGGAGCAGTACGGCCGCTCCGGCCAGGACCTTGGGCAGGCCGGCTATGTACACGGTGTAGTCGGACGGGCTCATGGCGGCCACCCTACGGGCCCGCGCCCCTGCGGACCGCCGCTCAGTACTGGGGACCGCGAGGAACCTCGCCCGGGTCCTCGCGGTCCCGCCGGGCCTCGGCGGCACGCCGTAGCCGGGCGTGCCGGTCCGGGCCACGCTCGCTCATGGCCTCGCCCAACATGGCGCGTACCGCGTCGCGTACGCCGTGCAGCGGGTGGTGACGGGCCGGGCCGGCGCCCGGGTCCTCCCGCACTTCCTTGACCAGTGACCAGCACAACAGCAACATCACGATCACGAAGGGCAGCGCCACCAAGATGGTGGCCGTCTGTAGGGACTTCAGCCCGCCTGCGACGAGCAGCACGGCGGCCACCGATGCCATGAGCACCCCCCAGATCACCACCAACCAGGTCGGCGGGTGCAGTGAGCCGCGGCTGGTCAGGGACCCCATGACCAGAGAGGCGGAGTCGGCGCTGGTGACGAAGTAGGTCATCACCAGCAGCATCGCGATGTAGGACGTCAAGGTGCCCAGGGGCAGTGCGTCGAGCATGGCGAACAAGGAGGCCTCGGCGCCTTCACTGACCTTGGAGGCGAGGTCGGCGGCGCCCGTGGCGTCCAGACGCAGGGCGGTGCCGCCCATGACGCAGAACCAGATCACGGTGGCCCCGCTGGGCACCAGCAACACGCCCACCAGGAACTCCCGGATGGTGCGACCCCGCGAGATGCGGGCGATGAAGGTCCCCACGAACGGCGCCCAGGAAAGCCACCAGGCCCAGTAGAAGATCGTCCAGGCACCCAGCCAGGCGCTGTCGGTGAAGGCCCCGGTACGGCTGGCCAGGGGCAACAACTGGTGCAGGTAGCTGCCCACGCTGGCCGGGATGACGTCCAGGATGTACACGGTCGGGCCGACGAGGAAGACGAAGAGCGCCAGACAGGCGGCCAGCACGATGTTGATGGTGCTCAGCCACTTCACGCCCCGGTGCAGCCCGGAGAAGGCGGACACCACGAACGCCGCGGAGAGAGAGCCGATGATCGTCAGCTGGAGGCCGGTGGAGTCCTCGATACCGGCCGTCAGGTTCAGACCCTCGGCTACCTGGAGGGCGCCCAGGCCGAGGCTGGTCGCGGTGCCGAACACCGTGGCGAAGACGGCGAGTAGGTCGATGACCCGCCCCTGCCAACCCCTCGCCCGACCCTCGCCGATCAACGGGACGAAGGCGGACGAGAGCCGGTTTCCGCGGGCCTTGCGGAAACCCGCGTAGGCCAGCGCCAACCCGGCGATGCCGTAGATCGCCCAGGGGGTGAGGGTCCAGTGGAAGAAGGAGTAGTCCATCGCGGCCTGTGCGGCGGCGGGCGTCTGCGGCGCAGCACCACTGGCGGGCGGTGGCGAGAGGTAGTGCTGGAGGGGCTCGCCGACCCCGTAGAACATCAGGCCGATGCCCATGCCGGCGCTGAACATCATCGCGACCCATGACAGGTTCGTGAACTCGGGCTCCGAGTCGTCGGCCCCCAGTCGGATCCGCCCGAACCTGCTGAACGCGAGGACCACGCACATCACGAGGAAGACGTCGGCGGCGATGACGAACAGCCAGGCGAAGTTCTCCAGGACCCAGTTCAGGGAAGTGGTGGAGACGGAGTCGAAGGAATCCGTTGCGAGCGCTGCCCAGGCGACCACGGCCAGCACCACGGTCACGCCGGTGATGACGAGGACGCGGTCCGGCTCGCCCTCACCCGGGGGGCCGGTCGGACTGTCGGGCAGGGGTGGGTCCAGTGATTCCGTGCTCATGTGGCCCCACTATGGCCGCGCTTATAGAGATATACAGACGTGGCGCGCCGTATGTGGTGCAGGCCACCCATGGGCACCGGGCCGTGCTCCGGATAAGGTCAGGAACGGCGCGACTGCACGTTCGACAGCAAGGGATAAGCAAGGTGGCGGACGGAGCGGTAACTGAGGCCGCGCGCGTGCTGATCGCGGCGGACAAATTCAAGGGCTCGCTCACGGCCGTACAGGTCGCACAGCGGGTGACGGCCGGACTACGCGAGGTGGTCCCCGGCCTGGAGGTCTGGGCCCTGCCGGTGGCCGACGGCGGCGACGGCACGGTCGCGGCTGCCGTGGCGGCCGGGTTCGAGCGCCGGGAAGTACGGGTTACCGGCCCTCTGGGCGAGCCGGTGGTGGCGGCCTTCGCTTTGCGGGGGCGGACCGCGGTGGTCGAAATGGCGGAGGCATCCGGGCTCCAACTCCTTCCCGCGGGGGTCTTCGCGCCGCTCACCGCGACCACCTACGGTTCTGGTGAACTGTTGCGGGGGGCGCTGGACGCCGGTGCCCGACAGATCGTCTTCGGCGTGGGTGGCAGTGCCACCACGGACGGCGGGGCCGGCATGCTCGCGGCGCTCGGCGCGCGCTTCCTCGATGCTGCGGGCGAGCCCGTCGGGCCCGGTGGCGGCCCGCTGATCGAGATGGCTTCGGCGGACCTGTCGGGCATCGACCCGAGGTTCGCCGAGGTCGACCTGGTCCTGGCCAGTGACGTCGACAACCCACTGACCGGCCCGAAGGGCGCACCTGCCGTCTACGGGCCGCAGAAGGGCGCCACTGCCGAGGATGTGGCGTCCCTGGACGCCGCCCTGGCGCACTTCGCGCGGGTGCTGGAGAAGGCAGTCGGGCCGAGCGCAGCCGAGTATGCAGCGGCCCCGGGGGCAGGTGGTGCCGGCGGCATCGGATACGGCGCCCTGGTCGGTCTGGGAGCGCGGTTCCGCCCGGGCATTGAGTTGATGTTGGACGTCCTCGGTTTCGGTCCGGCCCTGGAGCGAGCCACCTTGGTGATCACCGGAGAGGGTTCGCTCGACGCGCAGACGCTGCACGGCAAGGCTCCGGCTGGGGTGGCGGCAGCCGCCCGCGCCGCGGGCAAGGACGTGGTGGCGGTGTGTGGCCGGCTGGCCCTGCCCCCGCAGGCCCTGGCAGCCGCGGGCATCCGCCGCGCCTACCCCTTGACGGGCATCGAGCCCGACCCGGCCGTGTGCATCGCCGAGGCGGGGCCGTTGCTGCAACGGGTGGCCCGGGACATCGCCCGGGACCTCTGGGGCTGACGTCCTCGGGGCGGGGGGAGGCTGAGAGCGCGGCGAGCCACTGGCGGCGGGGACCGCGCCGGCCAGCTTGTGAGCCGAACGGAAGAAGACGTGAGCCCCGCCCGAGTAGGGCGGGGCTCACGTCTTGGTCCCACCGGTGGGCTACGGCAGCTGGCCCGCCCGGGCTTCGCGCCGGTTGTGCCGGAAGGTGTTCACCCGGCGGGTCGTTGCGAACAGCGGGATGGTCGCGGCCATCACGATCTGCAGGGCGCACCCGGTCTGGAGCAGCAGCTCGCCGCCGGGGGCGTCGAAGGCCCAAGCAGCGAGCATGCCCATAGCCCCGACGATCCAGCTGAGCATCGCCACCGCGAGGACGCCTCGCGGCTTGGGGTACTCGACCCGGCTCACCATCAGCCAGGCCACCCCGATGATCGCCAGCAGGGTCGGAACGAAGGGCAGCTCCAGCAGAACGATGGAGACCACCGTGAGGGCTCCGAAGGGGCTCGGCATGCCCTGGAACATGCCGTCCTTCAAGGTGACACAGCTGAATCTGGCGAGTCTGAGCACCACGGCGAGCAGCACCACGATCGCTGCGAGTGCCGATACCCGCTGGTGCGCGTCGTCGGCGACCATGCCGTAGACGAGCACGAAGTAGGCGGGTGCCAATCCGAAGCTGATCAGGTCCGACAGGTTGTCCAGTTCGGCACCCATGGGGGAGCTGCGGAGCTTGCGCGCCACCAGCCCGTCACAGAGGTCGAAGATCGCGGCGAGCAGCATCAGTATCACCGCGGTCGCGGCACTGTGACGCGCCATGCCGGATTCGTCGCTGCCAGTGAGGTGCGGGATCAGGATTCCGGTGGTGGTGAAGTACACCGCCATGAAACCGCAGGTGGCGTTACCGAGGGTGAGGGTGTCCGCTATTGACAGCCGCAGCGAGAGCGGCATGTCATCCGCGTCCTCCTCCTCGGCCTCCGGTACCCAGCTCGCCTGTGTCTCCGGGTCAGTCACGGTCAATTCGAGTCACCCCCGCAGTAGTGGCCTGTCCGACCTCGACCGCTACCTCGACCCCCTCGGGGAGGTAGATGTCGACGCGGGAGCCGAAGCGAATCAGGCCGATGCGGTCACCCTGTTCCACCTTGGTCCCCTGCGGGATGTAGGGGACGATCCGGCGCGCCACCGCGCCGGCGATCTGCACCATCTCGATGTCACCAAGCTCGGTGTCGAAGTGCCAGACGACGCGCTCGTTGTTCTCGCTCTCCTTGTTGAACGCCGGGACGAACCCGCCGGGCACGTGCTCCACGGAGGTCACCGTGCCGGCCAGGGGCGCGCGGTTGACGTGGACGTTCAGAGGGCTCATGAAGATGGCGACGCGGGTGCGCCCGTCCTTCCACGGCATGATGCTCTGCACCACACCGTCGGCGGGCGAGATGACCCGTCCCTGGGCGATCTCTCGCTCGGGGTCGCGGAAGAACCACAGCATGCCCGCCGCGAGCGCGGTGGTGGGCACGGCCACCGCGGCCCAGCGTCCGGACTTGCGGGCCCGGGTCAGGCTGAGTGCCGCGGTGGCAACGGTCGGCAGGAGCCACGGCGATGCTCCGCGCGCGAGGCGTCCACCGAGGGGGCCGACGCGAGGTGCAGAGGTTTGGCTGTGGGGCATGGATGACCTTCGTAGCGGATGATGCCGCGCTGGGAAACGGAGGACGGCGGCTTTGACCTCGATGCTATCGGGTGGCGGTAGCAACAGGGAAAGCCAGAAGCCGAGTCGGTGGCACGAAACCGGTGACCGGCTGTGATCCCTTTCGCGGAAAAACCGCTACAAAAGGGACCTTCAGCCCTGAACTCGATACTCCTCAAGCAACCGTCGACCGATGATCATTTTCTGGATTTCGGCGGTACCTTCGCCGATCAGCAGCATCGGCGCCTCCCGGTAGAGGCGCTCGATCTCGTACTCCTTCGAGAATCCGTAGCCGCCGTGGATGCGGAAGGCATCCTCGACGACCTCCTTGCAGTACTCGGAGGCGAGGTACTTCGCCATCCCTGCTTCGAGGTCGTTTCGCTCCCCGGAGTCCTTTTTGCGTGCTGCGTTCACCATCATCGCATGGGCGGCCTCGACCTTGGTAGCCATCTCGGCCAGCTTGAACTGGATCGCCTGGTGCTGGGCGATCGGCTTGCCGAAGGTGTGGCGCTGCTGCGCGTAGGAGACACCCAGCTCAAAGGCCCGCTGGGCGACCCCGCAGCCGCGGGCGGCGACGTTGACCCGACCGACCTCGACGCCGTCCATCATTTGGTAAAACCCTCGGCCGGTGGTCCCGCCGAGCACGCGATCGGCCGGAATGCGCAGTCCGTCCATGATCAGCTCGGTGGTGTCGACCCCCTTGTAGCCCATCTTATCGATCTTGCCCGGGATGGTCAGCCCTGGTCGGACCTCGCCGAAGCCGGGCTCCTTCTCGACCAGGAAGGTCGTCATCGAACGGTGCGGCGCAGCGGCCACCTCCGAAGCGGAGTGTCCTTCGTCACTTCTGCACAGCACGGCCACCAGGGTCGAGGTTCCGCCGTTCGTGAGCCACATCTTCTGGCCGTTCAGCACGTACTCGTCGCCATCTCGGACCGCCTTCGAGGAGATGGCGGACACGTCGGAGCCGAGCGCCGGCTCCGACATCGAGAACGCGCCGCGTACCTCACCGAGCGCCATCCGTGGCAGGAAGTGGTCCTTCTGCTCCTGGGTGCCGTGCTGCTTGAGCATGTACGCCACGATGAAGTGGGTGTTGATGATGCCGGAGACCGACATCCAGCCACGCGCTATCTCCTCCACGCACAGGGCGTAGGTGAGCAGCGACTCACCCAGGCCGCCGTACTCCTCGGGGATCATCAGCCCGAAGAGGCCCAGTTCCTTGAGACCGTCGACGATCGCCTGGGGGTACTCGTCGCGGTGTTCCAGCTCGGTGGCGACCGGAATGATCTCCTTGTCCACGAAGTCCCGCACGGTGGACAGGATCTCCTGCTGGACCTCGGTGAGGCCGGCGGTCTGGGCGAGTCGGCTCATGGCTACTTCTCCGCGCTCTTAGTGGGGGTGTTCAGCTCCGGGCGGCCGGGCTGCTCCCCGCCGCGCTCCTTGATGTATGTCTCGGTGGGGACCATGACCTTGCGGCGGAACACGCAGACCAACGTGCCGTCCTGCTTGTACCCCTTGGTCTCCACGTAGACGATGCCGCGGTCGTTCTTGGACTTCGACGGGGTCTTGTCCAAGACCGTGGTCTCGCCGTAGAGGGTGTCGCCGTGGAAGGTCGGCGCCACGTGCCGCAGGGACTCGATCTCCAGGTTGGCGATGGCCTTCCCGGAGACGTCCGGCACCGACATGCCCAGCAACAGCGAGTAGATGTAGTTGCCCACCACCACGTTCTTGCCGAAGTCGGTGGTCTTCTCGGCGTAGTTGCTGTCCATGTGCAGCGGGTGGTGATTCATGGTCAGCAGGCAGAAGAGGTGGTCGTCGTACTCGGTGACCGTCTTTCCGGGCCAGTGCTTGTATACGGCACCGACCTCGAACTCCTCATAGGTGCGTCCGAACTGCATGGGGCTCAGGCTCCTCTAGGCCGTGGGGATCTCGAACTTGGACGTGCGCTGCATGCCGGCCGCCCGGCCCTTGCCCGCGATGACCAGTGCCATCTTCCGGCTGGCCTCGTCGATCATCTCGTCGCCGAGCATCGCCGAGCCCTTCTTGCCGCCGGCTTCCGAGGTGCACCACTCGTACGCGTCCAAAATCAGTTCCGCGTGGTCATAGTCCTCCTGGGAGGGGGAGAAGACCTCATTGGCGGCGTCCACCTGACCCGGGTGCAGCACCCACTTGCCGTCGAAGCCCAGCGCGGCGGCGCGCCCAGCCACCTCGCGGTACCCGTCGACGTTCTTGATCTGGAGGAAGGGGCCGTCGATCGCCTGGAGGTTGTGCGTCCTGGCAGCCATCAGGATGCGCATGAGGATGTAGTGGTAGGCGTCCGCGGGATAGCCGGGCGGCTGCATGCCGACCACCAGGGACTTCATGTTGATCGAGGCCATGAAGTCGGCCGGGCCGAAGATGATGGTCTCCAGCCGAGGTGAGGCGGCGGCGATCTCGTCGACGTTCACCAGACCCTTGGCGTTCTCGATCTGCGCCTCGATGCCGATCTTGCCGACCTCGAAGCCCATGGTCTTCTCGATCTGCGTCAGCAGTAGGTCGAGCGCCACCACCTGCTGGGCGTCCTGCACCTTCGGCAACATGATGCAGTCGAGGTTCTGCCCGGCGCCCTCGACGACGGTGACCACGTCGCGATACGTCCAGTGGGTGGTCCAGTCGTTGACCCGTACCACGCGGGTCTTGCCCGTCCAGTCGCCCTCGTTGAGGAACTTCACGATGGTGTGGCGCGCCTCCGGCTTGGCCAGCGGGGCGCAGGCGTCCTCCAGGTCCAAGAAGACCTGGTCCGCGGGCAGCCCCTGGGCCTTCTCCAGGAAGCGCGGGTTGGACCCGGGTACGGCCAGGCAGGAACGGCGCGGGCGCAGCCGGTTCACGGGGGACATGGGCGTGGTCATGCGGGGACCTCCAGAGGGTCGAGCTTGTTCGCTTTCCGGATCTCATCGACGATACGGCCGATGATCTCCGTAATACCGAAGTCCTTAGGGGTGAACACGGCGGCCACTCCGGCCGCACGCAGCTGCTCCGCGTCGGCGTTGGGGATGATCCCGCCGACGATGACCGGCAGATCGCCCGCGCCGGCGGTCCGCAGCCTGTCCAGTACGTCCGGTACCAGCTCGCAGTGCGAACCGGAGAGGATCGAGAGTCCGACGCAGTGCACGTCCTCTGCCAGGGCTGCGGACACGATCTGCTCCGGGGTCAGCCGGATCCCCTGGTAGACCACCTCGAAGCCGGCGTCCCGGGCCCGTACGGCGATCTGCTCGGCGCCGTTGGAGTGGCCGTCCAGGCCGGGTTTGCCCACCAGGAGGCGTAGCCGGCCGGCGCCGAGGTCCTTCGCGGTCCGGGCCACCTTCTCGCGCACCTCGGCCAGCGGGGTGCCGGCCTCGGCCGTCACTGCCAAAGGCGCGGAGGAGACCCCGGTGGGGGCTCGGAACTCGCCGAACACCTCACGCAGTGCCCAGGCCCACTCGCCGGTCGTGACGCCCGCGCGGGCGCACTCCAAGGTGGCCTCCATGAGGTTCTCCTCACCGGCCGCGGCCACCTTGAGCCGTTCCAGTGACTGTTGCACCGTGGGGAAGACGAACGGATCGCCGAGCCCCTGACGGTCGGAGGCTTCCTGGCGCTCGGCGCGCCAGCGGGTGAGTGCGGCCACCACCTCGGCCTCCACTGCCCCGTCCACCGTCATGATCGCGGTGTCCAGGTCGGCGGTGAGCGGGTTGGGCTCGGTGCCTTCGAAGATGTTGACGCCGATGACCTTCTCGTCTCCGGCCTCGATACGGGCGCGTCGCTCGGCGTGCGAGGAGACCAGTTGGGACTTCAGGTAGCCGGACTCGACGGCCGCCATCGCCCCGCCCATCTCCTGGATCCGGTCGATCTCGGCCAGACACTGCTCTTCCAGGGCGCTGACCTTCGCCTCGATGACGTGGGAGCCCTCGAAGATGTCCTCGTACTCCAGCAGGTCGCTCTCGTGCGCGAGCACCTGCTGGATGCGCAGCGACCACTGCTGGTCCCAGGGGCGTGGCAGGCCCAGGGCCTCGTTCCACGCGGGCAGCTGGACGGCGCGGGCTCGGGCGTCCTTGGAGAGGGTGACGGCCAGCATCTCCAGGACGATGCGCTGCACGTTGTTCTCCGGCTGCGCCTCGGTCAGGCCGAGCGAGTTGACCTGCACGCCGTAGCGGAAGCGGCGCTGCTTGGCGTCCTCGATCCCGTACCGCTCCCGAGTGACCTTGTCCCAGATGCGGCCGAAGGCGCGCATCTTGCACATTTCCTCGATGAAGCGGACGCCGGCATTGACGAAGAAGGAGATGCGCGCGACCACCTCGCCGAAACGCTCCGGGGGAACCTGGCCCGAATCGCGGACCGAGTCAAGCACCGCGATCGCGGTGGACATGGCGTACGAGATCTCCTGGACCGGTGTGGCCCCCGCCTCCTGGAGGTGGTAGCTGCAGATGTTGATCGGATTCCACTTGGGGATGTGGTTGACGGTGTACGCGATCATGTCCGTGGTCAGGCGCAGGCTCGGACCCGGCGGGAAGACGTGCGTTCCGCGGGAGAGGTACTCCTTGACGATGTCGTTCTGGGTGGTGCCCTGGAGCTTGGTGATGTCGGCACCCTGCTCCTCGGCGACCACCTGATAGAGCGCCAGCAGCCACATGGCGGTGGCGTTGATGGTCATCGAGGTGTTCATCTGCTCCAGGGGGATGTCCTGGAACAGCCGCCGCATGTCGCCCAGATGCGAGACCGGAACGCCCACTCGGCCGACCTCACCTCGGGCGAGGATGTGGTCGGGGTCGTAGCCGGTCTGCGTGGGCAGGTCGAAGGCCACCGAAAGGCCCGTCTGCCCCTTGGCGAGGTTGCGGCGGTACAGCTCGTTGGACGCCTCGGCTGTGGAGTGGCCGGCGTAGGTCCGCATGAGCCACGGCCGATCCTTCTGACGCTCTGTCATCTACGCACTCAGCCTTAGACCTTAGATGTTGCGGAAGCGGTTGATCGCGTCGAGGTGCGTGGCGCGCATCTCGTGGTCACGGACCCCGAGGCCTTCCTCGGGGGCCAGTGCGAGGACGCCGACCTTGCCCTGGTGGAGGTTGCGGTGGACGTCGTAGGCGGCCTGGCCGGTCTCTTCCAGGGAGTAGACCTTGGAGAGGGTCGGGTGGATCTTGCCCTTGGCGATCAGCCGGTTGGCCTCCCAGGCCTCGCGGTAGTTGGCGAAGTGGGAGCCGATGATCTTCTTGAGCGACATCCACAGGTAGCGGTTGTCGTACTCGTGGTGGTACCCCGAGGTCGAGGCGCAGGTGACGATGGTGCCGCCCTTGCGCGTGACGTACACGCTCGCGCCGAAGGTCTCTCGACCGGGGTGTTCGAAGACGATGTCGACGTCCTCGCCGCCGGTGAGTTCGCGGATGCGCTTGCCGAAGCGCTTCCACTCCTTGGGGTCTTGGTTGTGCTCGTCCTTCCAGAACTTGTAGCCCTCGGCGTTGCGGTCGATGATCGCGGTCGCGCCCATGGCCCGGCAGATGTCCGCCTTCTGCTCGCTGGAGACCACGCAGATCGGGTTGGCGCCGCCGGCCAGCGCGAACTGGGTGGCGTAGCTGCCCAGTCCACCGCTGGCTCCCCAGATCAGGACGTTGTCGCCCTGCTTCATCCCGGCGCCGTTGCGCGAGACCAGCTGCCGGTAGGCGGTGGAGTTGACCAGCCCGGGGGCGGCTGCCTCCTCCCAGGAGAGGTGGTCCGGCTTGGGCATCAGCTGGTTGGACTTGACCAGGGCGATCTCGGCGAGACCGCCGAAGTTCGTCTCGAAGCCCCAGATCCGCTGCTCGGGGTCGAGCATGGTGTCGTTGTGGCCGTCGGAGGACTCCAGCTCGACCGACAGGCAGTGCGCGACGACTTCGTCGCCCGGCCGCCAGGCGTTCACGCCCGGCCCGGTGCGCAGGACCACGCCCGCGAGGTCGGAGCCGATGACGTGGTACGGCAGGTCGTGGCGCTTGGTCAGCTCCGACAGGCGCCCGTAGCGCTCCAGGAAGCCGAAGGTGGACACGGGCTCGAAGATCGAGGTCCACACGGAGTTGTAGTTGACCGAGGAGGCCATGACCGCCACCAGGGCTTCGCCGGGGCCGAGCTCGGGGACCGGCACCTGGTCCAGGTGGAGCGACTTGCGCGGGTCCTTCTCCCGGGTGCTGAGTCCGGCGAACATCTCCATTTCGTCCTTGTGCACGGTGACCGCGCGGTACGAGTCGGGCAGCTTCAGGTTCGCGAAGTCTGCGGGCGTGGCGGCCTGCGACTGAATCGCGTCCAGGATTTCCTTCACGTGGTGCCTCCAGTGGGTCCCCCCGGACGGAGTCTGGGGGCGAAGCGCGTCTTGGCTTGAGGGAGACGCTGAGGGGACTTCGAAGGGTGGTGCTTGGAGGTGTGCCGTCGGTTCGGCTGAGGGGGCTTGCGGTGCTGTGGCAGCGCCTGGTGGGGCGCTTGAGGGTGCCTGTGACGCAGGCGTCCGGGCGCACAGCCAACGTGTGGACTGCGGGGACAGCCGATGTGTGAGAGGTCTGCGCGCATCGGCCGCTCGGACCACTTCAACGTATGGCACCCCGTGTCACTCGGCAAGGCACTGCGTGCCAAAAGTTTCTCTCATTTGCCCATTGACCTGCGCAGATGAGCGATGATCGATCAAAGCTACTCACGAGTAGGCACATCTCCGGACATAAGAAAAGGCCGCCCCCCAAGACTCAGGGGGCGGCCTGGACGACCGGTGCCACTTCAGGCTCAGCGGTTCCTGAGCGCGTCCTCGATGGTGCGCATGACCTCATCCAGAGGTGCGTCCGTCCGGGCCACCGTGACCAGAACGTCCGCGTGGGTCGCGATCCGCGCCGCCGGCGTGCCCGCGGCCCTCGGCTCCGCTCCGCCCGACACTTCCGACGGTTCCGCCGCGCCGGTCCGCCCCCCATGACCGCGGCCCGCGCCGATTCCCGAGCCGAAAGTCTGCCGCACGATCCCGAAGGCGTGGTCGAGCTGGCGCTCCACGTCTCCCTGGCCGCCCGCCCGCAGCCAACGGCGCAACACGTGATTGTGAGCGGTGACCACCGCGGAGGCGGCGACCTCGGCCAGCAGCGGGTCGTCATTGCCGTCGTGGTGGTCGCGCTCGTCGAAATGAGCCAGCAGATAGCGAGTGAACAGCCGCTCATAGCGGGCGACCGAGGCGATCTCCCGCTCCCGAAGCGTGGGCACCTCGCGGGTCAGCCGGTAGCGCTCCACGGACACCGCAGGTGAGGCCGCGTACATGCGCATGACCTCCTTGATGCCCCGGCACACGGTGTCCAGCGGGTGCTCGTCCACCGGAGCCGCATCCAGCACCGCCTCGGCCCGGGTCAGCGTGTCGTCGTGGTCGGGGAAGATCGCCTCTTCCTTGGAGCGGAAGTGACGGAAGAAGGTGCGCCGGGCGACCCCGGCCGCCGCCGCGATCTCATCGACGGTCGTCGCCTCGTAACCCTTGGTCGCGAACAGCTCCATAGCGGCGGTGGCGAGCTCACGGCGCATCTTCAGACGCTGGGCTGCGGCCCGCGACCCCGCGGCGCTCTCGGTGGCTTCTGGCGCGGCGGCTGATCGGGAGGTCTTGGCGGACTGGGACATAAGGCGAACGTACTGCATCTGCGCTGGAGAACGCGCCTGAGGGGGTGGATGCGGGGGAGGACCCTCTGAGGGTTGGGCCCGCCCGCCGGGCCCGAGGAGTCCCCCCCACGCATCCTGCTCTTGCGCGCCTCGGCTAGCGCCGGGCGTACTCACGGAAGCCGCGACCGGTCTTGCGGCCCAGGCAGCCGGCCGCGACCAGGTGCTCCAACAGGGGAGCCGGCGCCAGGCCCGGGTCCCGGAACTCCCGGTGCAGCACCTTCTCGATGGCCAGCGACACATCGAGACCGACCACATCGAGCAGTTCGAAGGGCCCCATCGGGTAGCCGCCGCCCAGCTTCATCGCAGCATCGATCTCGTCCAGCGAGGCGTAGTGGTCCTGGACCATCTTGATCGCGTTGTTCAGGTAGGGGAACAGCAGGGCGTTCACGATGAACCCGGCCCGGTCACCGCAGTCCACCGGGTGCTTGCGGATGCGCGCACAGACCGCACGCACAGTGGCGTGCACGTCGTCCGCGGTCAACACCGTACGGACGACCTCGACCAGCTTCATCGCCGGCGCCGGATTGAAGAAGTGCATCCCGATCACGTCCTGCGGACGGGCGGTGGCCCGGGCACAGGCGACGACGGGCAGTGAGGAGGTGGTCGTGGCGAGCACCGCCCCCGGCTTGCACACCTTGTCCAGGGTGGCGAACAGGTCCTGCTTGACAGCCAGGTCCTCGGCGACCGCCTCCACGGCCAGGTCGACCTCGGCGAAGGAGTCCAGCGACCCGGCCGGGGTGATCCGCGCCAACACCTCGTCCCGGGCCTGCCCAGTCATCCGTCCCTTGTCCACCGAGCGGGCAAGGGACTTGGCGATCCGGGCCTTCGCCGTGGCCGCCTTGTCCTCGCTGCGAGCCGCCAGCACCACCTCGTAGCCGGCCTTGGCGAACACCTCGGCGATTCCGCTGGCCATCGTGCCCGAGCCGGCCACGCCCACCCGGGACACCGCACGGCCCTCGCCGTGCGCCCCGGCCTCCGGCGCACTGAGCGCGTCACGCACCACCACGGGACTGCCCGGCGCCTCGTAGCTGTAGAAGCCGCGGCCCGCCTTGCGGCCGGTCAGCCCAGCCTCGGCCAGCTGGCCGAGGATCGGGGCGGGAGCGTGCAGCCGGTCCCGGGAGGAGGCGTACATGGCCTCCAGGACGGTCCGGGCGGTGTCGATGCCGATCAGGTCGAGCAGCGCGAGCGGGCCCATCGGCAGGCCGCAGCCCAGCTTCATGGCGGCGTCGATGTCCTCCCGGGAGGCGTACTTCGCCTCGTACATCGCGGCGGCCTGATTGAGGTAGCCGAAGAGCAGGCCGTCCGCGACGAAGCCGGGACGGTCACCAGCCGCGACCGGCTCCTTGCCCAGCTCGGCGCATAGGGCGGTCACGCAGTCCACGGCCCGGGGGTCGGTGAGGACGGAGGAGACGATCTCCACCAACCGCATGGTCGGGGCGGGGTTGAAGAAGTGCAGGCCGAGAACCCGCTCGGGGTGCGCCGACTCGGCCGCCAGCCGGGTCACGCTCAGCGCGTTGGTGCCGGTGGCCACGATGGCGTCCGGACGCACGATGAGGTCGAGCGCCGCGAACACCTGCTGCTTGGCCTCGTAGGACTCGGGGACCACCTCGATGACGAGGTCGGCGACGGCCGCCGCCTCCAGTTCACCGAAGATCCTGAACCGCGACAGGATGTTCAGGCGCTCCTGCTCGGTGAGGCGTTCCTTGGCCACCGAGCGTGCGGTGGCGGCTTCCAGCGCGGCGACCGCGCGGCGGGCCGCGCTCTCGTCGGTGTCGATGCCGATGACCTCGCGGCCGGCGCGTGCCAGAACCTCGGCGATGCCAGCGCCCATGGTGCCGAGACCGACGACGGCCACGGTGGACAAGGAGAGGGAAGAGGACGCGGAGAGGGTGGACTGATGGTCCATCACGGACTCCAGTGGATGAGTGACGACTGGCAGAGGGAACGCACACGGGCACCGCGCGGGTGACAGGGGCCCCGAGGAGGGCCGAACACACCGCGGAAAGACCCAGTGCGCCCGAGGCGCACGGCGTGCGGATGCTGGGAGAGGGGAACCGACGGGCTCTGTCCCGGAGCCGCGTCGTACGCGTTGCCGAACCGACCGGCACTCGAAGCGGCTGCGTCACCAGGCCGCGTCAAGGAGGAGATTCCGCCGCCGTGGTGACGGCTGGAGAATCACCTGAGCAGAGACTAACCCGTGAGTAACCCCGGGCGCCAGGGGAGGGGAGCTGTCATCTGGGCCGGCGGAGCCGGTCAGGGCAGCCGGCGCAGGGCCAGCGTCGCGGCCCGGGCCAGCCTCGGATGCGCCTGTGCCCGGGTGAGAACCGGCCGGGAGCTGGGATCGGCGAGCTCCCCGAGCCCCTCGACACAGGCCAACGCCACCCGCCAGTAAGGGTCGTGCGGCGTGAGCAGCCGCTCCAGCGTCGCCGTCAGGGCGGGGACCGACTCGGGCGCCCGCAGGGCGGCCAGCAGCCGCACGGGTTGCAGGGCGTAGGCGGTGCGCAGCGCATTGGTGGCCAGGGCCGCCGCGGCCCTCGCGGTGCGCGGATCACCGAGCCGGGCCAGTGCGTGGGCCGCGCTCGCACAACGCGGCGGATCCCGGTGGTTGAGCAGTAACACCAGGGCTTCGAAGGCCCGCCGGTCGCCCGCGCAGCCCAGCCGGAAGGCAGCGGTCTCCAGGGCCCACAGAGGCTGACCGGCCGAGGTCAGGACGCCGGCCAGGTCCTCGGTCCCCGCCTCCGTCAACAGCCAGCCGCAGGTGGCCCCCCGACCCTCCAGCGCCGCCTCCGCCCGCACCCGGGCACCGAGTGTCCTCAGCTGCTCATCCACCCTGCCCACGGTAGGCGTCAACCAGCCCGCTCAGGGCCGAAATCCCCGTCCCGGGTGTAGCGGACCTCGTGGACCGCGGTGCCTTCGATCTCGAAGCAGTCACTGGCCCCGTCGAAGGTGAAGCCGTATCGCTCGTAGAAGGCGCGGGCGGTGCGGTTGCCCTCCAGCACCCACAGCCGGGTCCGCCGGCGGCCCGCGGCGGCGCAGAGGTCCACAGCGGCCCGGAGCAGGGCCCGACCGGCACCGGAGCGCTGATGGTCGGGGTGCACGTACAGGGCGTAGACCTCGCCCTCCGCGTCGGGAGCCGGCTCGCCTTGGCCCCCTCGGTAGGGTCCGGCGCAGGCCCACCCGATGACCTTCCCGTGCCGCTCGGCGACCAGGTGCACCACTCCCGGTGCGGCCTCCGTCAGGTGCCGGCGGCGCACCTCGGTGTCCGCGGCGATGTCCATGGCGTCGAGGTACACCTGCGGTACGTGGCCGGCGTAGCTGCGCTGCCAGCCGAGGGTGCGGGCGGTGGCCACCGCGCGGGCGTCCTCGGGGGCCATCGGGCGGACGCGCACCGTCATGCCCGGCCCCCCGGGCGTGCGGGGGAGCCCCCGCCCGGTCCGAGGCGGCTGGCACCGCGGACCGCCGCGTTGCCGGGCGCACCCGCCTGCGTCCGGGAGCCGAGCGACCCGTCCGTGTGTGATGCGCGGCGCCAGGCGTGGTGGGACGCGCTCGGCGGGCGGCTGCCGGACGGATCGTGGCCGGTGCGGGACGCACGGCCCCTCAGGAGGAGACTCATGATCGCCATCTTGTGCCCCGCGGAACCGTGCGTACAACGGATTTCCGCGGGGACCGGGGCGCTTGGTCAGGGTCAGGGACGGAAGCCGAGGAGGCCGTGCAGCGTGGCGCCGCCCACGTTCGCCCCGACCACCGCTCGGGTGGCCGGTGTCGGGGTCGGTTCGGGTTGGGCGGGGCAGCTCGCGTCCACCGGCCCCTGTGCGGAGCGTGGCACCCGCCCGTCCGTCAAGTACCGCACCAGGTGTGCGTCCAGGCAGGAGTTTCCGCTCAGCGCGATGCCGTGGTTGCCGCCCCCGCTCTCGACGACGAGGCTGGACCCGGCCAACTTGCGATGCATCTCCAACGCGCCTTCGTAGGGGGTCGCCGCGTCCTCGGTGGCCTGGAAGAGCAGGGCGGGCGGCAGTTGCTCGTTGGCCACGTCAGGCGGGGTTTGGGCGGGCACCGACCAGAACGCACAAGGAGCGTTGTACCAGGCGTTGTTCCACGTCATGAAGGGCGCCTTCGCGTGGGTGTCCCACATGTCGGCCCGCCAGCGGGACCACTCCCGAGGCCAGGCCGAGTCCCGGCACTGCACGGCTGTGTAGACGCTGTAGCTGTTGCCGGCGGCAGGGTCCACAGCGCCGAACTTCCGGTACGCCTCCACGAGGGGTTTGCTCTCACCGCGCCAGTACGCCGCGAAGGCCTCGGCCAGATGCGGCCAGTAGCCGTTGTAGTAGCCGCCCGGCAGGAAGGTGTCCTCCAGTTCGGACGGGCCGACCTCCCCGCCGGCGGGCGCGTGTCGCAGGTCGTTGCGCATCCGGTACCACGCGTCTTCGACCTCCTGCGGGTCGCTGCCCAGGCCGTAGCGGTCGTCGTGGCGCGCCACCCAGGCGAGGAAGGCCTTGTGACGGGCATCGAACGCGGAGTCCTGGGCGAGGTTGGCCTGGTACCAGACCCCCGTGGGGTCGACCATCGAGTCGAGCACCAGGCGCCGCACCCGCTGGGGGAAGAGCCGTGCGTACACCGCTCCCAGGTAGGTGCCGTAGGAGTACCCCAGGTAGTTGATCCGCGGTGCGCCGAGCGCGGCGCGCACCACGTCCAGGTCCTTCGCCGCGCTGACCGTATCGATGAACGGCAGTACGTCGCCGTGCTTGGCGGCACAGCCCTGGGCGAACCCTTGGGCGCGTCGGAGGTTGGCCCGCTCGTCGTCCGCGCTGTGCGGAACCGAATCGGGGCGCACGGCTTCGAAGTGGCCGGTGGCGCAGTCCAGGGTCGGCTCGCTGCGGCCGACTCCCCGTGGGTCGAACCCGATCACGTCGTACTGGGCGGCCACTTCCCGCGGTAGCGCGGAAGCGATGAATCCGGCCAGTGCGCGACCGCTGCCACCCGGACCGCCGGGGTTGACCAACAGGGGCCCCTGGGACTTCTTGGCCGTGTGAGGCACCCGGGTCAGCGCGAGGGAGATCCGACGGCCGGCGGGTCGGTCGTGGTCCAGGGGTACAGCGACACTGGCGCACTGAAGGGTCGGGTACCGGGGAGTGGCGCACTTCTGCCATACGACGCCCTTTCCGGCGCCCGCGGCTGCCGCCGGCCCCTGGGCTCCGGGGGCAGCGGCCACGGTGCCCGCCAACACGGTGGCGACCGACAAGAGAACTGCTGCGCGCTTCATCAAAGGGGGCCTCCCAGCCGCCGGGGTCTGGGCGGAATCGTCCCGGAAATCCCAGCAGTCAGTCGGAGAAGTGCCCCGAATTGGCCCGATGTGATGATGCTTCAGCGCCCGGCTGCCGGAACCCGTTCGGCCGCTGGCACAGGTGCACCTTGAGAACCCGGCGAGTGGAACGAACGTTCGGCTCATGGCGAAGGGCCGGATTTGGGCGGCCGGGCCCGAGGTGGTTGGCTGTGCCCCCGATTGCCGGAACGAGTGCTGGAGGAACAGGGCATGGCGCAGGTCGAGGCCACCACGGAGCGAATCATCGCGGCCGACCCGGAGAAGGTGTTCGACACCCTGGCGGACTACGCCGGTACCCGGGCCAAGCTGCTTCCCGAGCACTTCAGCGAGTACGAAGTGCGCGAAGGCGGTGACGGCGAGGGCACCCTCGTGCACTGGAAGCTCCAGGCCACCAGCAAGCGCATCCGCGACTGCCTGCTGGAGGTCACCGAGCCCACCGACGGCCAGCTCATGGAGAAGGACCGCAACTCCTCGATGGTCACCACCTGGACCGTCACCCCGGCCGGCGAGGGCAGCTCCCGCGCGGTGGTCACCACCGTCTGGAACGGCGCGACCGGCATCGGCGGCTTCTTCGAGCGGACCTTCGCTCCCAAGGGCCTGGCCCGCATCTACGACTCGGTGCTGGAACGCCTGGCCGCCGAAGTGGAGGGCTGAGCGGGCCCGGACCGCCCCGTGCGGATCACCGGTTCGGGTGGTCCTGCACGGGGCGCTCGGGTGGCGACAACTTGACCACGTTGCCTTGCCGTTGGTGCTCTCGGCACAGTGGGTCCCGCCGTGCCGACCGTGCCGAGAACTGGAGCGTCCATGAGTGAGCCCACCGCAAGTCCCGGCGCCCGCATGTACGAGGAGTTCCTCGCGGTGCACACGATCCTGCGCCGAGGCGCGGAGCTGGTCGCCGGGGGCTTCGGCCGCCTCGCCGAAGGCGTGGATGAGGTCAGCGTGGACGCCCTCGTCGAGAGCACCCGCTGGCTGATCGAGTTCACCCACCATCACCATGCCTGCGAGGACGAGTTGTTCTGGCCCGAGCTCATCTCCCTGTACCCCGAGGCCGCGGAGGGCTTCGAGGCGCTCGCGGCCGAGCACGAGGAACTCGACCAGGCGCTCGGCAGACTGGCCAGGGTGACCGAGTCCCTCGCGGCGGAGGACCGCTCGCGTCCCCCAAACGGGCGCACCGCCCGCGACGGTGCCGTTGCCGCCCGCCAGGTACGCGATGTGCTCGCCGCCCACCTCCGCAACGAGGAGCCGGCTGTACGCGACCTCTTCCCCGGGGTGCCGGGACCCGAGATCGACCGTCTGCGCAGAGCGATCATCGAAGGGGGGCCGCGGTTCGGGGCCCACCTCGTCTTCGGCCTGCTCGCCGAGCCGGAGCCGGCTCCCGGCGCTGACCTCCTGGTCGAGCACTTCCCTGCGCCGGTGCGCGCCGCCCGCCCTCAACTCCTGCTGCAGTTCGGAGCTACGCTCCGGGCAATGGCCTGTGCAACTCCGTCAGTTCCGTAGTCGCACGCCGTGAGGCGCCCCGGTGTGGGGGACGTGGCGCAGCGGCCTGCGTCATCGGCCCACCTGCGTGTGGGAGCGCTGACGGTTCTCGACGGTCCGGTCCACGACCCCCGCGGGCCCGGCAAGGCGTTGGAGGGGCCTTCCCCTGGTCGTTCTCGCACCATCGGACGCACCTCGTCGCGGTCTCGGCCAGAGCGCGGGCTTCACGCAGCAGGTCGGGCAGGGTGGCGAGGATCGCCGTGTTGGCCGCGGCATCCCGCAGGCGGTGCAGACAGGTCATGTCCCGCCAGAGCTCGCCCGACGCGCGCGGGGTCCCGTCGAAGGTCGGAGCGAGGTCGTAGCGGCCAGCTCACGCAGGATGGACGCCGCGGAGACCTGCCATCGTCCTCGATCGGATTCCTCGTCCGACGGACGGTCGCAGCGCGGGAACCCTCCATCGTGTCCGTGCCCGTGCCCGATGGGCTGATCCGCGCCGAACCGGGTCCTTCGGGAACTGCTGGGCGACCCTTGGGTTCGTCGAGAGCGACCGGGGGGAACACCGAGATCCATGAAGATCCTGATCTCCGCGGACATGGAGGGCGCCACCGGCGTGACCTGGCCCGCGGACGTGCTGCCCGGCACCCCGCAGTGGGAACGCTGCCGCTCGATGTTCACCTCCGACGTCAACGCCGCGGTCCTCGGCTTCTTCGACGGCGGAGCCGATGAGGTACTCATCAACGAAGCGCACTGGACCATGCGTAACCTCCTGTTGGAGCAGTTGGACGAACGCGTCCAGATGCTCACCGGACGCCACAAGTCGCTGTCCATGGTGGAGGGCGTCCAGCGGGGGGACGTGGACGGAGTCGCCTTCGTCGGCTACCACACCGGCGCCGGCTCGCCGGGGGTGCTCGCCCACACCTATCTCGCCAATTCCATCACCGGTGTCTGGCTGAACGGGGTGCGGGCAAGCGAGGGGCTGCTCAACGCCCGGGTCGTCGCCGAGTTCGGTGTACCGGTGGTCCTCGTCACCGGCGACGACCTCACCTGTGAGGACGCCCTCGGGTATGCGCCCGAGGCGGTCCGGGTCGCGGTGAAGGACCACGTCTCGCGCTATGCGGCGATCTGTCGGCCGCCGGCCCGGACGGCTGCGGAGATCCGCGGGGCGGCGAAGACGGCCGTTTCCCTCGCGGTCCGTCACGAACCCCGGCGCAGTGGCCCGTTCACCGTCGAGCTGGAGTTCGACGCGGAGCACCTGTCGGCCGCGGCCACCGTGGTCCCGGGCGTCGCACGGACCGCTGAACGTCACGTCGCCTACACCAGCGAAACGATGTACGAGGGGATTCGCACCTTCAAAGCGGTCACGACGATCGTCTCAGCGGCGGTGGAGGAGCAATATGGCTGACATGAACCCCTCCGGGAGTCACACCCTGTCCCACGCCGACCCCACCCCACTGACCGAGCCGGTCGACGCCACCGCCCTGGACGAGGTCGTCACCTTCACTTCCGAGCTGATCCGCATCGACACCTCCAACCACGGTGACGGGGAATGCCGAGAGCGTCCCGCGGCCGAATACGTGGCCGAGCGGCTCGCCGCCGCCGGGCTGGAGCCGGTCCTCGTGGAGCGCACCCCGGGCCGCACCAACGTCGTGGCCAGGATCGAGGGGACCGAGGCCTGCTCTGCGGCCCTGCTCGTGCACGGGCACCTCGACGTGGTGCCCGCTGACCCCGCCCAGTGGAGCACGCACCCCTTCTCCGGCGAGGTCCGCGACGGGGTCGTCTGGGGGCGCGGAGCGGTGGACATGAAGAACATGGACGCGATGGTCCTCGCCGTGGTCCGGGCCTGGGCCAGGACCGGGGTGCGCCCCCGACGGGACATCGTGCTCGCCTTCACCGCGGACGAGGAGGCGAGCGCGGAGGATGGTTCCGGCTTCCTCGCAGACGACCACCCCGAGCTGTTCGACGGGTGCACCGAAGGGCTGAGCGAATCCGGCGCCTTCACCTTCCACGCCGGACCGGACCTGGCTCTCTACCCGATCGCGGCCGGTGAACGGGGCACTGCCTGGCTGGAGCTCACCGCCCGGGGAGTGACGGGGCACGGCTCCCGCGCCAACCGCGCCAACGCCGTCAGCCGACTGGCGGCGGCCGTCGCCCGGATCGGAGCCCATACCTGGCCGCTCCGTCTCAGCGACACGGTCCGGGCCACCCTCGGCGAACTGGCCGCGCTGCACGGGTTGCGGGGGCCCGAATTCGACCCCGGGTCATCGCGGTTCGACGTCGACCTGCTGATCGACCGCCTGGGTCCGGCGGCGGCGCTCGTCGAATCGACCGTGCGCAACAGCGCCAACCCGACGATGCTGTCAGCCGGATACAAGATCAACGTGATCCCCGGCAAGGCCACCGCCCATATCGACGGACGGATCCTGCCCGGCGGCGAGGAGGAGTTCCGCACCACCCTCGACCGGCTCACCGGCCCCGACGTCGCCTGGTCCTTCCACCACCGAGAACCGGCCCTCGAATCCCCCGTCGACAGCCCCACCTTCCGCGCCCTGCGCGCGTCCGTCGAACGCTTCGCGCCGGAGGCGAAGGTGGTCCCCTACTGCATGCCGGGAGGGACCGACGCCAAACAGTTCTCCCGTCTGGGCATCACCGGGTACGGCTTCTCGCCGCTGAAGCTGCCGCCGGGCTACGACTACGCGGCGATGTTCCACGGCGTCGACGAGAGGGTGCCGGTCAGCGCCCTGCACTTCGGCGTACGCGTACTCGACCACTGTCTGCGGACGATGAGGTAGGGGAGGGCGAACCCATGGTGCCCACCGGGCCGTACGGTACGTGGCCGTCTCCGATCGACGCGGCTCTGGTCGCGGCGCACGACGGCTGCCCGGAATACCTGGACACGGTCGGCGAGGAGGTCTGGTGGACCGAGCCGCGTCCACGGGAACAGGGACGCAGAGCCCTGGTGCGTCGGCGAACTGACGGTTTCGAGGAGACCGTTCTGCCCCCGCCGTGGAACGTCCGGAGCCGTCTGGTGGAGTACGGCGGGCGGCCCTGGGCCGCCACCGGCCAAGAGGGTGACGCCGGTCCGCTCGTGCTCTTCGTGAACTTCGCCGACCAGCGGCTCTACGCCTACCAGCCGAAGGCCCCTGGAGAACGACGCGGACCGCGCCCGCTCACCCCGCTCTCCTCGACCGGTGCCGGGCTGAGATGGGCGGAGCCGTTACCGCGCCTCGAACTCGGTGAGGTCTGGTGCGTCCTTGAGGAGTTCACCGGCAGCGCGCCCACCGATGTGCGCCGGGTGTTGGCGGCCGTGCCGTTGGACGGCTCGGCCGCCGAGGACCGCAACCGGGTGCGTGAACTCACCGATGACCGGCACCGTTTCCTCACCGGACCACGGCTCTCCCCGGACGGGCGACGGGCCGCATGGCTGGCCTGGGACCATCCGCGCATGCCCTGGGAGGGCACCGAGCTGAAGGTGGCGGAGGTCGAGGGCGGGCACCTCAAGCATGTGCGGACCTTGATCGGAGGGCCCGGCGAGGCGGTCGCCCAGGCGGAGTGGACCTCCCAGTCGGTGTTGCTCGCGATCACCGACCGCAGCGGCTGGTGGAACCCGTACCGGGTGGACCCCGACACCGGTGAGGCGGTCAACCTCTGCCCGCGGGAGGAGGAGTTCGCCGGGCCGCTGTGGAACCCCGGCCTGCGGTGGCTGATGCCCCTGGACAGCGGCCTGGTCGCCGTCCTGCACGGCCGCGGCGCTCCCGTCCTTGGCGTCTTGGACCCGGAGACCGGCGACCTGGTGGACGCGGCAGGTCCATGGACCGCCTGGCGCCCTTCCCTGGCCGTTCACGGTTCCCGGGTCGCCTCGGTCGCGGCCAGCCCGCGCAGTGCCTTCGAGGTCGTCGAGCTGGACACCTGCACCGGGCACACCCGGGTCCTCGGCGCGGCGTCCACCGACCCGGTGGACGCCGCCCACTACCCGGAGCCGCAGAGTCGCACCTTCTTCGGACCGGAGGACCGTGAGATCCACGCCCACGTCTACCCGCCGCACCATCCCGCACGCAGTGCCCCGGCCGACGAGCTGCCGCCCTACGTGATCTGGGCGCACGGTGGCCCCACAGACCACGTCGCTCCCGTGCTCGACCTGCACATCGCCTACTTCACCTCGCGGGGGATCGGAGTGGCCGAGGTCAACTACGGCGGATCGACCGGGTACGGCCGGGCCTACCGCGAGCGACTGCGTGAACAGTGGGGGATCGTGGACGTGGAGGACTGCGCTGCGGTGGCACGCGCCCTGGCCGCCGAGGGCACGGCTGACCCCGGGCGGCTGGCGATCCGCGGGGGTAGCGCCGGAGGTTGGACCGCCGCCGCCTCACTGGCCGGCACCGGGATCTACGCCTGCGGAACCATCCGCTACCCGGTGTTGGACCTTTCCCGCTTCCAGTCGGAGACCCATGACCTGGAGTCGCACTACCTCGCCAGCCTGATTGGTTCCGCCGAGGACTACCCGGCGCGCTACCGCGATCGCTCGCCGGCCGGCCACGCGGAGCAGATCATCGCCCCCTTCTTGCTGCTCCAAGGGCTGGAGGACGTGATCTGTCCACCCTCGCAGGCGGACCGCTTCCTGGCCCGGCTCGCTGGCCGCGAGCTGCCGCACGCCTACCTCGCCTTCGAGGGCGAGGGGCACGGCTTCCGTCGCACCGAGACGATCGTCCGAGCCCTGGAGGCCGAGCTTTCCCTCTACGCGCAGGTATTCGGCTTCGCTCGTGACGACGTCCCCCTTCTGGAGCTCAGGAAGTGACCGCAGACCCGCCTTGATGGATGCTGACTGCATGTGCCCCATGTTTTCGGAAGGATCCTCGGCCGGCGGAGGCGGCGGGCAAGGCCGCGCGCGGGGCCGATTCCTGACCCCGCGCCGTGTGACCCTCCTGGTCGTCGCAGCCCTGGTCCTGATCTTCATCTTCGAGAACACCGGACGGACCAGGATCCGGTTGCTGATCCCCGAAGTCACGATGCCCCTGTGGCTGGCCCTGCTGGCCGTGGCGCTGCTCGGGGGGCTGTGCGGCTATCTGTTCCGGGGGCGCAGCCGCTCCGGCCGGCGCTGAGGCCGCTCCGGGCCTCCTGGGGCCGGCGGATCGCGAAAGCATCGCTGTGCCCCTCAGGTGGGTTCGGGGGTCCGGCACAGGATCTCCCCGTTCAGCACGGTGAACCAGGCGTCGGGGTGCCGGCCCCACTCCCGCCAGGCCTTCGCGATGTCGGCCAGTTCCCGCGAGGTCGCGTGGCCGCCGGCCACGGCGAGCAGGGCGTAGGAGGAGCTCGTCGTCCGCTCCGCCCACAGCTCGCTCCACCACTGTCTCTCCACGGCGGTCGCGAAGCACCAGACGGAGGCCGTGGCACTGATCTCGTGGTCGGCGAAGCCGGCCGTCCGGGCCCAGGCGTGCAGGCGGCGTCCCGCGTCGGGTTCGCCGCCGTTGGCTCGGGCGACCCTGTCGTAGAGCTGCTGCCACAGCTCCAGGCCGGGCGCTTGCGGGTACCAGGTCATCGCCGCGTAGTCGGCGTCGCGGGCGGCCACGAGCCCGCCGGGGCGGCACACCCGACGCATTTCGCGCAGCGCGCGGACCGGGTCTGCGACGTGCTGGAGCACCTGGTGGGCGTGCACGATGTCGAAGGCGCTGTCCGGGAAGCTCAGCGCGTGGACGTCGACCACTCCGAACTCAACGTTCTCGCTGCCGCGTTCCCGTGCGTGGGCCCGCGCCTTCGCCACCACTTCGGGGGCGGCGTCCACGGCGGTCACCGGGCCGGGTGCCACCAGGTCGGCGAGGTCCACGGTGATGGTGCCGGGGCCGCACCCGATGTCCAACAGGGACATGCCGGGTCGTAGTGCCCCGGTCAGGTACGCGGCTGAGTTGGCTGCGGTGCGCCAACGGTGTGAGCGCAGCACGGAGTCATGGTGGCCGTGGGTGTAGACGGCGTCGAAGCCGGCGGAGTGGTCGCGCGCGTCGGGCAAGGTGCACTCCTTGTTCGAGGGGCTGGCGGGGCTGCCGGTGTAGTGCCTCCACCGTAGGGCAGTGATCGCATGGCGAGATTTGTGTTTCATATATTGGACCGCCTCCGCTGGCGGGAGCGGGACGCAGCGAGCACAGTGGGAGCCATGGCCAACGAACGTCAGGCACAGTTCGCCCAGTCCCTCGCGCTCTTCGGCGAACGGGTGCGCGCCGTGGCGCCACACCAGTGGGACCACGGCACCCCCTGCACCGAATGGACCGTGCGGGACCTGGTCAACCACGTGGCGGGAGAGCTGCTGTGGGTACCCCCTCTGGTCACCGAGAGCCGCACGATCGCCGAGGTCGGGGACGCCTTCGACGGGGACGTCCTCGGTGCCGACCCGGTCGGCCTCTGGAACCGCGCGGCGACGGCCGCCCAGGACGCGTTCGGCGGACCGGGCGCACTCGAACGGAGCGTCGCACTGTCCTACGGGCCCACGCCCGCCGGGGCGTACTGCGCGCAGTTGACCGCCGACGTGGTCGTCCACACCTGGGACCTGTCCCGTGGCCTCCAGGCTCCCGAACGGCTGCCCGAGCAACTGGTGGAGTTCGCACTGAAGGAGTACCTGCCCTACGCCGCGGCACTGGCACGCAGCGGACTGTTCGCAAAACCCTACGATCCGCCGCCGGGAGCCGACGCGCAGTCCCGGCTGTTGGCTCTGACCGGGCGCCGCCCGTAACTGCGGACGGGCGGCCGGCACGAAACCTCCGTATAAAGAGCGAAGGGCACCAGACGTAGGCGGGCTGGGCGGAGGTGACGGGCCTTGACGGGCAGCCAGCGGGCGGCGACCGAAGTCCGAAGGACCGGGGGCCAGAGCCACGGGCCGGTGCGGTACGGCCCGCTGGCTCCGGAGCACGGGCTGCCGGTGCTACCCGAACTGATCGCCGTGCTCGCGGGCGCGGCCAGCCGCTCCGCGCCCGAGCCCGCGGGTGGCGGCGCTGCACTGCGCGATGCGGCCCGCCGGTACTGGTCCCGTCGGGGCCTGCCCACCGACCCGGGCCTCATCGCGTGTGCCCCGGGAGCCCCCGCGCTCCTGCTGGGTCTCCTGGGGGCGCACGGCGGCGACGTACTGCTCCCGCGCCCCTGCCCGGCCTGGTGGGCCCCTCAGATCCGACTGCTGGGCAGAAGGGCCTCACACGTGCCCACGCCCGCCGAGGCCGGCGGTGTGCCCGACCCGTACGCACTGCTGGAGACCGTGCGGCGGGTGCGTACGGAAGGCGGTGACCCCCGCGTCCTGATGCTGTCCGTGGTCGATGACCCGACAGCCACGGTGGCGCCACCAGAGGTGCTGCGCGAGGCGTGTGAAGCGGCGGTGTCGCAGGGGCTCGCGGTGATCAGCGACGAGACCTGGCGCGACACCCTGCACCATCCGCGGCAAACGGTGCTGTTCAGCCCAGCCGAGATGTGCCCCGAAGAAGTCATCGTCCTCGCCGATCTGGCCGGCGCGCTCCTGCCCGCCGGATGGCCCGCGGCCATCGCCCGCTTCCCCGCCTCCCCCCGCGGGACCTGGTTGCGCGACCGGACCCTGGACGTCCTGACCGCCACCGGCGCCGGACTGGCGGGCCCGGTGGCCGGAGCCGCCGCGTACGCGCTCGACGAGCCGGAGGGCGTGGCCTCGCGGGTCAGGGCCGCCGCCACCGTGCACGGGCTGCTCGCCGCAGCGGCCCATGAGCGGCTGCGCGCCATCGGGGTGCTGGCTCGGCCACCACAGGCCGGCCGCCACCTCTACGCCGACCTGACACGCCTGCGGGACAAGCTCGCCCGGCGGGGCGTCAGCGACGCGATGGAACTGGAGGAGTACCTGGGCCGGCGGTTGGGGACTCCCTCTCCGGGTGGGCACCGTTTCGGAGACGATCTCGGCGCCCTCCGCGTACGGCTGGCGACGGGCCCGCTCCTGGGCCGCTCGGAGGAGGAACGCATGACGGCGCTCACCGCACCGGACCCGCTGGGACTTCCCCACATCACGCGCGCACTGGACGACTTCATCTCCGTCTTCGACGAACTGAGGTGAGTACTCAGGTGCGTACCCGGTCGCCCGCCACGACGGCCGCGTCCGCGGCCCGGACCCCGCCCACCGCCCCGCGAGAGCCGCGCCCGCCCCAGCCCGGATCCGCCCTGCCCGCGCCACCGGCCCGGCCCACCCTCCGCCGCCCGGCGGGAACCGGCCGCCGCTCGACGCACACCCAGCCGCGAATGGAGTCGCCTCGATGACGGAACAGACGGAAGACCCCGTGCACCCGGCAATCCCATCATCCGCAGGGACGGCAGCCGCACCCGCGGGCGCCACAGGAAGGACCCACGCCCGGCCTCCGGCGCCCATCCTGCGCCCGCTGGGCGAACACCGCTCCTGGCCGCGTTCCTTCGCCCACCGACTCACCGCCCCGCTGCCCGGGCTGCGCGGCCTGGCACGCTTCGCGCGCGAGGGCGCCCTCAGGCCCGGGCCGGAAGGGATCCGGGACATCCCGCACCTTCCCTACGCACCCTCCCCGATGCCCGCGGTGACTGCCGAGACAGTCGCCGTCACCTGGGCGGGTCATGCGAGTTGGGTGGTCCGCATCGGCGGACTGACCGTCCTGACAGATCCGGTGTGGTCCAGGCGGATCTTCGGCACTCCGGCCCGGCTCACCCCGGTCGGAGTGCGCTGGGAGGACCTGCCACCCGTGGACGCCGTTGTGATCAGCCACAACCACTTCGACCACCTCGACGCCCCGACGCTGCGCCGACTACCCCCTCACACCCCGTTGTTCGTCCCCGCCGGGCTGGCCCGATGGTGCCGCCGCCGGGGCTTCACCCACGTCACCGAACTCGACTGGTGGGAGGCGGCGGAACTGGGCGGCGTCCGGTTCGTGTTCGTACCGGCCCACCACTGGTCGCGCCGCTCGCTGACCGACACCTGCCGCAGCCTTTGGGGCGGCTGGGTCCTGGAAGACGGGGGCGGCCGACAGGTCTACTTCGCGGGCGACACCGGCTACGGGCACTGGTTCACGGAGATCGGGCGACGCTTCCCCGACATCGACCTGGCCCTGCTGCCCATCGGTGCCTACGCCCCACGCTGGTGGCTCTGTGACGTGCACACCGACCCCGAGGAGGCCGTCCGGGCCTGCCAGGACCTCGGCGCCCGGCGGATGGCACCCATGCACTGGGCCACCTTCCTGCTGTCGGCGGAACCGGTCCTGGAGCCCTTGGCGCGCCTGCGCGCGGCCTGGGCCCGTACCGGTCGGCCGCGCGAGGAACTGTGGGACCTCGCCGTGGGCGCCTCCCGGGTGCTGCCGGCCTGAGTGCCACCCGCACGGCCCGCCTGGCCCGAGCCCACGCAGCTCGGGCCGGACCGGTTCCAGGTCCCTAACCCTGCTGCGGCGCCCGTGGACGAAGCCGACGCCACAACGTCGGGACCACGCTGATCAGCAGGGCCAGCACGACGGCGAGGACCACGCCCTTCCACGCCTCGTCAAAGAGCGAGCCGCCGAGGATGCCGATCAGTTGGTAGGTCGCCGCCCAGGCCAGGCACGCCGGAGCGTCCCCACGGGCGAAGCGACGGATCGGCATCTCGGCCAGAAGGCAGGCCAGCATCACCGGAATCCGCCCGGCCGGGATCAGTCGTGACAGCACCAGTACCGTCACTCCGCGAGTGTGTAGCCTCTGCTGCGCCTGAGCCAGGCGCTCTGGCGCCGCCCGGTCCCGTAGCGCCTGCAACCACCGTGAGCCGCTCTGGGAGCGAACCCCACGATGCCCCAACCAGTACAGCGCGATGTCACCGGTGAACGCCCCGAGCGAGGCCACCGCGAAGACCAGGAGCAAGCCCAGGGGCAGGGACTGGTGGAAGGCCACCACCGCAGCCGAGCTCACGAGGGCGCCCGTGGGCACCACCGGGACCAGTGATCCCACCGCCACCAGAAGGAACAGGGCCGGATAGCCCACGGCCTGCTGGGCGGTCTCCGGCTGCACCTGCTGGCGCACTTGGTCCAAGGACCCGAAAGAGGGCGGTGGCGAGGAGGCCAGCCAGGAGCAGAACTCGGGCGGAAGGTGCTGGAGGGACTCCCAAACCGTCACAGCCCGCCACCCGAGGGCCCTGCCAGCCGCAGCCGTTCCCCGTGCTCCAGCCGCCTTACCGCGACCTTGGGGGCCAGTTGGCCGGCCAGCCGGACGAACTCCTCGCCCGGTCCGTGGAATTCGTGCGGGCGAACCGTGTCCATACCGATCGGCCAGTAGGTCCCGTAGTGCACCGGCACCGCATGTTCCGGGGCCAACTCGGCGAGAGCCTGCGCCGCGCGCCGGGCGTCGAGATGACCCGGGCCGAGATAGGGCCCCCAGCCGCCGACCGGCAGCAGCGCCACGTCCACCGGCCCGACCTCGCTGGCCATGGCCGGGAACAGCCCGGTGTCCCCGGCGAAGTAGGTGCGGGCCTCACCCTCCACCACGTATCCCAAGGCCGGACACAGCCGGGGCCCGAGCGGTAGCCGTCGCCCGTCGTGGGCAGCACTGACCACCCGCACCGTCAGGCCCGCCACTCCCACGGACGCACCAGGAGAAACCTCCGTCACCGCCAGCCCCGCCCGCCGGGCCAGCCGGGGCAACGCGGGCACCGCCCGACTGGCTCCACTCGGCACCAACACCCGGGTTCCCCGAGCCAGCCGCGCCAGCGTGGGCAGATGGAGGTGGTCGGCGTGCAGATGGGAGACGAGCACCGCCTCGGTCACGGCGGCCTCCGGCGGCGGCAACGCGCCACGGCGACGACGCAGGTGCGCGAGACGGCGCGCGAACAGCGGGTCGGTCAGCAGACGCACCCCGGAGTCCTCGACCGTGCAAGTGGCGTGCCCCCACCAGGTGATCTCCACCGGCACCCGCGGCCTCCTCGGCTCGAACTCGGTTCCGCGTCCGAGGGTAGCTCCCGCGCGGGCGCCACGGCGCGCCCCGCTGTGCGAGGCTGGCAGGGCAAAGTCCGCGGCTGCGCGGGCCGGCCGAGGAGTGAGGTGCCACGGGAGTGCGGCTGGGACGATGGCGGAACGCTGGCAGCGCCCTGTACCGGATCGTCGTGGTCTGGGGCGTCTCGACGCTGACCATGCTCCTCCTCGCCGGGATCCTGCCCGACTTCCAGTTGCAGTCCGACGACGGCGACAGCATCACGCGGATCGCATTGACCGCAGCATGGGGAGCAGGCGCTTTCGGACTGCTCAACGCGCTGGTGTGGCCGGTGTTGGTGCGGGCTCTGCTGTTGGTACCGGCGCTGGTCCTGGGGCTGCTGGTGTTCTTCCTCAACGGTTCGCTGCTCCTGCTCGCCCTGCGTCTGATCCCGGACGGAAGGGGCGAGGCCGATCCGCGGACCGCGGTCGTGGTTGCCGCCGTGATGTCCGCGGTCGCCTCGGCCACCTCCACGGCACTGGCCGTACGCGACGACAACGCCTATCGCCGCAGGCTCGCCCGGCTCGCGGACCGCACCCGGCGCCGGCAACGACGGGCCGGAACACCCGGCTCCGGCGAGTCCACCCCCGGAATCCTCTTCCTCCAGCTCGACGGGGTGGGCTACCAGGTGCTGCGGCACGCTGTTGCGACCGGCCTGATGCCCACCCTCGCTGGTTGGCTCGCCGTGGGAAGTCACCGACTCACCCCGTGGCGCACCGACTGGTCCAGCCAGACCGGCTCCAGCCAACTGGGCATCATGCACGGCTCCAACTTCGACGTGCCCGCCTTCCGCTGGTACGAGAAGGACACGGGGACGACCGTCGTCTGCAACCGGCCCACCAGCGCAGCCGAGCTTCAGCGCCGGGCCATCGCCCGCACCCGCGACGGTGGGCTTCTCACGGTGGACGGCGCCAGCAGGGGCAACCTCTTCAGCGGCGGCGCCGATCAGTTGGCGCTGGTGCTCTCCATCGCCGCGGCCCGCCGGGGCAGGGCGAACCGTTCGCGGGCCGGGTACTTCGCCTACTTCTCAGACCCGGCCAACGCGGTGCGCACCGCGTTCTCCTTCGTCGCCGAAGTCGTGCGTGAGGTGGGACAGTCACTACGGTCTCGACTGCGCGGAGACACGCCGAGGGTGAGCCGGGGAGGCCTGTATCCCTTCATCCGGGCCTTCGCCACCGTGGTGCAACGTGACGTTGTAGTGGCAGCGGTGATCGGTGACATGCTCGCTGGCCGTGCCTCCGTCTACGCCGACCTGGTCGCCTACGACGAGGTGGCGCACCACTCCGGGCCGCGCAGCCATGACGCCGACCAGGTGCTCGCCCGGCTCGACCGGAGCCTGGCACTCATCGCCAAGGCCGCCAAGCACGCCCCCCGTGAGTACCGCATCGTGCTGCTCTCCGACCATGGCCAAAGTTCGGGGGAGACCTTCTCCGGCCGGTTCGGACTGACCCTGAAGGACCTGGTCCGCGCCGGTTGCGGACTGCCCGTCCCTCGTCGGGCGGAGAGGACCCACAGCGGGGCCGAAGCGCGTGCCGCGGTACTGGCCGCGCTCCACCGGCCGGTGGAGGAAGGGGCCGAGGAACTGCACCCCGGGCGTGATGCGGCGCCGATCGTACTCGCTTCCGGGAACCTGGGGCTGATCTCCTTCCCCGACGTGCCCGGGCGGCTCAGCATGGAGCGGATCGAGCGCCGCCACCCCGCACTTCTGCCCACCCTCGCCAACCATCCGGGCGTAGGCTTCCTCCTCGTGTCCAGCGAGGAACACGGTCCGCTCGTCCTGGGCGCCGGTGGCGCCGAGCTGCGACTGGACGAGGTGCCCAGGGACGCGGGGACGGGGGACCGCGTCTTCGCCGCCCCCGACCCGCTCGCCGCCTTCGGCCCGGGCGCGGCGGAAGCGGTACGGCGTACCGACTCCTTCCCCCACGTGGCCGACATCATGGTGAACTCGTCCTTCGACCCCGGGACCGCGGAGGTGCACGCCTTCGAAGAACAGATCGGTTCCCACGGCGGTCTCGGCGGCGAGCAGGGGCGTCCGTTCCTGATGTGGCCGGTGACCCTCTCGGACCCGGTGCCGATCGGGGCGGAGCTCGTCGGGGCCGAGCAACTGCACCACGTCTTTCGGCGCTGGTTGGGTGAGGCGAGCGGTCCGCAGGCGCCGTTGCACGGCCCTGCACCGGAGGGCCAGGAACCGCTGGAGGCGGCGCAGGACCACGCGTCCGCTGCCGGTACCGGTGCGCCCGTGGGCCCCGTCCAGCAGGACGAACCTCGCTGACCGATCGGTCACGCCCCGGTGAGCCGGGAGCGTTGGCCCCTGCCAGGGTCGGTCATCTTGGGCAGGCGAGCCGCATACCTATGCATCCAGTTTCCTCGTCGCCGTTGCCGATGGAGCGAGCAGTGGTGTCCGAGGCCCGGGCGCGATCAGCTGGAACAACGGAAGGCCCGTGCCATGTCACGGCCCACATCGGCGGGAGCGATGTGGGCCGTGACATGGCACGGGCCTTCGTGCGCGGGTGCTGGACCGTGTGACCGGTGCGCGGTCACACCCTGAGCATCAGTCGAGGTAGTCGCGCAGGACCTGGGAGCGGGAGGGGTGGCGCAGCTTCGACATGGTCTTGGACTCGATCTGCCGGATCCGCTCACGGGTCACCCCGTACACCCGCCCGATCTCGTCCAGGGTCTTGGGCTGCCCGTCGTTCAGTCCGTACCGCATGGAGACCACACCGGCCTCGCGCTCGCTGAGCGTGCCGAGAATGGACTGGAGCTGCTCCTGAAGGAAGGTGAAGCTCACCGCGTCGGCGGGGACGACCGCCTCGGAGTCCTCGATGAGGTCGCCGAACTCGCTGTCGCCCTCCTCACCCAGCGGGGTGTGCAGCGAGATCGGCTCACGCCCGTACTTCTGGACCTCGATGACCTTCTCCGGGGTCATGTCGAGTTCCTTGCCCAGTTCCTCCGGGGTGGGCTCGCGCCCCAGGTCCTGAAGCATCTGACGCTGCACACGGGCCAGCTTGTTGATGATCTCGACCATGTGCACCGGGATGCGGATGGTGCGGGACTGGTCGGCCATGGCACGGGTGATGGCCTGCCGGATCCACCAGGTCGCGTAGGTGGAGAACTTGAAGCCCTTGGTGTAGTCGAACTTCTCCACGGCGCGGATCAGGCCGACGTTCCCTTCCTGGATCAGGTCCAGGAAGAGCATGCCGCGGCCCGTGTAGCGCTTGGCCAGCGACACCACCAGGCGGAGGTTCGCCTCCAACAGGTGGTTCTTCGCCCGCCGGCCGTCCTCGACCAGGATCTCCAGCTCGCGCCTCGACGGAGCCTCGTGCTCAGCCTCCTCTTCGAGCTTGTACTCGGAGAACAGGCCCGCCTCGATCCGCTTGGCGAGCTCCACCTCCTGCTCGGCGTTGAGCAGCGGGACCTTGCCGATGAGCTTCAGGTAGTCCTTGACCGGGTCAGCGGTGGCGCCGGCCACCATGACCGTCTGAGCGGGCGCGTCGTCATCGTCTTCGTCGGACAGTACGAAGCCCTGACCGGTGTTCTCCTTGGCGGGCTCCTCCTCGGAGTCCTCGGAGATGTCCTCGGTCCACTCCTCCAGCTCGGTGGTCTCGCCGTCGGCGTCCTTGGCCGTCTTGTCGGCCTTCTTCGTCGCGGCCTTCTTTGCCACCGCCTTCTTCGCGGTGGCCTTCTTGACGGTGCGCTTCTTGGGCTCGGCGGCGGCATCGGCTGCCCCGGCCCCTGCCTCAGCGGATATCGACGTGGCACCACCGGCGGGCGAGGAGGCGCCCAGGGACACGGCTGCCGCGGTCTTCTTGGCAGCTGTGCTCCGGGTCGTGGCGGCCGTCTTCTTCACCGTGGTACGGGTGGCCGTCGCGGCCTTGCGGGGCTTCTTCGCGGCGGTCTTGGCGGCCGGCGCCGCGCTGACGTGCAGCGCCACGCCCTCTTCGTCCAGCACCTGGTTCAGGCTGCGCAGGACCCGCTTCCACTGGTCCACCGGGATGCGGCCGGCCTCGAAGGCCTGGCGGACATCGTCACCGTTGATGTGACCCTGTTCGCGTCCGCGCTCGACGAGCGCAACCAGGGCCTCGGATTCGGCGATCTCCGGAGGGAACGTACGGGACGGGCTGAGCGACACAAGGAGCCTCTCGTTGCGAACAGATAAAGGGCGGGCGGGACATCATCGCGCGTCGGCTCAGTACTCGACCGGCCGGGTCGTGCAACTGGGCTGCGCGATGACACCTGTCGGTTCATCGCGCGCCCGAGTCGATTCGTTACGCGCTGAATTGAGTGACCTACGCCACGTCGTGAAGTCCGGCGGTAACGTCGGCCCTCGTTGCGCGTGCGCATCGCCCCAACAAGACCGAGGTAGAGCTCATTCCCGCGCCGCTGGGTCCTGCTAGCCCGGCTTGCGGGCCTCGATCAGGAAACGTGCGGTGTGTGCGACGAACGGGCCTTCGCTCTCGATCCGTTCGTGCAGCTCCCGCAGCCGGTCACGGTAGTGGCCCACGGTGAAGCCGGGCACCATCCAGATCACCTTGCGCAGGAAGTAGATCACCGCGCCGATGTCGTGGAACTCGGTTCGCAGGCGCTCCGAGCGCAGGTCGACGATTTCCAGTCCGGCGCCCCGTGCGTCCTTCACCGCGTCATCGGGGTGCCGGGCCCGGCGGACCTCCGGTGGCTGGGGTCCCAAGAAGAACTCCACCAGCTCGAAGACGCTCGCCGGCCCCACTTGCTGGGACAAATACGTACCACCGGGGCGAAGTACCCGCGCGATCTCGTTCCACCAGATGGTCACGGGGTGGCGGCTGCTGACCAGATCGAAAGCGTCGTCGGCGAACGGTAGGGGTGGTTCGTCCTCGTTCGCGACGACGACCACACCGAGGGGGTGGAGGCGGCGAGTGGCCCGCTCGAGGTTCGCGGGCCATGATTCGGTGGCGGCAAGCAGCGGGAATGCGCCTTCCCGGGGACCGCGTTGGAATCCCCGCTCTGCCGCCTGGTGGAGGGCCCCGGCGAGGACCTCCCCGCCGCCGGTCTGGACGTCGAGCAGCGACTGCGCCTGCGGGATCCGCTCGCCGAGCAGCCGCTGGTACCCCCAGGCGGGTCGCTGCTCGGTGGCGCGCCCGTCGAGCCAGGAGAAGTCCCAGCCCTCTACCGAAACCGACTCGGCCTCGGATACGAGTCTGTCGAATTGAGGTGTCATGCCTTGATCATCCCAGTTGGTGAGCGGCACGTGCCACCCGATATGCCGGGTCCTCCCGTGCGGGCGGTCGTCTAAACTTGGCCCGGGCCGTGACTGGCGCTTGGGTGGATCACCACCGGGGAGCGGCCCGGCGCCGCGCGTCGAAGGGCACGCGCTGACGTGAATGCCGCGCGCCTGGGCGAACCGCGAACCGCAGCGACGCCAAGGAGTGCCAGATGGCCAATGCATCCACGACCGAACCCGCTTCCACTCCACACCGGGCCCGCCTGATGGACGGTGCCACACTCGCCCGCCGGATCAGTGAGCGCACTGCTGAGACGGCCGCGACGATCACCGCCGAAACGGGTGCGGCGCCCTGCTTGGCCACGGTCCTGGTGGGTGAGGATCCGGCTTCCGTCACCTACGTGCGGATGAAGCAGAACCGTTGCGCCAAGGCGGGCATCACCTCCCGGCACGTCGAGCTCCCCGCTTCGACCACCACGCAGGAGCTGGTCGCCGCGATCTCGAAGCTCTCCGATGACCCGCAGGTCCACGGAATCCTGCTCCAGCACCCCGTCCCGGCGCACATCGACGAGCGGGCCGCTTTCGAGGCGATCGCTCCCGCCAAGGACGTGGACGGCGTGACCATGCACTCCTTCGCTGCCATGGGCTTCGAGGAGCCGGGCTTCGTCTCCTGTACCCCCGGGGGAATCATGCGCCTGCTCGACGCCTACGGGGTGGACCTCACCGGGAAGCGCGCGGTGGTCGTCGGGCGCAGCGCGATCCTCGGCAAACCGGCCGGGATGCTGCTCCTCGCCCGTGACGCCACCGTCACCTACTGTCACAGCAAGACCGTCGACCTACCGGCGATCGTCCGTGAGGCCGACGTGCTGGTCGCGGCCGTCGGGCGCCCGGAGTTCATTCGTGGTGAGGACATCAAGCCGGGCGCGGTCGTCCTGGACGCCGGCTACAACGAGGGCAACGTCGGAGACGTCGACTTCGCCGGCGCGTGCGAGCGGGCGAGCCTGATCACCCCCGTCCCCGGAGGGGTCGGCCCGATGACCATCGCCGTGCTGTTGGAACAAACGGTGCAGGCCGCCGCCCGCCAGCAGGGCCTGACCCTGGCCTGACCGTCCACCAGGCGCTCCGCCCCTGGCCCTCGATGGATATGCGGTGGGCGTCATGGTGATGCATCACGAGTGCCCGATTGAGCGCGGCCCCGGGGCGGGGTGGCTGGCGGTCCGGGGGCTGACCCCTACCTCAGGAGGGTGTAGCGGTGGCGGGCCGTTGGGTGGTCGCCGTGGTCCGGGGTGCCGGCAGGAGCTGCTCGCGCCGTGCCAGCCGAGCGCTCGGTCGCGGCTCCCCGCCGCGCGCGAGCCGAGTTGCCGTGCGTGGCGGGACGCCGTCCGTGCGCGGTGCGATCGGGCGGTCGAGGGGTCGCGCCGGGCCTCGGCGCGCCTTCCGGTTCCCCGGTCGCCGCTGCGTGGCGCTGATCGCGGCGAATGCGGCGGCTCCCAAGGCGTGGCTGCTCTCAGGTGACATGTGCTGTGACAGGGTGATCGTGGGGTATGCAGGGGGACATGTCATGTGTGAACGTATGAGCGAAGGAGTAGCCATGCCAGACGCACCGCTCTCGCAGAAGGAAATCGAGGACCGGCTCCGGGAGCTCCCCGGCTGGGTCCTCGAAGGTGACCGGATCCACTGCACCTACCAGTTGAGAAGCCACTTCGCCGCCGTCGCCTTCGTCACGCATATCGCCTCACTGCAAGAAGAGTTGAACCACCACAGTGAGCTGACGCTCGGCTACAACACCGTCCGCCTCGCGGTGAACACCCATTCCGCCGGTGATCGTGTCACCGCAGCCGACTGCGAGCTGGCCGAGCGGGTTTCGGCCATCGCGAGCTCCCACGGGGCGGGCTGAGGTGGCGCCCGCACCGCTGGCACCGATCAGCGGGGGGACCGACCACCGTCGCGGACCGCGCCGCCGGTTCCTGGGAGCCCCCAAGGCGCCGCACGACGCTGACGTGGTGTGAGCCCGCTTCCCCGCCCCCAGTGCGCGAGCCGCTGCCTTGGGGGAGGGTGCCCTGCCGGCTCGGCGGTCAGTGGGGCGACCAGGCTCCCTTCGCCGCCGCCTCCTTGACGTACTCGGCGAAATCGCGCGGTGCGCGTCCCAGTACCTGGCGCACCCCGTCGGTGGGAGAGCTGTTGCGTCCGTCCAGCAGTTCGGCGAACAACTCGCTCACGAAGTTCGCCTCCGGTGTGCTGAGTCCGAACTGCCGGAGGACGGTGCTGTACTCGCTCGCGCTCACGGGCGTGTAGCGCACCGGGCGTCCGATGGCGGTCGAGATCTGCGCCAGAGCCTCCTCGAACGTCAGCGCCCGTGGGCCGCTGAGTTCGTGGATGAGCCCTGCCTGTCCGTCTTCGGTCAGCGCGTGCACCACGACTGCGGCGACATCGTCGACACAGACGAACGGCTCGGCGGTGGTCCCTGCGGGCATGGGCAGTTCACCCTCTGACACACCGGCGGCGAACAGTCCCTCGGTGAAGTTCTCGGCGAAGAACGCGGCCCGCACCACGGTCAGTTGCACACCTGAGCTGCGCAGCGCCTCTTCGGCCGCGTGTGCCAGGGGCTCCCCGCGCCCGGAAAGGAGCACCAGCTTTTGCACGCCGTGGTCCACCGCAGCCCTGCCGAAGGCGCGCATCGCTTCCTTTGCCCCGGGTGCGGCGAGATCGGGGTAGTACGCGACGTAGGCACTGTCGACCCCGTCCAGGGCGGGCCCCCAGGTGCCCTCGTCCTCCCAGTCGAAGTGGGTGGACCCGCTGCGAGAACCTGCCCGTACCTCGTACCCGCGGCTGGCCAGCCGTTCCCGTACGCGCCGGCCGGTCTTTCCGGTGGCTGCCGTCACCAACACCGTGGTGCCGGCGTCCGTCCCGTCCTGAAGTGCTCGGCTCTGTGTCATGGCTCCATCCTGATCATTGCAGTCTGGACGATCCATGCGCCAGAAGCTCATTTTCATACGAGGACGTCTACATGGGCCTAGGATGGAGGTCATGGACGCACTCGGTGAACTCCTCAACAGCCCCCGCGCGCAGGGCGCTTTCATCCTGCGCATGGTCATGGAGGCGCCCTGGGCGGTGCGGGTGCAGGATCGTGCCCCGCTGTGTCTGATGTGCGTCCAACGCGGTGAAGCCTGGATCACCCCCGAGACCGGGGACCCCGTCCGCTTGGGCCCCGGCGATGTGGCCGTGGCCCGTGGCCCGGCCCCGTACCAGGTTGCCGATCACCCCGACACGCCACCGCGCGTGGTGGTCCATCCAGGTGGCCGGTGCGCCACACCCGCGGGCCAACCACTGGGCCCGGTGATGGATCTCGGCGTGCGTACCTGGGGCGACCGGGCGGACGGGGCCACGGCGCTGCTCGTCGGCTCCTACCAACTGGCGGGTGAGATCGGCGGACGACTCCTCCAGACCCTGCCGCCGCTTCTCACACTCCCCGGAGGGCTGGCCAACTGCCCCCTGGGCCCTCTGTTCGAGGACGAGGTGGCCCGGGACGAGCCGGGCCAAGACATCGTGCTGGACCGGCTGTTGGACCTGATGGTGGTAGACGTGCTGCGTACCTGGTTCTCTCGCCCCGGAGGGCAGCCGCCGGGCTGGTACCAGGCCTGGGGCGATCCGGTGGTCGGCCCTGCGCTGCGCCTACTGCAGGACGACCCGTCCCGACCATGGACCGTGGCTTCACTGGCCGCCGCGTGTGGCGTGTCCCGGGCGGGCCTGGCCCGCCGCTTCACCGCGCTGGTGGGGGAGCCACCGATGGCCTACCTCACCAGTTGGCGCCTGTCGCTGGCGGCGGACCGGCTGCGGGAAACGGACGCCACCGTGGACGCCGTAGCGCGCCAGGTCGGCTACAGCGGCTCCTTCGCGCTCAGCGCCGCCTTCAAGCGGGTTCGAGGGATCAGCCCGACCCAGTACCGGCGTACCGGCTCCCCCACCCGGTGATGGTCCGTCAAGTGTGGGAGCAGTCGAGCAGTTGGGGGTCCAGGGTGGAGCGGTCGGCCGGCTTCACCCTCGGGGGTCGTCATGTCGCTCGTACAGGGCAGCCACCTCCGCGGCGTAGGCGGCCTCGATGGCCCTGCGTTTGAGCTTCAACGAAGGTGTCAACAGACCCCGCTCCTCAGTGAAGGGCTCCGCCAGGATGCGAAAGGTGCGGATCGACTCGGCGCGTGAGACCAAGGTGTTCGCGGCCACCACCGCCCTGCGTACCTCGGCCTCCAACTCGGCGTCCCTTACCAGCGTCTTGCCGTCCACGACGGACCGACCGCGCATCGTCAGCCAGTGCGCCACGCCCTCCCGCTCCAGGGTCAGCAGAGCAGCGACGTAGGGACGGTCGTTGCCCACCACCAGGCATTGGGCCACCAGCGGATGGCTGCGGACCCGGTCCTCCAGAGCCGTCGGTGAGACGCTTTTACCGTTCGAGGTCACCAGGACGTCCTTCTTCCGCCCGGTGATCGTCAAATAGCCCGCCTCGTCGAGTCGGCCCAGATCCCCCGTGGCCAACCACCCCCCGTGCAGCACCTGTTCGGTGTCCTCGGGGTTGTTGAGGTACCCGGCGAAGACGTGCTTGCCGGACAGCCAGATCTCCCCGTCCTGCGCGATGTGGACGGTGGTGCCCGGGATCGGGAGCCCCACCGTCCCGTAGCGGGTGCGGTCCGGAGGGTTGGCGGTCGCCGCCGCGCAGGTCTCCGTCAGGCCGTACCCCTCGAAGACACTGATGCCGGCCCCGGCGAAGAACAGCCCGAGGCGGCGCTCCATCCCCGACCCACCCGACATGGCGTGCCGCACCCGGCCGCCCATCGCCTGGCGAATGCGCGAGTACACCAGCTTCTCGAACAACTGGTGTTGGACCCGCAGCGCGGCGGACGGGCCCGGCCCGGTACCGAAGGACCTGTCCTCAAGCGCCTGCGCATAGCGCACCGCGACCTCCACGGCCCGCTCGAAGGCCGCGGAGCTGCCCTCCGCCTCCGCTTTGCGGCGGGCGGCGGCAAAGGCCTTCTCGAAGACGTACGGGACGCCGAGGACGAAGGTCGGACCGAACGAGGCCAGAGCAGGAAGGAGCTCCTCCCCAGACAGCACCGGCTGGTGGCCGAGCCGCACCCTGGCCCTGACCGCCGCGACCTCCACCATCCGGCCGAACACGTGGGCGAGGGGTAGGAAGAGTAAGGTCGCCGGACGGTCCTTCGGCCGGGCCCGGAAGACGGGCTCCCAGTGCGCGATCAAGGTGTCCGTTTCGAACATGAAGTTGCCGTGGGTCAACACGCAGCCCTTGGGCCGTCCCGTCGTTCCCGAGGTGTAGATCACCGTGGCCACCGAGTCGGGGGTGACCGCCCGCCGGTGCCGCTCCACCACGTCCTCGCCCACGGCGGCGCCCGCCGCAACCAGTTCCTCGCATGCACCAGCGTCCAGCTGCCACAACCGGCGCAGCCGCGGAAGCCGGTCCACCACGGAGCCGACGGTCATCGCGTGGTCCTCGTGCTCCACCAGAGCGGCGCTCACCTGAGCATCGTGCAGCATCCAGTACACCTGTTCGGCGGACGAGGTCGGATAGATCGGCACCGACTGGGCGCCCACCGTCCACAGGGCGAAGTCGAAGAGCGTCCACTCGTACCGGGTACGCGCCATGATCGCCACGCGGTCACCGAACCGGACTCCCTGCGCCAGGAGCCCCCTGGCCAGAGCCACCACCTCGTCGCGGAACTCCAGGGAGGTCACGTCCCGCCAGCGCCCGGCGGCGTCCACCCGACTGAGCACCACCCGCTGCGGATCCTGCCGTGCGTGGGCGAAGACCGGATCGGCGAGTCCTCCCGCCGGCGCCGCTCTCACCACTGACGGCACGGTGAATTCACGCAAGACCCCCTCCTCCCCGCCGCAGCGCCAACCCGGTGTGACGCTGCGCACAGCGCCGGTGACGGTACCCCACCCCGGGGCCTGTCGGCAGGACTATCGACCATCCCGTAACAACGCCATCGCCACAGGTCAGAGGCTGTACTGCGGTACTCCATAGGAATCTGCACGGGATCTCTGCAGACCGCTCACCCGGACTCCATGTGGAGACGCACCGGGACCGGCTGGTGAGACCGGGATACCTCAGGGCTGTCAGGCCGGGAGACGATGGCCCTTCCACGACGGCCCCGAAACGAACGGAGAGAGCAGCGCGCATGTCCCGACTCCGCCTTCTACCGCGCCTGCCCTTGCGGCTACCGGTCGACCCCTACCTCCTCGCGCTGCTGGGGACCGTCGCCCTGGCCGCACTCCTGCCCGCCCGCGGAGGCGCAGCGGTGGCCGCGGACGCAGCCACCACCGGCGCGGTCGCCCTGCTGTTCTTCCTCTACGGGGCCCGGCTTTCCAGCCGCGAGGCCCTCGACGGACTGCGCCACTGGCGCCTGCACCTCACCGTGCTGGCCGCCACGTTCCTGGTCTTCCCGCTCCTCGGGCTGGCTGCCGGCGCCCTGGTGCCCCAACTACTGACCCCGGACCTTTACCGCGGGCTGCTCTTCCTCTGCCTGGTGCCGTCCACCATCCAGTCCTCCATCGCATTCACCGCCCTGGCCCGCGGGAACGTCCCCGCCGCGGTCTGCGCCGGGTCCTTCTCCAGCCTCGTCGGCATCGCACTGACCCCACTCTTGGCTGCCGCCCTGCTCGGCGGGTACGCCGGAGGACTCTCGGCCGATTCCCTGCTGAAGATCGCCGGGCAACTCCTCGTACCCTTCCTCCTCGGCCAACTGCTGCGCCGCCGCATCGGGGAGTTCGTCCTGCGCCGACGCAGGAGCCTCGGGCTCGTGGACCGCGGCTCGATCCTGCTCGTCGTCTACACCGCCTTCAGTGCCGGAATGACAGCAGGCATCTGGCACCAGATCAGCCCACCGAGGCTGGGTGTCCTCCTTCTCGTGGAAGCGACACTCTTGGCCGCCATGCTCACCTTGACCTGGTACGGCGCACGCGGACTCGGCTTCGACCGGGCCGACCGAATCGCCATCCAGTTCGCCGGGTCCAAGAAGAGCCTGGCCGCCGGACTCCCCATGGCCAGCGTCCTGTTCGATGGCCAGGCAGCCGTGGCAGTCCTCCCCCTGATGCTCTTCCACCAAATGCAGCTGATGGTCTGTGCGGTGATCGCCCGCAGCCGCGCCGCGCACCGACCCCCGGCCACCACCTCGGTCGAGGGCCCCCATCCCGCCGGCCCGCTCAGCGCCTCGCGCTCCTGAAACCCCCGTACGCCCCCAACGCCCCAGCACCCGCCGCCCGATGGGCCCCGCATCTACCGGTAACGTGCAACCATGCCCTCTGACCTGCCTCGGATACGTGGAACGGCCGCGCGCCCCTGCACCCTCGTCGTCTGCCGCGGTTGTTGCTGCGGGGACGCGCGCAAGCACCCCGGCACCGACCACGCCGGTCAGCTGGCCCGGCTCGCCGCCGCCGCCGCGGGCTCGGGCGGACGGCTGGCCGTGCGCACCAGCGAGTGCCTCGGGCCCTGCGGCCAAGCCAACGTGGTGGTGGTCATGCCGTCTTCGGAAGGCCGTCGTCGAGGCGGGCGCGCGAGCTGGGTCGGATGGGCACTCGATGACGCCGCCACCGACGACATCCTGGACTGGGCCACCCGCGGTGGGCCAGGCCTGGCCCGACCCTCCGCGACCCTTGAACTCCAACTGATCGACGCCCCGGCCGAGGCTCGGACCCGCCGTCGCTGACGACACGCACTGACCGTGGGTCCGGCGAGCCGGGGCCTCAGTCTGGATCGCGAGCCTCCTGGTCGAACACGAGCCGCTGCTCACCCGTGTAGACGTTCATCGAAGAGCCGCGCAGGAACCCCACCAGTGTCAGACCTGTCTCTGCTGCCAGGTCCACTGCCAGCGAAGAGGGCGCCGAAACCGCGGCCAGGAACGGGATACCGGCCATCACGGCCTTCTGTGCCAGCTCGAAGGAGGCCCGCCCCGAAACCATCAAGAGGCAGTCACCCAAAGGGAGTCGGTCCTCCCGCAGAGCGCGCCCGACGATCTTGTCCACCGCGTTGTGGCGGCCGACGTCCTCCCGAAGGTCGATGAGATCGCCTTCGGCGGAGAAGAGCGCCGCCGCATGCAACGCGCCCGTTCGCTCGAACACCTGCTGCCCCGCCCGGAGCCGGTCCGGGAGCGCGGCCAGGACGCGTGTGCTCACCCGCAGTGCGTCCGGCGGGGCGCAACCGTCCACGAAACGACTTGCGGTACGCACCGCGTCCAGGCTGGCCTTGCCGCACAGTCCGCAGGAGGACGTCGTGTAGACGTTCCGCTCCAACGTGATCTCGGGCACCACCACCCCCTCGGCGAGGCGTACGTCCACCACGTTGTAGGTGTTCGAGCCCGATTCGGTGGCACCCGCGCAGTAGACGATGGAGCGCACCTCGTGCGCGGCCCCGATCACTCCCTCGCTGACCAGGAAACCGGCCGCCAGTGCGAAGTCGTCACCGGGAGTGCGCATGGTGATGGCCAGGGGCCTGCCGTTCAGCCGGATCTCCAACGGCTCCTCGGCGACCAGGGTGTCCGCGCGTACACTCCTCACGCCGTCCCGGACGCGGATGACACGCCTACGCTCGGTGACCCGTCCCATGTCCTCCGCCAGCCCCGTTCCGTCGCCCTCGAAGACCCATTGTCCTGCATCCGAGAACGCAGGGACGCGCATAGGGGCCTTGGCCTCCGCCCTCCTGCGGAAGCTCCAATTCGGCTCCACGGATCTTGTTGGGTCACATGCCCCCGTACCCATGGGTAGGCGGCGAAGCTGGGTGATTCCTGCTGCGCGGTCCCAGGGTCTTCCGGATCAACCCTCCGCGTGGTGCATTCCGTGCTTCCGTACCAGGGGGGACCTGCTCATGACCGGCTCACGTGTGGTGGCGCTCGGGCACTACCAGCCCGCCAAGGTGCTCACCAACGAGGACGTCGCCGCCCTCGTCGACACCAGCGACGAATGGATCCGCACCAGGGTGGGCATCGAGACCCGCCGGATCGCAGGTCCCGAGGAACCAGTCGACGCACTCGCGGCCGAGGCGGCCGGCAAGGCGCTGGCCCAAGCGGGGCTCGACCCCGCCGACGTCGACCTGGTGCTGGTAGCCACCTCCACGGCCATTGATCGTTCGCCCAATATGGCCGCCCGCGTCGCCGCCCGCCTGGGCATGGGATCGCCGGCCGTCATGGACCTCAATGTGGTGTGTTCCGGATTCACCCACGCCCTGGCCACCGCTGACCACGCCATCCGGGCGGGCTCGGCCACCCGCGCCCTGGTCATCGGGGCCGACAAGATGGCCGAGATCACTGACTGGAGCGACCGCACCACCTGCGTGCTGGTGGGCGACGGGGCAGGGGCCATGGTCATCGAGGCCGCCGACGAGCCGACCGTCGGACCCGTGCTGTGGGGCTCCGTCCCGGAGATGGGGCACGCCGTCCGGATCGAGGGCACACCGCCGGTCTTCGCGCAGGAAGGCCAGTCCGTCTACCGGTGGGCCACCACTCAGCTGCCCCCGATCGCCCGCAAGGTCTGCGAGCGGGCCGAGGTCGCCCCGCAGGACCTGGCCGCCGTCGTGCTCCACCAAGCCAACCTGCGGATCATCGAGCCCCTGGCGCAGCGCATCGGCGCAGTCAACGCGGTCATCGCCCGGGACGTCGTCGAGTCCGGCAACACCTCTGCGGCGAGCATCCCCATGGCCCTGTCCAAACTGATCCAGCGGGGCAAGGTCGCTTCCGGAGACCCGGTCCTGCTCTTCGGCTTCGGCGGCAACCTCTCGTACGCGGGTCAGGTCGTCCGCTGCCCCTGACACCCAGCCCTGCACCCTGCTGACCGGCGGATATGCGGGTGAGTGGCACTCCAAACCCCTGGTATTGTTGTCTCTGTCGCCGCGGGAGACCGGGGCCGACCACCTAGTCCGGGTGGCGGAATGGCAGACGCGCTAGCTTGAGGTGCTAGTGCCCTTTATCGGGCGTGGGGGTTCAAGTCCCCCCTCGGACACCAGCTAAAAACCCCAGTTGATCTGGGGTTTTTCTGTTTCTCCGGCTGTGGCGTGACCAACCGCGAGAGCTCCAGCGGCCCAGGCTCCGGTTACCAGAAGGAACCTCTCGAACATGGGAGGCAGGTGCCAGACCGCGGCCGACCCCGCGATTGTGGCGAACACGACGGCGCCGAGGGAGCCTGCACTCAGCAGCGCGTAGCCGATCTCAACGGGGATCTCGTCTCCTCGGCCTGGCTCCGTCGTCTCGTCGTCATGGCTGAAGAATTGCGTGGCGGCTGTCTGGCAGTCCATCAGGCAGGCAGGCGTTACGGCTCATGCCCTCGTCTGGCGAGGCGACACTGGTTGCGTGGCGATCGTGCAGCGGCCGTGGTAGCTCTTCATCGTGAGGCACCGGGACCGGGAGCGTGGGGTCGTGGAGAACGAGCGGTTCGACGTGTGGGCGGTCGGCGGGGCCTACCAGCGGTACATGGGCCGGTGGAGCAGTCTCGTCGCGGAGGAGTTCACGGCATGGCTCAACTGCCCGGACGGTCTGCGTTACGTGGACGTGGGGTGCGGTACCGGTGCCCTGTCGGCTGTGGTGGCCGCCCGGTGCCGTCCGCGATCGGTGGTGGGGGCCGACCGGTCCGAGGGGTTCGTGCGCTCCGCCCGCCGTGGGGCTCCGGCCCCGGCGTGCTTCGTCGTTGCGGACGCGATGTCACTTCCGCTACGGGCAGCAGCCTGCGACGTGGCCCTCAGCGGTCTGGCCTTGAACTTCTTTCCCGCGGCGACCACCGCGGTGGCCGAAATGGCAAGGGTGGTCCGGCCTGGCGGTCTGATCGCTGGCTATGTATGGGACTACGCCGGGGGCATGGAGTTGCTTCGCAGTTTCTGGGACGCCGCTGTCGGGGTGGATGCGTCCGCGTCCCCATGGGATGAGGCCCGCCGGTTCTCCCTGTGCCGGCCGGAGGCGCTGCGCGAGGTGTGGGGTGAAGCGGGCCTGGTGGAGGTGTCAACCACCTCGATCGAGGTGCCGACCGTCTTCCCTGACTTCGCTGACTTGTGGGAGCCCCTCCTGGCGGGGCAGGGCCCCGCCCCGAGCTACGTGGCCACGCTGGCCCCCGCTGACCGGGAACGGGTGCGCCACGCGCTCAGTGATGCTCTTGCGAGGCGACCGGATGGTTCCATCCGGCTCGCTGCCAGAGCCTGGGCGGTACGGGGGCGCAGGGCGGTCGATGCCACCCAAGGGTGAGGGCCGTCCGGTCCGATCCTCGCGACCCGGATGCCGGAGCGGGCTGGCGTACTCGCGGCCTGTGGCTTCGGCACCCCGCGATGGGCGGCTCACTCGGGGCCGCTACGGTTCGCTGGCACTGCCGGTGTCCGCACGCGTTCCGGGCGTGGCCCGTAGCCCACCATGTGGGCGACCAGCCTCCCCAGCGGCTTCACCCGAGCGGCGGCCTTGAGGAACATCGGTGGGCGGGAGGGGCGTTGTCCTTGCAGGGTTGGTGCGACCAAGCGGCTCTGCAGGGCCAGTTGGAGGCGTTGCACCAAGGCGGTGGGTGGCAGTCTGCGCCGTTGTACCGCCGCGAGGTCCGAGGCGGTGACGGTTGCGTGCAGAAGCGGTCCGGCCAGTTGGTTGGCGGCGGCCACGGCGTCCTGGACCGCGAGGTTGACGCCCACTCCGCCGATCGGTGACATCGCGTGCGCGGCGTCACCGATGAAGAGCAACCCCGGTCGGTACCAGCGGCGGAGCCGGTCGACCCGGACCTCCAACATGCTGGTGCGGTCGAAGTCGAGCTCACCGGTCCTGTCGCCCAGCCAGGGCGCCATCCGGCCCACCCCTGAGCGGAGCTGGGTGACCCCCCGGGCGCGCAGTTCTCCGTAGCCACCCTTGGGGATCACGTACGCGCACTGCCAGTAGGTCTCCCGGTTGATGCCCACCAGTATCCGTTGGTGGCCGAGCCTCGCGAAGGTGTCGGCCGGGTCTTGGGGGCGCAGTGGAAGGCGGAACCACAGGGCGTCCATCGGTGCGCCGAAGTCGCGGGGGACCAAGGCGGCGGGTGTCCGGAGTGTGGAGTTCCGTCCGTCTGCGGCCACGGTCAAGGAGGCTCGCAGCTCGTGCGTCCCCCCTTCGTCCCGGTAGCGCACCCCCACTGCCTGGTCGCCGGCGCGCAGGAGGTCCGTCGCCTCGGCGCCCATGCGCAGGTGGAAGTTCGGGTAGCGGGCGGCTTCCTCGGCGAGCAGGGACAGGAAGTCCCATTGCGGTACGAAGGCCAAGAAGGGGAAAGTGCGCGAGAGTTGGCGTTGATCTCCGAAGGTTACCGGGCCGGCGTCAGTGATCAGGGAGATGGCTGGGGCGCGGCGGTGCGGCAGGGCCAGGAAGCGCTCGGCCAGGCCTAGATCATCCAGTACCTCCAAGGTGGAGGGATGGACCGTGTCACCCCGGAAGTCCCTCAGGAAATCGCGGTGCTTCTCCAGCACCACGACTTCGATCCCCGCTCGGGCCAGCAGTAGCCCGAGGACCATCCCGGCAGGGCCGCCGCCCGTGATGCAGCAGGTAGTACTCCCATGTCCCATGGATGTCACACTAGGTGGTCGACCATGTGCATTACGTAAAGGGTGAGGCGGTTCGGGCGGGCCGGACCCCAGCTGGAAAGTTAGGATTCAATCATCGGGATTCCGGGAGGAAGTCATGGATGTCCTGGTGCTCATCGGACGCATACTCTTCTGTCTCATCTTCCTAGGCTCAGCCGCCAACCACCTCGCCCACACCGAGGCGATGGCCGGGTACGCCGCCTCGCGCGGGCTGCCGGCGGCGAAGCCGGCCACCTTGCTCAGTGGACTGCTCATGCTGGTGGGCTCGCTGATGGTGGTGCTCGGGGTGTGGGGTGACATCGGTGCGCTGCTGCTTGCGGCGTTCGTGTTCACGACCGCCCTGGTGATGCACGCTTTCTGGAGGGAGAGCGACCCGCAGGCCAAGCAGTTGGAGACCGTCCATTTCATGAAGGACGTATCGCTCGGTGGCGGCGCCCTGATCTTGTTCGTACTCTTCGCCTACGCCTGCCACGACCTGGGGCTGACCCTCACCGGACCAGCGTTGAGCATCGGTTGACGCGCCGTATCGAACTCCGCTCCTGATCGTTTCTTCTGCTGGGTGCGCTCCGCGCGGGACGCGCCCGGATGCGGTGGTCGGAGGAAGGGTGACAGTCCGGTGGTGGCGTGGCAGTACCTGGCCGGGGCCGGTTTCGTTGCGATTCTCTGCCCCTGCCCGGGTGCGCTCGGCGGCACGGACGTGGGGCCGGTGCCGTCTCGGCTGAGCCTCGGCGCGGCTGACTGCGCTGCCTCGGAGTTGACACCAGAGCAGGCCCCGGTGGCCGTGGGAGCCGTCCCCACGAGGAGCGTTCGCTCTGCGCCCGACGCTCCTGCGGAGACGGTGGCGCCCACTGCGTCCGATGCGGCGCCGATTGCCCCGCGACCGGCCAGGAACGCCACCGCGGCCCCGATGCAAGCACCGGCCGTGTCGGAGGCCGTGGTGCCTCCCCGTAGGCGGAGCGCGCCCGCCCCGGTCGGCCACGAGGGCGGGCCCACCGCCCCGGCAGCAGTTCCCCGGAAGTCCCCGGTGCCCGACGTCCCCTTCAAGGTGCGGCCCTATCGCTCCGTCGCCCTGCGCCAGCGGGGCCCGGACGGGATGTCGACGGTGATGCTGATGGCTGTCGTCACCACTCCGGCCGTCCTCGCGGCGGCGGTCCTCCGCCCCCGCGCCTAAGGTCGCGCGGTGCGCTGACCCCACCGGCCACCTGTCCGCATCGCAGTCCATGAGCAACCACGAACAATCCAGGAGACCCCACGTGTCCGAATGGCTGGTCCTGGCCATCGCCATGGCGCTCGTCTGCGCCGTCGTCCTCGCTTTCACGGTGCTGCGCCATCGCAGGGCCGCGGAGGACGAGGACACCAGTGAGACCCCCGACGTCATCGAGTACATGACCATGATGGTCGGCGTGGTGTACGCGATCGTCCTCGGGCTGGCCATCGCCGGGGTCTGGGAGGCCCGTGGTGCCGCCGAGGACGACGTGCGGCGTGAAGCCCAGTCCCTGTACGAGGTCACCCAGCGGGCCGAGGTCTACCCGGCACCGGTTCGTGACCGCATCAGGGAGGAAGTGGGCGCGTACGTGGCCCACACCGTCAGCGTCGACTGGCCGCTGATGGTGGACAACCAGCCCCCTTCGCCACGGGGCGCGGAACTGCTCGGACAGCTCCGCACGGACGTCACCCATCAGGAACCGAAGGACGAACTCCAGGCGCAGGCGTACCAGCCCCTCCTGGACCACATCGCCGTCGCCGACGATGCGCGGCACTCCCGTACCCAGAGCGCTGAGGCGACCTTGCCGGGCGTGGTCTGGTTCGGGCTGGGCACGGGTGCCGTGGTCACCATCGGTTTGATCTTCGCCCTCCAGATCCGCCGTTCCTCACGGGAGCTGTTGCTCGCCGGCTTGTTCAGCGCACTGATCGTCTTCCTGCTCTTCCTGGTGTGGAGCTTCGACGCCCCCTTCGGCCGCTCCGGATTCGACTCCGCGGCGCCGTTCGAGGATCTGTTCCCTTCCGTCACTGCTGCTGTGGTGCGGTGAGTGGCGTCAATCGGCGTCAGGTTCCCGCGTCCGTCCGGTCCAGGAACCGCCGCTCCGCTTCGGTGAGGGGTGGAGCGGTCAGTGGGGGAGCCTTGGTGCCGCGCGTGACCGCGTACACCACCTCAGGTCGTAGCAGTGCCGTGGTCGGCGCACTGAGGGTCATCACCTCGAAGAGGGTCTTGGTGACGAGTGGGCGGCCCGTCGCCGTGAGCATCAGTCGGTCCACGTAGCGGCGCAAGACCTTCGCGGTGAGACTTGGCTGCCGGCCGACTGCTCCGGGGTAGAGGATGTCCTGGCCGGTTGCCAAGTCCCAAGCCGTGGAGACGGGGCGTGCCACCGCCTGTTGGACACGGCGGGCGAAGCCGGCGCTGTGGAGGGGGCTTCCGCCGGGCCCGCCGTGATCGGCCAACTGCTGGCGCAGGGCCAGGACGCCCTGGGCCGCGACCGACATCCCGTGTCCGTAGACCGGGTTGTACGTGGCGACGGAGTCGCCGATGGCTACGAACCCCTCGGGCCACTGCTTCGTCCGTTCGAAGAGGTGACGGCGGTTGACGGTGCTCCGGGTGACGGCGACCTCGGTGAGCGGCTTCGCCTCGGCGATGAGTTCGCCGACCACGGGGTCCCGAACACCGCGGGCGAACGCCTCGAACTCGTCGGCTTCCCCGCTCGGTTGACCTCCCCTGGTGCCGGAAAGGGTCACCAGCCAACGCTCGTTCTCGATCGGCATGATGGTGGCCGTCTGCCCCGGGACCGGGACCCGCGGGTCGGACTGGACGTTGACGATGGGGAAGTTCTCGGTACCGGCCGGAGCGTGAAAAATGCGGCTGGCATAAGCCAGACCCGAGTCGACCTCAACACGCGCAACGGGGCCCACCCCGAGTTCCTCCAGCCACAGAGGCGCCCGGGACGCGCGCCCGCCGCAGTCGACGACCAGAGCGGCGGGAAGGGTCTGCTCCGGCTCGCCGCGCGGTTTGATCCGTACGCCGGTGACCTGCCCGGCACTTCCCGTCAGGCCGAGCATCTCGGTGCTGGTGCGCACCGTGACCCTTTGCAGGGCCATCACCTGATCACGAACCACCCAGTCGAGGAGGTCCCGGCTGCACGCGATGAGGAACTCCATCTCCGGATAGCGACGGAACCAGCCGCTCGCCGACAGTGAAACCAGACCCGTCGGCAGGGGTATTCGCCGGGCCCCGGCGGCCAACCAGCGGCGGGTGGTGCCGGGGAGCAACGACTCGATCGCCCTGGCACCACCCGACCAGAGGAGGTGGGCGTGGTGGGCCTGGGGCAGGCTTCGGCGCGCTTCGGGTCGGGCCGGCAGGACGTCCCGCTCGACCACGGTCACTTCGTCCACGTACGGGGCGAGCGCTGCTGCTGCCAGCATCCCGGCGAGGCTGCCGCCGATGACGACGGCATGCCTGGCGGTCGGGGAAGAACCGGCCCGATTGCGACTGTTGGAGTCTTCGCTACTCATTGGGGCCGCTCCCTGACCTTACCGCCGCACGTCGGCGGGCTGCTTCGACAACGGACGAGTGGCGCAGGGCCTGCGAGATGCGCACGAGATCGCGTGGACCGTGGCCGGATGGTGGCTGCTGTTCCTGGGCGTTACCGATGACCCGCCCCTCCGGATCGGCGGTTCGGGCGTGCAGCGCCGCCGCCACCATCGCGGCGTCGGCCACCGCACGGGCCGTTTCTGGCCCCGCGCCTTCCGCGAGAGCCTGGTGGTAGGCCCCCGAGTGGAAACCCTGGTCGAAGTATGGCCCGAGGTGGAGGAATCCGTCGTGGATATCCGACTCGCGCTGGGTGATGCGTAGTTCAGCGGGTGACCACCAGGCAATGCGTACCAGCGAGGTGCCCTGGGGCGCAGCGCCCTGCAGCTCGTGCCACAGCGGGCCTAGCTGGCGATACGTCGTCCAGTTCCGCCAACTGTCCGAGACGCGTTGAAACACCAGAGGTACCACGAAGCCTATGGCGCTGACGAGCGCTCCTACGGATGCCAGAGGCGGGGCGAGGTAGGTGCTCAGGAAGTCCCAGTCCGTGTCGAACCATCGTGCGACGACAGCGATGATCTTGGTGCAGTCGTAGCTGAGGTTGAACAGGTAACCGATGACGATGATCACCAGCCCACACCGTAGCCACCCCCGGACCTGAAGCGACCAGCGCAGGCACAGGTACGTCATGACCACAGCCGCCAGGGAGTGGGCCATCAGGTAGAGGACGATCATCTCCCGGACGTACGGGGTGTTGGCGTAATAGGTGTCCAGGTCACGCAGCCGCTCCTGCGGAGCTTCCCCGAGGGCGAAGAGGATGACCAAGGCCACGATCACCGCACCGTAAAGCGCCATCCAGCGGCGCGAGACGCGACGGGTGTCCTCGGCCGGTCCGCCCCGCCAGTTGACGATGAGGATCAGGCAACTGGCGCTGAATGCCGTGATCAGGCAGTAGACCAGTGGTGCCGAGAAGTTGGGGATCCCGGTCCAGCGATTGACCGCGGCGATGGTGGGAGGCGCCGCGAAGGCGAAGACCAAGGCCGCCAGGGCCAAGAGTGCGCAGACCGAACGCAGCAGTGGGTCACGCCAGTTGCTCCTGAGTGCAGGCAACTTGAAAGCGAGCGAAATGGCCAGTGCACCCGCCGGGATGTAGTAGTCCGGGCCGTTCAACGTTCAGCCCTGCGGCCCTCGGTATCCCAGCGAAGCTTCGATGCGCCCTGCCAGATCGTCTCGCCGCACCGGAGTCCGACCCGCTGAACCAGCGAGCCAAGGACGACACTTGCTGCCGAGGAGCAGCCCGAAGCTCTCGGCCTCTCGCTCTTCCGACAGGTCCGAACGGGTGCGCGCCGCGACCCGCAGTACGGTCTCGCGCAGATCCGCCTCATCCGAGAGGAGCCGTGCGGCAACCGCTGCGCCGTCGACGTGGTGACTGCAATGTCCTGCCTTCATGTGCCACAACTCGTGTCCGAGAATCACTAGTTGATGATCTGGTGCGGTGTGCTGTTCGATCACGACCAGATCGCGGTCGGCCATGTCCAGCCAGAGCCCACTGGCCGTCCCCGGCGGGAACGAGGCCATGCGGAACTGTACCGGCCGGCCGCGGTGGTGACTCATACCCTCGCACAGCGCAGCGTAGAGTTCTGTGGGCTGTGCGGGCGCGGGCAGCTTGATCCCGGCCATCAACTCCGCGCACAGCCGCCGCTGCTCTCTGCCTATGCTCACCGTTCTCCCTGTAAGCGCAGATTCGGATCCGGACTCAGGACCTTAGGATTCACGACCAGGACCCGGGGCGGGATTCAAGATTCGGTCTGTTTCACCGCATCGGCCGGTTTCACGGATTCGAGGAGCATGTCCAGCCACTCCGTGACCTTGTCTCGATGCTTGTCGCTGGGGAGTTGGGCGGCACGCCAGGCGATGCCTCTGATCCCGTGGTCCTGGAGTAGGCGGGCCAGTGGGTCGGCGGCAGGTGGTCCGCCCGCCGAGACGGCCTCCGGCTCGCGACCTGCGAAGTCCTGGAGGAGTTGCTGTTCGGTGCGGAGCAGGGCGTCCGTCAGGGCGTCCACGTCGTGGGCGGTGAGGAACCCGGCGTGGACACCGAAGAACCGCTGGATCGCGTCGCAGTGTTCCATGGTGGGGCGCCGGTCGCCGTTGATGAGGGCACCGGCCTGCTGGCGTGACATGCCCGCCCCATCGGCGATTTCCTGCTGGGTGTAGCGCCGTCCATTGGGCTTCAGGCGGGTGCGTCGCAGCAGGTCGAGGCGTTGGAGGAAGCGGGCCTGCACATCGGGCTCGCCGGCTTGATTTCCACCCAACAGAGACTTGACGACATCCTCGGGAACCCCGGAGGACTCCGAGAGGTGGCTGGGGTTCAACACCTCGGCGTGTGCTCGGCCGAGTTTGTCCGCGAGTTCGGTCACCCGGGCAGCGGTCGCCGCCAGGGCGCCGGTGGCCACCGGGACGGGAGCCTGGAAGCCGTCTGTCACCAGTGGTTCTCCTAGATCACGTGAGGTCGGGACGGGCACGTGGTGGGCCACTCGGAGGCTAGCCCGCTTCCAGGCTTGCGACTAGAACTTGCCACAGCTGTGGCGCAAATACTGTGTCGCTCGGCTGGAATTGCCACAATAGTTGACACTCAAAGGAGGTGGAGAGCAGGATCGCGGGACGGTAGTGGTCATCGCCGTCCATCGGGAACGGTTGCGCGTCCTGTGTATGCAACCGCCTGTCGAACTTGTCGTAGTTGTCTTTCGTACCTGTCGTTCAATCCTGCCGTTCGCGACTGTTCCGTTGTTCCGCAGTGCTACACGCTTCAAGCATTATCGGTGGCGGCACACGCTTCACCACGAACAGCCGTAGGCAGAAGACCGTGAGAAGGGGGAGCTCTCGGTGTCACATCTCGCAGCGGTGGGCGAGTCCGGCGTCCTGGTGGAAGCAGCCGGCGACCCGCTGGGCCATGACGCGGCGGCCGGCCGCGGAACCGTACGATCCGAGCGGCGCAAGGAGATCCTGCGTCAACGTCGAGAAGAACTCGGCCTCAGCCAGGAGGACGTCGCCGCACGCTTGCGGATCAGCGTGCGTGCTTATGGCAACTGGGAGCGCGGCCTGGTCAAGGAATGGACGGATCGCAAACTCCTCTCTCTGGCACAGGCGTTGGAGATGACCGAACAGCAGCGGTTCTGGCTGTTCCGCATCCTCGCGGACCGTGAGCCGCCGCAGCCGTGGCGATCCGAGGAGGCCAGCCGGCTCCCTGAGGATCCGTCCCAGCGCGACTACCTGCGGGACTACGCCGCTCTCATGGAGTCCGTCCCCTACCCGGCCTTCCTCATCGACGACCACTGGGACGTGGCCCTCACCAACTCGGCCTTCGACCAGCTCTTCGCCGGGGTCCGACCGCATCCCACCGCCCTGCCGGACGACAACTTCCTGCGCTTCGTGCTCTTCCACCCGGACGCCGGAAGCGTCCTGGAGGACCACGAACCGAGTTGGTGCGTGCCGTTGCTCGCCCAGTTCGCGACGGCCCTCACAGAGGCGCCCGACGACCAGGCGCTGCGCTACATCCGCCAGGACATCGCCAGGGACCCGTTCATGGAGGCGGCCTATCGTTATGGCGTTCCCCACTGGCTGGCCACGTACGGGCCGGAGGCCGTGGAACGCGACGGAGCGGTGCGCGCGGTGCGCCATCCCGACCCCCGGTGGGGCGTGGCCCGGTGCCGGATGGTTGCCGAATCGAGCCGGACCTTGCAGGCGATGGGCTTCACCCGGATGACGCTGGTGCTCTCCACCGACGGTGCGGGCCGAGGATCACTTGCGGGTCATCGGTCGGGTGCCGTACCGCAGCGCAGCACACCACGCCTGCGCGCTGTCCCCACGCCGACCATCTGACCGTCGACACTGGTACGGGGCACGCCTTCCACGGGGGACGGCGAGGCCCCGGACTATGTCACAGGTGCTGGTGCCGGGTGCAGTTGCCGCGGTACCGGGGGAAGGTGATGGGCACATGAAGCTGACGATTCTCGGTGGGGGCGGGTTCCGCGTCCCGTTGGTGTACGACGCTCTGCTCGGGGACCATGCCGAGGGCCGCGTCAACCAGGTGACCCTCTACGATCCGGATGCGGGGAGGCTCACCGCGATCGCCCGGGTGCTGGCGGACCAGGCCGAGGGGGTGCCGGACGCTCCCGTCGTTGCCGCCACGCAGGACCTCGCCGAGGCGCTGAGGGGAGCCGACTTCGTCTTCTGCGCCATCCGGGTGGGCGGCCTGGACGGGCGCGCAGCCGATGAACGGATCGCGCTGGACGAGGGCGTGCTGGGCCAGGAGACGGTAGGTGCGGGCGGGATCGCCTACGGACTGCGCACCGTGCCGGTCGCCTGGGATATCGCGCGCCGGATCGCGCAGTTGGCGCCCGATGCCTGGGTCATTAACTTCACCAACCCCGCTGGTCTGGTCACCGAAGCGATGGCCCGGTACCTGGGCGACCGGGTGATCGGCATCTGCGACTCCCCGGTCGGCCTGGGGAGACGAATGACCCGAGCGCTCGGCGGTGCGCCGTCCGCGCGGGTCTGGGTCGACTACGTCGGGCTCAATCACCTCGGATGGGTCCGGGGTCTGCGCATCGACGGGCGGGACGAACTGCCCCGTCTACTTGCGGACGGCGAGGCCCTTGAGTCCTTTGAGGAAGGACGCCTCTTCGGCTCCGAATGGATTAGATCCCTCGGCGCGGTCCCCAACGAGTATCTGTACTACTACTACTTCAACCGTGAAACCGTACGAGCCTACCGGGAGGCAGCCCAGACCCGAGGCGCCTTCCTGCGGGACCAGCAGGAGGCCTTCTACTCACGCGCCGCTGACCCGGAGTGCGCTGCCTGGGCCTCTTGGGACCGGACGCGGGCTGAGCGGGAAGCCACCTACATGGCGGAGAGCCGTCTGGCAGCGGGCGCCGGTGCGCGGGACGAGGCGGACCTGGAGACCGGTGGTGGCTACGAAAGGGTCGCCCTCTCCCTGATGCGGGCCATCGCTCGGGACGAGCGAGCGACGCTCATCCTCAACGTGGCGAACCGCGGGGCGCTGTCCGTGCTCGATGCGGACGCCGTGATCGAAGTGCCCTGTCTGGTCGATGCCAACGGTGCACACCCGGTGTCCGTCGATCCGCTGCCGGGCCATGCGGCAGGCCTCGTCAGTGCGGTCAAGGCAGTGGAGCGGGAGGTGCTGGCGGCGGCCGAGAGCGGCTCGCGTTCCAGGGCCGTCAAGGCGTTCGCCCTGCATCCACTGGTGGATTCGGTCAGTGTGGCGGACCGCCTGCTCACCGGCTATCTAGTGGCCCATCCCGGTCTCGCCTACCTGAAGGGCTGACATACGGCAGGCCAACCAACGCGAAGACCGCCCTGGGAAACGAGCCCGTCAGCGCCGGGTACCTCCAGCGGCACTTGCTGCACCAGGGGGTCTACCTCGAACGCATCCGCGGCGACCGGATACTGCACGAGGCACCGACCGTGGGCACCGACCCGCTGTGCCTCGCCCCGGTCTTCAACATGTCCCGCACCGCTGCGATCCGCTACGCGACCATCGCCCAGAACCTGGTCGCAGAATCGAACCCCTCACCAGGTGGAGAGGCGCAAGCGCCTGCGACTCCCTCCTCGAACGGGTGGCCCTAAGGACCCGCCTCCCCACCAAGCCCACCGCAAGCCAACCCACTTGCTTCGCGCAGAACAAGGCCCGCGGCGGCTTCGACCGCGTACGGGCGGCCCAAGGCTTGGCCATTTAGAGAAAGGCATCACGGAAGCTGACGAGTAGTTGTGTTCGTTAGAGGATCGCCCAACGAGCACGAGGGCGTGTCCGGAAGATCGTGTAAGTCCGTGATCTGATGACTTGGGCGGGGCCGGGTTGGCCCCGCCGGGTCGGAAAGGCAAGATCGCGTGACTGAGACTCAGATATCCGAGGCCGTTGGCGACGGGCAGATTCCGCCGGAGCAGGTCGAGGCTGTGCTCGAGCAGCTGATG
>NZ_JBIAGC010000023.1:0-28966 GCF_042869595.1 Streptomyces sp. NPDC006879
ACAGTGCGGTGAGCAGGGCGTCCAGGTCATTCGTCACAGATCGATCTTGGACGCCCTGTCTGCGTTCCCAAACGCACCGTCAGCATTCGGAATGACTCGTCTAGGGGGAACTCCGTCGTTCGACCCAGGGGCGGCCGGTACCGGCGGAGGAGGAGAACTTCGGGCCCGTCTCCTTAACTGGTTCTTAGCGGGGGAGCGGCGAAGAAGTGGGCCGCGGGATATCCGGGGTGGGGCTGTCCCCACCCCGGATACACCGCCGGGCACCCGGGACTTGTCCCCCTGCGCACGGCAGAATCAGAACAGTTCCAGCCAACACGGCGTGGACATGCACCGCACCACACACCGCAACCGATCGAGGAGAGACAGACGTGACCACGGCTGTGACCATTCCCAGGCACGGGGGTACTGGAGGGACCACGGCTGTCGCGGCGCGGGCGCGGCAGGTCGTCAAGGAGTACGGGGCGGGGGAGACCCGGGTCGTCGCGTTGGACCACGTGGACGTCGACATCGCGCGCGGTCAGTTCACCGCGATCATGGGCCCTTCCGGGTCCGGCAAGTCCACCCTGATGCACTGTCTGGCAGGCCTGGACACCGTCACCGGCGGCGAGATCTACCTCGCCGAAACGGAGATCACCAAGCTGAAGGACAAGAAGCTGACCCAACTGCGCCGGGACCGCATCGGCTTCATCTTCCAGGCGTTCAACCTGCTGCCCACTCTGGACGCCCTGGAGAACATCACGCTGCCGATGGACATCGCCGGCCGCAAGCCCGATGCCCAATGGCTCAACCAGGTGGTCGAGACCGTCGGGCTCGCCGGCCGACTCAAGCACCGCCCCAACCAGCTCTCCGGCGGTCAACAGCAGCGAGTGGCGGTGGCCCGTGCGCTGGCCGCCCGCCCCGAGATCATCTTCGGTGACGAACCGACCGGGAACCTGGACTCCCGGGCCGGTGCCGAAGTGCTCGGCTTCCTGCGTAGATCCGTGGACGAACTGGGTCAGACCATCGTGATGGTCACTCACGACCCCGTCGCCGCCTCCTACGCCGACCGCGTCCTCTACCTCGCCGACGGCAAGATCGTGGACCAGATGTTCAACCCGACGGCCGAGCAGGTTCTGGACCGGATGAAGGACTTCGACGCGCGCGGGCGGACCTCATGACCGTACTGAAGACCTCGCTGCGCAACTTCCTCGCGCACAAGGGCCGGATGGCGCTGTCGGCGGTCGCGGTGCTCCTCTCCGTTGCCTTCGTCAGCGGCACCCTGGTGTTCACCGACACCATGAACACCACCTTCGACAAGCTCTTCGCGCTCTCCGCCGCTGATGTGACCATCAGCCCGAAGGGCGCCGACGAAGGGGACGACATACCGCAGACCGGCCGCCCCGAGACCCTGCCCGCCTCCCTCGTGGAGCGCGCCGGCAAGGCCGAGGGCGCGAAGTCCGCCGAGGGCGTGGTCATCTCGACCTCCGTCACGGTCGTCAACACCCACAACGAGAACCTCGGTTCCTCCAACGGCGCTCCGACCCTGGCGATCAACTGGACCTCCAACGAACTTCGCGCGATGGAGATTACCTCCGGTCATGCTCCGCGCACCTCGAACGAGGTGATGCTCGACGCCGACACCGCGAAGAAGCACAAACTCGGCGTCGGCGACGAGATCCGCACCATCGCCATCACCGGTGACCTGCGCGCCAAGATCTCCGGCATCGCATCCTTCAAGGCCACCAACCCGGGTGCGGCCATCGTCTACTTCGACACCGCCACCGCACAGCGCGGACTGCTGGGCAAAACTGGGCTGTTCACCCACATCAACGTCGAGGCCAAGGACGGCGTCGCCGACGAAGAGCTCAAGAGCGCCGTGGCCGCCGAACTCGGCGCGGACGCCTACAAGCTCCAGACCGCCCAGGAGTCCGCCGACGCCAACCGCGCGAATATCGGCTCCTTCCTGGACGTCATGAAGTACGTGATGCTCGGTTTCGCCGGCATCGCCTTCCTCGTCGGCATCTTCCTCATCTTCAACACCTTCTCGATGCTGGTCGCCCAGCGCACCCGGGAGATCGGCCTGATGCGCGCCATCGGCGCCGGCCGCGAACAGGTCAACCGCTCCGTGCTCGTCGAGGCGGTGCTGCTCGGACTCGTCGGTTCGGTCCTCGGTGTCGGCGCGGGCGTCGGGCTGGCCGTCGGGCTGATGAAACTCATGGGCCAGCTCGGCATGCACCTGTCCACGGACGATCTGACGGTGCTGTGGACAACCCCGGTCATCGGCCTGTTCCTCGGACTCGTCGTGACCGTCGTCTCCGCCTACCTGCCGGCCCGCAGGGCCGGAAAGGTCTCCCCGATGGCGGCGCTGCGCGAAGCCGGTACCCCCGTCGACCGCAAGGCCGGGCGGGTCCGTGCGGTGATCGGCCTGGCCCTCACCGTGATCGGCGCCGGCGCCCTCTACCTCGCCGCCGTCGCCGACAAGGCCGCCGAAGGCTCGCTCTTCCTCGGGCTCGGCGTGGTGCTGACCCTGATCGGCTTCATCGTGATCGGGCCGCTGCTCGCCGGGGGCGTCGTCAAGGTGCTCTCCACCATCGTCCTGCGGGCCTTCGGGTCGGTCGGGCGGATGGCCGAACGCAACGCCCTGCGCAACCCGCGCCGCACCGGTGCCACCGGCGCCGCGCTGATGATTGGCCTCGCCCTGGTCGCCTGCCTCTCCGTGGTCGGCTCCTCGATGGTCGCCTCCGCCACCGAGGAACTCGACAAGACCGTCGGGGCTGACTACATCGTGCAGTCCACCAGCCGGCAACCGGTGCTTCCGCAGGCCGAACGGGCCATGAAGTCCGTACCCGGCATGGCTCACGTCACCGCCTACCGGCTGGTCGAAGCCAAGGTGACCTCCCCGGACGGCAAGACGGCGGCGCAGACCCTGAGCGTCACCGACCCCACTTACGCCGAGGACGTCCGACGGACCATGGTCTCCGGCAAGCACTCCGCCGCCTACGGCCCCGACGCCATGTCGGTGGGTGACAAGTACGCCACCGAACACGGCGTCAAGGTCGGGGACCAGCTGACCCTCGCCTTCGACCGCGGGGAGACCGCACGGCTGCGGGTCGCGGCGATCACCTCCGACGAGGGCGGCCTCGACAAGGGCGCGATGTATCTCAGCACCACCACGGCGGCGGCACACATCCCGGCCGACCAACTGCCCCGGCCGTTCATGCTGCTGGGCAAGGCGACGGACGGCCAGGAGAAGGAGGCGTACGCTGCCCTCAAGTCCGGCCTCAACGCCTATCCGCAGTACCAGGCGCTCAACCAGACCGACTACAAGCAGACCCTCAAGGACCAGGTGGGGCAGCTGCTCAACATGGTCTACGGCCTGCTCGGACTCGCGATCATCGTCGCCGTCCTCGGTGTGGTCAACACGCTGGCCCTCTCCGTGGTCGAACGTACCCGGGAGATCGGTCTGATGCGCGCCATCGGACTCTCCCGCCGCCAACTGCGCCGCATGATCCGCCTGGAGTCCGTGGTTATCGCGCTCTTCGGCGCCCTCCTCGGCCTCGGCCTGGGCATGGGCTGGGGCGCGACGGCACAGAAGCTGCTGGCTCTGGAAGGACTCAACGTCCTGGAGATCCCGTGGCCGACCATCATCGGCGTCTTCATCGGATCTGCCTTCGTCGGTCTGTTCGCGGCGCTGGTTCCGGCCTTCCGGGCGGGGCGCATGAACGTCCTGAACGCGATCGCCAGCGAATAACGGCCCGGACCCGCAACACCGCCCGGTCAAGCGGCCCCGGCAGGCTCATCCGAGCCCGTCGGGGCCGCACCGCGCGGCCAAGCAGGAACCCACCAGAAGCGACCCAGACGCCTTGTGTGGGAGCAGGCGGCAATCCCGCGGGCCCCCAAGCCCGGGAGGATGCCAAGCCGGCAGCCCCTCAACCCTCCCGGTGCAGCACCACGTAGCCGCCCGCGGTGCCCACCAGGGAATAGCGATGCCCCGGGTGCAGGGCCGCGGCGTAGTCCACCGGGTTGTCCACCCACCCCGAGCCGTTGTTCAGGGCGATGTAGTCGGGCGCTACGCCTCTGGTGTCGCCCACCCAGAAGACCCGGCAACGCGCGGTGAGCCGGGCGATCGGGCCGACGTCCGCCTCCACGCTGGCACCGTCGGGGATCTGTTCGAGCAACCGCTCGGCGGCCTGGACCTGGCGGCTTTTGCCGTACGTGTGCCCCTCGGCCAGTGCTGCCAGCGGCATCGAGGGGGTCAGGGCGAGCGCCCCGGCCGCCACCGCTGTCGGCACGTGCAGCGCGTACGAGCGCAGCCAGGGCCGGGGGCTGCGCCGGGCCCGCTCCACGGCGTCCACCACGGCGAGTACCACCACCGGCATCAGCACCGCGCTGTAGTGCCAGTCCGTGGACCAGTAGTGGTCGTCCGAGGACAGGAAACGCCAGCCCAGCGTGGGGGCCGCCACCAGCAGCAGCGGTGAGCGCAGGGCCAGCAGCGCGCTGGTCGGCAACAGCACCCAGGCCAGCGTGGACAGCTTGGTGCCCCATCCGGCGAACGGGCCGGCGTCCTCCAGCTTGTTCCAGTACCCGTAGTCGCCACCGGTGTTGAAAGCCGGAATGAGCACGGTGAAGGTCAGCAGGGCGGCCACCGCGCCGAACACGGCCACCGCCACCGCCCCGTAGGCGAGACGAGGCCGGGAGCGCCGGGCCCGGGCGGCCACCACCAGCGCGATCGCGCTGAGCGTCAACCCCAGGTCCTCCTTGACCAGCACCAGCGGCAGTGCCCACCACAGCGCAGCCCGCCAGCGCCCCATGACCACGGCCTCCAAGGCGAAGGCCACCAGCGGCACCGCGAAGCAGATCTCGTGGAAGTCGAACTCGACGGCCCGCTGGATTCCCCAGGACAGCCCGTACCCGACTCCGAGCGCCAGACCACGGGCCGGGCCGAGCAGCCGGGACGCCACCCGGGTCACCGGCAGTACGGACACGGCGAACAGCGCGGCCTGCACCACCAGGAGCGTGGCAGGGCCGGGGAAGACCCGGTAGAGGGGGGCGATCAAGGCCGTGATCGGGCTGAAGTGGTCACCGAGGATGTGCGTGCCCGGGCCCTTCAGGTCGACCAGGGGCGCCTGAAGGTGCGCGTAGCCTCGGATCGCCTGCTCGAAGATGCCCAGGTCCCACGACAGCGTCTCCATACGACGCAGCCGCAGCAGGGAGAGGGCGGCGTACGCGACGAAGAACGCCGCCGCCAACGTCCAGCCGAGTCCTGTCGGCCGGAGCAACGGCGCAATGCCTCGGGGCAGCCGGACGAGCGACCGCCCCCCGGGTATCTCCCCGGGTATCTCACCCGGGCCCTCCTCGGGAGCGGGCACACGGGGCTCGGGCACTGCCGGGCTCGGGGTGGGCGGAGCCGGCGCCGGGGTGCCGGGCGGTGCGGGCTGTGCTCCGTGCACGCTAGGGGTCCTCCAGTCGGGCGGTTCAGCCCGCGGACGGGGGCCGGTCGGCTTGTGCCGGACCTCACGGCCGCGGTGGGGGTCTTCTTCGGGGGTCGGTCGGAGTGGGGGGATCGACATGAATCATCCCTGCTTGCGGCCGAAGTGTTCGAATCGCCCTCGTCAAGGTGCGGGAGGGCGTCGTCAAGCCGGGGCCCCGGGGACCGCGCGCGGTGCGCCCGATCCCCCGGGCGAGTGAGGGTGGCGCGTCGTAGGCTGGGAACCCCGGCCCGTCGTACGTGTCGGGCCCTTCGCGTTGCCCACCCGGCGGCCCGCACGCCGCACCCCCACGGAACATCCACGGACGGAAAGCCTCCTCATGAGCCTGCACGGTCTGCTCGACGCCGTCATCAAGGATCCCGCGCTGGCCGAGGCGGTCCAGGCGGCCAACGACGGCAACCGGATGCACGTCGACCTCGTCGGCCCGCCGGCCGCCCGGCCCTTCGCGATCGCCGCACTCGCCCGCCGGACCGGGCGTACCGTCCTCGCGGTGACCGCGACCGGGCGGGAGGCCGAGGACCTGGCTTCCGCCCTGCGCTCGCTGCTCCCGGCCGACGGTGTGGTGGACTACCCGTCCTGGGAGACGCTGCCGCACGAGCGGCTCTCACCGCGCAGCGACACCGTGGGCCGCCGACTCGCGGTACTGCGGCGGCTCACCCACCCCTCCACTGAGGATCCGGCAGCCGGCCCGGTCAGCGTCATCGTGGCGCCCATCCGCTCGGTGCTCCAGCCTCAGGTCAAGGGGCTCGGTGAGCTGGTCCCGGTCGCGTTGCGCAGCGGCCAGGGCGCCGACCTCCAGGAGATCACCCAAGCGCTGGCGGCTGCCGCCTACTCCCGGGTGGAACTAGTGGAGAAGCGAGGTGAGTTCGCAGTCCGCGGTGGCATCCTCGACGTGTTCCCGCCCACCGAGGAACACCCGCTGCGCGTGGAGTTCTGGGGCGACGAAGTCGAGGAGATCCGCTACTTCAAAGTGGCCGACCAGCGCTCGTTGGAGATCGCCGAGCACGGCCTGTGGGCACCGCCCTGCCGTGAACTGCTGTTGACCGACGAGGTACGGGAGCGGGCCGCAGTGCTGGCCGAGGCCCACCCCGAACTCGCCGAACTGCTCGGTAAGATCGCCGAGGGTATCGCCGTCGAAGGCATGGAGTCCCTCGCCCCGGTCCTGGTAGACGCCATGGAGCTGCTGCTGGACGTGCTGCCTGCCGGAGCCATGGCCGTGGTCTGCGACCCGGAGCGGGTCCGGACCCGCTCCACCGACCTGGTCGCCACCAGCCAGGAGTTCCTCCAGGCATCCTGGGCGGCCACCGCCGGTGGCGGCCAGGCCCCCATCGACGTCGGCGCCGCTTCCCTGTGGGGTTTGGCCGACGTCCGGGACCGGGCCCGTGAACTCGGCATGATGTGGTGGTCGGTCTCGCCGTTCGCCGCTGACGAGGAACTGTCCGCGGACACCTTGAAGCTGGGCATGCACTCCCCGGAGTCCTACCGGGGCGACACGGCCCGCGCACTGGCCGACACCAAGGGCTGGCTCGCCGACGGCTGGCGCACCGTTTTCGTCACCGAGGGCCACGGACCGGCCGCCCGTACCGTGGAGGTGCTCGGCAGCGAGGGCATCGCGGCCCGGTTGGAGGCCGACCTCGGCTCCCTGGAGCCCTCCCTCGTCCACGTCGCCTGCGGCGCCCTGGACACCGGGTTCACCGACCCCGCCCTGAAGGTCGCGGTCCTCACCGAGACCGACCTGACCGGCCAGCGGACCGCGACCAAGGACCTGGGCCGGATGCCGGCCCGCCGGCGCAAGACCATCGACCCGCTGACCCTCCAGGCGGGCGACTACATCGTGCACGAACAGCACGGAGTGGGCCGCTACATCGAGATGGTCCAGCGCACCGTGCAGGGCGCCACCCGTGAGTACCTGCTCGTCGAGTACGCACCCGCCAAACGTGGCCAGCCGGGCGACCGCCTCTACATCCCCACCGACCAGCTGGAACAGGTCACCAAGTACGTCGGCGGCGAAGCGCCCACCCTGCACCGCCTCGGCGGCGCCGACTGGACCAAGACCAAGGCGCGGGCGAAGAAGGCGGTCAAGGAGATCGCCGCCGACCTGATCAAGCTGTACAGCGCCCGCATGGCGGCGCCCGGCCACACCTTCGGGCCGGACACCCCCTGGCAGCGGGAACTGGAGGACGCATTCCCCTATGCCGAGACCCCTGACCAGTTGTCCACCATCGCCGAGGTGAAGGAGGACATGGAGAAGTCCGTCCCCATGGACCGGCTGATCTGCGGTGACGTCGGCTACGGCAAGACCGAGATCGCGGTCCGGGCGGCTTTCAAAGCCGTGCAGGACGGCAAGCAGGTAGCCGTCCTCGTCCCCACCACCTTGCTGGTGCAACAGCACTTCGGCACCTTCTCCGAGCGCTACAACCAGTTCCCGGTAGTGGTCAAGGCGCTGTCCCGGTTCCAGACCGACACCGAGGCCAAGGCCACCTTGGAGGGGCTGAAGGAGGGCTCGGTGGACGTGGTCATCGGAACCCACCGGCTGTTCTCCTCGGAGACCAAGTTCAAGGACCTCGGCCTGGTCATCGTCGATGAGGAGCAGCGCTTCGGCGTCGAACACAAGGAGCAGCTCAAGAAGTTGCGCGCCAACGTCGACGTGCTGACCATGTCGGCCACCCCGATTCCGCGCACCCTGGAGATGGCGGTCACCGGCATCCGCGAGATGTCCACCATCACCACGCCGCCGGAGGAGCGCCACCCCGTGCTCACCTTCGTCGGACCGTACGAGGAGAAGCAGATCGGCGCGGCCATCCGTCGCGAACTGCTGCGCGAAGGCCAGGTCTTCTACATCCACAACCGGGTGGAGTCCATCGACCGGGCCGCCGCCCGGCTGCGCGAGATCGTGCCGGAGGCGCGGATCGCCACCGCGCACGGGCAGATGGGTGAGAGTCAACTGGAGCAGGTGGTGGTCGACTTCTGGGAGAAGAAGTTCGACGTCCTGGTCTCCACCACCATCGTGGAATCGGGCATCGACATCTCCAACGCCAACACCCTGATCGTCGAGCGCGGCGACAACTTCGGCCTCTCCCAACTGCACCAGCTCCGCGGTCGGGTCGGTCGCGGGCGGGAGCGCGGATACGCCTACTTCCTCTACCCGCCGGAGAAGCCGCTCACCGAGACCGCGCACGAGCGACTGGCCACGATCGCCCAACACACCGAGATGGGCGCTGGTATGTACGTGGCCATGAAGGACCTGGAGATCCGCGGCGCCGGAAACCTGCTCGGCGGCGAACAGTCCGGTCACATCGCCGGAGTCGGCTTCGACCTGTACGTCCGCATGGTCGGTGAGGCGGTGGCGGACTACCGGGCTTCCCTGGAGGGCGGCGAGCAGGAGGAAGCACCCCTGGAAGTCAAGATCGAACTGCCGGTGGACGCGCATGTCCCCCACGACTACGCCCCGGGCGAGCGGCTGCGCCTCCAGGCCTACCGGGCCATCGCCTCCGCCAGCAGCGAGGACGAGGTCAGGGCGGTGCGGGAGGAGCTCAGCGACCGCTACGGCAAACTGCCCGAGCCGGTGGAGAACCTCCTGTTGGTGGCGGGCCTGCGGATGCTCGCCCGTGCCTGCGGGGTCGGTGACATCACCCTGCAGGGCAACAACGTCCGCTTCGGACCGGTGGAGTTGCGCGAATCCCAGGAGCTGCGCCTGAAGCGTCTCCACCCGGGTTCGGTCATCAAGCCAGCCACTTCCCAGGTGCTGGTACCGCGCCCGAAGACCGGCAGGATCGGCGGGAAGCCGTTGGTGGGACGGGAACTCCTCTCCTGGACGGGGGAGTTCCTGGCTACCGTCCTCGGTTCCTGAACCGGAGCGTGACCGGGGGCCCTTCGGGCACGCCCTGAGGGGATGCCCGAGTGGGTTCCCCGCCCCGGTCCTCCCCGGACGGTCGTGCCGCGGACTGCGGTCGTCGTCATGTGGTGCGTACAACCGGGTCCGGGCCTCTGACGGCCTCGGACCCGGTGAGGTTCGCCGTCCCCCCGGGCCGCGGCGATGGTGGTGAACGGGGGCGGTCGGCGGGGCGCTGGGCCTGGATACGGCGGGTGAGAGGCAAACCGGTCTCAGGACAGGCTCATCGGTTCCGGGGCGCCCGCGGCACGGGATCGAGATGGCACCCGGGCGTGGTCCAGCCCGGTGCGCAGGGGCCCGACTCCCCCGGGTGCCGGATGTCGGCGCGAATCGTTGGGTGAATCAGTGGCCCAGGGCACCTGGACTGCCTAACATCGATCACCGCAAGGCCCTTGTGCACCGAAGCACAATCAAGCCGCCGGGAGGCTCCATTGCACCGCCGCACTGCGCTCTCCGTCTCCGCCGCCCTGTTGGCCGCGGCTCCACTGCTGGCCGCGTGCGGGGGTGAGCCCAGGCCGGGTACGGCGGCCGTGGTGGGCGGCGAACGCATCCAGACGACCACGCTCCAGACCCAGGTCAACGACGTGCGTGAGGCCCAGCGCCGTTCGCCCCAGGCCACCCAGCTGATCGAGAACTCCGCCGGGCTGGAGCGCGCCAAGCTGAACACCATGATCCAGAGCCTCGTCCTGGCCCGCGCCGCGGCCGACACCGGGCTGTCGGTGACCGCCAAGGATCTCCAGGAGGCCCGTAGGGAGGAGATCTCCCGGGTCGGCGGGACGGAGCAGTTCGAGACCCTCGTGCTCCAGCAGGCCTCGATCTCCCCCGCGCAGATCGACCAGGCGCTGCGGGACCGGCTCATCGTCGCCAAGCTGACCGAGCGCTACGGTCAGCAGAAGTTCCTGGAGCCGATCTCCGCTGCCGCGAAGAAACTCGGCATCGAGGTCAATCCGCGCTTCGGGGCCTGGGATGGCGAGAAGCTCTCACTGACCGACGTGAAGACTCCGTGGATCATGCAACGTTCGGAGGGGGAGCAGCAGGCACCGGAAGGGACCTGAGCTGGCCGGGGTAGGTTCGAAGGGTGACTGAGACCCCTACCGCCCCCCGCGGGGACGCCGTCCCCACCGGCCGCATCGTCTTGTTGACCACCAGCCACCGGGTGGCCCCGGGACTGCTGTCCTGGGCCGCCTGGCAGCTGCTGTGCGCCGCTGACCGGGTGCTGTGCGCCGACCCCGGGCATCCGCAGCTGCCGTATCTGCGGGAGGCCGGGGTGAGGGTGGAGCAGGCCCGGCCGGAGGCCCGGGAGCTTGTTCGGCTGTGCCGGGGCGGGCGAACGGTGGTGGTGATCCCGACCGGTGAGGGTGATCAGAAGCTCACCGACGGCCTGGCCCGGATGGCCGGCTCCGGCCGGGAGGCGATGCCGGAGCTTGAGCTGCTGCCCGCCTCCTACGATCTGCCCGGGGCCCGACTGTTGGACCTGGTGCAGGTCATGGACCGGATCCGGCGGGAGTGCCCGTGGTCCTCGCGGCAGACCCATCGGGGTCTGGCCAAGTACGGGATCGAGGAGGCGTACGAACTCGTCGAGGCGATCGAGGACGGTGACCGTACGGAGCTTCGTGAGGAGCTCGGTGACGTACTGCTCCAGGTGGTTTTCCACGCGCGGATCGCGCAGGAGGACCCCGAGGATCCGTTCTCGGTGGACGATGTCGCCGCGACCCTGGTGGAGAAGCTGATCCACCGCCATCCGCACGTCTTCGGCGAGGAGACCGCCGAAACACCGGAGGAGGTCAAGGAGCACTGGTTGCGGACCAAAGCGGTGGAGAAGCAGCGCAGCTCGGTCACCGAGGGGATCCCGCTGGGGCAGCCGGGTCTCGCCCTGGCCGCGAAGCTGGCCGGTCGGGCACGGATCGGAGGCCTGCCGGTGGACGTTCCGCGCGGCGAGGGCGTCGGGTACGAGCTGTTGGCCCTGGCGGTGCGGGCCGAGTCGGAGGGCGTGGACCCGGAGACCGCGCTGCGGGCTGCTTCCCGTGCCTATCGGGACGCGATCGTGGTGGCCGAGGGCCGGGTGGACTCCGGCGTGGCGGACCCGGAACACGAGGCCTGAGGTGGTGTCGCCCCCGCCCCCGGCCAGGCCAGTGACTCAAGGATGGCGCGGAGCGCGGGCTGCCGGGTTGTGCCATTGCGGGTCGGGGCGACGCAGGAACCACTCCCGGAAGCCCAGGGGACGGGTGCGGCCGGTGGCGGCGGCGGGGACGGCGTCGTGGAAGATGCGGTCCGGCGCGGTGCCGAGCCGTTCGAGGAGCATGGCCGTCTCCTCGATGAACAGGGGCGGGCCGCTGAGGTAGACGTCCTGGGCGTGCCACAGACCACGGTTGCTGAGCGCTGTGACCAGCCGGTCGGTGGCCTGGTTGCGGTGTTGCCCGGGCGCCGGGGTGATGTAGGTGGTGCTCAGCCCGGGTAACCGTCGCCCCAGCTCCTCTATATAGGGACGGTCGTAGAGGTGGGCCGTGTCGCGGGCCACGACGAACAGCCGAAGGTCCACCTCGGGCGGACGTTGGGCGAGGTCTTCGAGGATGGCCCGTACGGGGGCCCAGCCAGTGCCGGCGGCGATCAGACTCAGTGGTTGGGTCAGGACGTGCGGGATCGTCATGGAGCCGCTGGCCGAGCCCAGCCGGAGCGTTTCTCCCGGCGCCACGTCCCGCACCAGGGCGGTACTGAGTCGACCGCCTTCGATTCGGCTGACGTGCAGGTCGAGGGTGTGGTCGGGGCGCGGGGCGTTGCCCAGGGAGTAGGTGCGCCAGGTAGTCGGCACGCGCTCGCTGGACACGCTGACGTACTGCCCGGGCCGGTAGGGCAGCGGGGGGTCCGGGCGCAGGGTGATCACGGCGATGTCGGATCCGTACTGGAGGTGCCGGATGATCTTTGCGTTCCACCAGGGCGGGTCGGTGCCGGCGGCGGCGCCCTCCATCATCGCGTCGGCGATCAGTGAGTACGCCTCGGTCCAGGCCTTTTCCACGTCCTGGTTCCAGTGCTCGCCAGAGGCCTCGGCGAGGGCGGCCAGCAGACTGGCGCCGACCGCCGCATAGTGCTCGGGGCGGGCCAGGAACTTCCGGTGGTCGCGGCCGAGGTCGCGGAGGTAGGGCAGCAGGGTCTCGTCGTCGAGGCGGGAGACCACGTGGGTGAGGGCGGCGAAGAGGCGGTCGCGTTGCCGCTCCATGTCGGTGAAGGAGTCGGGAAACATGGCCCGGATGGCCGGGTTATGCCAGAAGAGGTGTGAGTAGAAGAACTTGACCGCGTGCTCGGCCCGTCTCTCCACTACTGCGAAGCTGCTCTGCAAGTTCTTGGCATCCACAGATCCGAAAGTAGAAACAACATCTCAGCGATGGCCCAGCTCCATCTGATCTGCGGACAGTCGTGGGTTCGAGGGTGTATAGGGGTGTGAGTCTTGGGGGCACGGGGCTTCGGGATACCGTCGGCGGGTGCATGACGAGACGCCCGTAGCCGCGGCCGGCCCCGCCCCGACCCTCTTCGACTGGGAATTCGCAACCGATCCCTATCCCGCTTACGCGTGGTTGCGTGAGCACTCGCCCGTGCACCGCACCACGCTGCCCAGCGGGGTCGAGGCCTGGTTGGTGACCCGGTACGGGGACGCCCGGCAGGCCCTCGCCGACCAGCGGTTGAGCAAGAATCCGGCGCATCACGCGGAGCCTGCGCATGCGAAGGGCAAGACCGGGATCCCCGGTGAGCGCAAGGCCGAGCTGATGACGCACCTGCTCAACATCGACCCGCCGGACCACACCCGGCTGCGCAGACTGGTGGCCAAGGCGTTCACCCCGCGGAGGGTGGCCGAGTTCACGCCGCGGGTGCAGGAGCTCACCGATCAGCTGATTGATGAATTCGCTACAAAGGGGGAGGCGGATCTCATCCACGAGTTCGCCTTCCCGCTGCCCATCTACGCCATCTGCGAGATGCTCGGAGTACCGCGGGAGGACCAGAACGACTTCCGTGACTGGGCCGGCATGATGATCCGGCACGGTGGCGGCCCGCGGGGCGGGGTGGCCCGTTCGGTGAAGCAGATGCGCGCCTACTTGGCCGATCTGATCCACCGCAAGCGCGCCGACCCGGGGGAGGACCTCATCTCGGGTCTGATCAGGGCGAGCGACCACGGCGAGCACCTGACGGAGAACGAGGCCGCGGCGATGGCCTTCATCCTGCTCTTCGCAGGCTTCGAGACCACGGTCAACCTCATCGGCAACGGCACCTATGCGCTGTTGCGCAACCCGGACCAGCGGTTGCGCCTGCAGAACTCGTTGGCGGCGGGGGAGCGCGGGCTGTTGGAGACAGGGGTCGAGGAACTGTTGCGTTACGACGGGCCGGTGGAGTTGGCCACCTGGCGGTTCGCCACCGAGGACCTGACTCTGGGCGGCCGGCGGATCGAGGCGGGGGACCCGGTGTTGGTCGTGCTGGCGGCTGCGGATCGGGACCCGGCGCGGTTCACGGACCCCGACACCCTTGATCTGTCCCGGCGCGACAACCAACACCTGGGGTACGGGCACGGCATCCACTACTGTCTCGGCGCGCCCCTGGCGCGGCTGGAAGGACAGACCGCGCTCGCCACCTTGCTGACCCGGCTACCCGATTTGCGACTTGGGGGCAATCCGGACGAACTGCGTTGGCGGGGCGGGCTGATCATGCGTGGATTGCGAACACTCCCTGTGGAGTTCACGCCCGTTACGTCACAAAGGAGTTGACGTAGCGTCACTATCGTGACCGGAGCGTGATCTGAGCTGCACCGACTTGTAACAAGTGTTCGGCTGACGCTACTTTCGCCCCCACGTCCTCTGCAGTCCCGCGAAAGGCAACCGCATGCGCTCCGGGAATGGCCGTCATCGGCGCCCCCGTCAGGCCCCCGCGCTCGTCGTCACCGCAGGAGTCACCGGCTCCGCGCTGGCCCTGCCGCTCCTCGCCGCCACCGGCGCTCAGGCTGCCGACGCGGCCACCTGGGACAAGGTGGCCGAATGCGAGAGCGGTGGCGCCTGGAGCGCCGACCAGGGCAACGGCTACTACGGCGGCCTCCAGTTCACCCAGGAGGTCTGGGAGGCCAACGGTGGCCTCGACTTCGCTCCGCGCGCCGATCTGGCCAGCCGTTCGCAGCAGATAGTCGTCGGGGAGAAGGTCCTCGCGGCTCAGGGCCCCTCGGCCTGGCCGCAGTGTTCAGGCCCCGCGGGACTGGTCAAGGACAGCGTCAAGCCTGATGTGGACCCCGGGCTCGGGACGGAGAAGCGGGAGATCGCCCCGGCGCCGATTCGTCCCGCGGACTCCCTTCCGGTGGAAGAGCCCGAGAAGGCGCCCGAGCAGCCCGCGGCCACCCCCTCCGCCCCGGCAACCCCTTCCGCCCCGGTGACGCCGTCCGCGCCCGCGACTCCCGAGCTGCCGGACGCCTCGGCAACCCCGGGTGCTCCCGTCACTCCCACCACTCCCACCACTCCCGTCACTCCCACGGTGCCGGGCACTCCCACTAACCCCGTTGCTCCCACCACCCCTGCGACCCCCACCGCTCCCACCACCCCCGCGACGCCGGGCGCCCCCACCACGCCCGCAGCGAGCCTCGCGCCCGCCACGCCTGCCGGGCCCGAGGTGCCCGTCACCCCTGGCGTGGTGGGCGAGGGCTCGACCGTGACGCCCGTGGCTGGCGCGTCAGGAGTGACGGCCGCGGACCCCGCTGTGGCCATCGGGACGGGCAAGCATCGTGGCGAACCGGCCGAGGAGTCCTCTGGTGCATCCGCCGGGGCGCTCTCTGACGCGGCATCGGATGGTGCATACACGGTCAAGCCGGGCGACAACCTGACGGATATCGCCGGCGCGCACGGAGTCGCGGGTGGCTGGACCGCGATCTATCAGGCGAACGAAGAGGTGATCGGCTCCGATGCCGACCTCATCAAGCCTGGCCAGAGCCTCGATCTGAGCGGCAAATAGGGATACTTGGGGCGCGCCGCTTCTCCGATGCGTGGGTCAATGTCCTGGTTCGCGTAAGTGAGACATGAGTCTCTTCCACCCAACTGGCGCGCCCCTTCGGCGGAGTGTGGTGATTCCGCCCCTCACCTGCGTAAATGCCGGTTCTCTGCTAGGTGTTTTGGGCGTTTTTCCTAGCTTGTCCGATATTGAAGATCGGTAGTGGCTGTGTCTACGGTCTGAACCGCTCGCCACCGCGGGCTCCTTCGACCGCACGCCGAGTCCTGCCGGCGGACGGGGGAACAGTCGTCGCGTCAAGCGCCGAAGGCAGGAGCGGGGGACCCAAGGTTTCCGCCGGGACCGACCACTGAAAGGTGGTCAGGGACCGGCTAGGGGTGAAGCCGAGCGCTAGGACGCTCGGCCGGGCAACTCATTGGCCCGAACCCGACAGCTCACCTCGTAGGCGTCGGTGAGGAGACCTCCATGCAGCTTTCGGGCAAGGGCAAGCATCGCCGTCCGTCCAAGGCCACCCGTATCGTCACCCTCGCCGGCGTCACCGGCGCGGCCGTCGCCGCCCCGCTGATGGCCGTCGGTAGCGCGAACGCCGCCACCGCATCCGAGTGGGACCGCGTCGCGCAGTGCGAGTCCGGTGGCAACTGGTCCATCAACACGGGCAACGGCTACTACGGCGGCCTGCAGTTCTCGCCGTCCACCTGGGCCGCCTACGGGGGCACCGCCTACGCCTCCAGCGCGCACCTGGCGAGCAAGTCCCAGCAGATAGCCATCGCCGAGAAGGTCCTCGCCGGCCAGGGCAAGGGCGCCTGGCCGTCCTGCGGTGTCGGCCTGTCGAACTCCGCATACAAGGGCTCCTCCGCCTCCAAGCCCGCCGCCACCCCGAAGAAGGCCGCTCCGAAGGCCACGGTCAAGAAGAGCACCACGGTCAAGAAGAGCACCACGGTCAAGAAGAGCACCACCGTCAAGAAGAGCGCTCCGGTGCGCAGCGAGCAGGCGCCGACCAGCCGTTCGCAGACCCGCCCGCAGGCCACGGCGCAGGGCTTCAAGAAGGGCGACGGCTCCTACGAGGTGAAGTCGGGCGACACCCTGGGCACCATCGCCGAGGCGAAGGGCGTCAAGGGGGGCTGGCAGAAGCTGTTCGAGCTGAACAAGGACGTCATCAGTGACGCCGACCTGATCTACCCGGGTCAGATGCTGCACCTGAGCTAGGGGTTGGCCGGCCGCGGCCGTCAGTCCGCCGCGGCCCCGCCTCCTCCCGCCCGGCACGTACGGCTGTCCCCGCGTGCCGGGCGGAGCTCTGTCTCGACCTCGGCACCCTTCTGCGGCCGTCTTCTTTGCCCTCTGAAGGAGGCCTTTGACCCCTTTTTCTGTCCAGGGGTCGGGCAGTCGGGCGGTCGAGCTCCCGGAGGCGGTTAGGCTCTAGGCGGCAGGCCACCGCAAGGCCATCACGCCACCGCACATCCAGCGTCACATCCCAGAAGGAGATGCTCGTGCCGTCCATCGACGTCGTCGTAGCCCGGGAAATCCTGGACTCCCGAGGCAACCCCACGGTCGAGGTCGAGGTGGGCCTCGACGACGGCAGCACCGGCCGTGCTGCCGTGCCGTCCGGCGCCTCCACCGGTGCTTTCGAGGCCATCGAGCTCCGCGACGGGGACCCGAACCGCTACCTCGGCAAGGGTGTCGAGAAGGCCGTCCTCGCCGTCATCGAGCAGATCGGCCCGGAGCTCGTCGGCTACGACGCCACCGAGCAGCGTCTGATCGACCAGGCCATGTTCGACCTGGACGCCACCGACAACAAGGGCTCGCTTGGCGCCAACGCCATCCTCGGTGTTTCGCTGGCTGTCGCCCACGCCGCGTCCGAGGCCTCGGACCTCCCGCTCTTCCGCTACCTCGGTGGCCCGAACGCGCACCTGCTGCCCGTTCCGATGATGAACATCCTCAACGGTGGGTCGCACGCCGACTCCAACGTGGACATCCAGGAGTTCATGATCGCGCCGATCGGCGCCGAGTCCTTCTCCGAGGCGCTGCGCTGGGGTACCGAGGTCTACCACACCCTCAAGGCCGTCCTGAAGCGTAAGGGCCTGTCCACCGGCCTTGGCGACGAGGGTGGATTCGCCCCGAACCTGGAGTCCAACCGCGCCGCCCTGGACCTCATTCTTGAGGCCATCAAGGAGGCCGGCTACGCCCCGGGCAAGGACATCGCGCTCGCCCTCGACTGTGCCGCCTCCGAGTTCTACAAGGAAGGCAAGTACGAGTTCGAGGGCCAGTCCCGTTCGGCCGCCGAGATGACCGAGTACTACGAGGAGCTCGTCTCCGCGTACCCGCTGGTCTCCATCGAGGACCCGCTGTTCGAGGACGACTGGGCCGGCTGGAAGGTCATCACTGACAAGCTCGGCACCAGGGTGCAGCTCGTCGGCGACGACCTCTTCGTCACCAACCCCGAGCGCCTGGCCCGCGGCATCGAGGAGGGCTCCGCCAACGCCCTGCTCGTCAAGGTGAACCAGATCGGCTCGCTGACCGAGACCCTCGACGCGGTCGAGCTCGCCCAGCGCAACGGCTTCAAGTGCATGATGTCCCACCGCTCCGGCGAGACCGAGGACGTCACCATCGCTGACCTGGCCGTCGCCACCAACTGCGGCCAGATCAAGACCGGTGCGCCGGCCCGTTCGGAGCGCGTGGCCAAGTACAACCAGCTGCTGCGCATCGAGGAGATCCTCGACGACGCCGCGGTGTACGCGGGTCGCTCGGCCTTCCCGCGCTTCAAGGGCTAATCACCGCTTTCGGGGTTGCAGCCTCCGTACGTCCCCGCATCCGGTCCCGTACCGTGTGCGGGGACGTCCCTTTGCTCCTGAGGTCCTCCGGCGGAGCGAAGGCGCAGGGGCTTCGAGTGTGCTCACCAGGGAGGCGGGACGCATGGCCGGGAACCGGGACCGTTTCTCCACCGCGACCAGGCTGAAGCAGCTCGGCGAACGGACCGCGGCACACGTCTACCGTTCGCAGTCCCGCCGTCAGGTCCGCAGGAGTCGGTTGACCGGACGGGCGGCCCTGCTCGCCCTGGTCCTGTGCACGCTGGTCGTCGCCCTGGCCTACCCCATGCGCCAGTACGTATCGCAGCGCTCCGACATCGCGGAGCAGCAGCGGGAAGCGGACCAGGCGCGCCGGCGGCTCTCCGAACTGCGGGACGAGAAAGCCCGTTGGCAGGACCCGGCGTACGTGGAGCGACAGGCGCGCGAACACCTCCACTACCTGCGGCCCGGTGAGACCGGCTACACGGTGGTCGACCCGGACGCCGAGCGGCGGCGGCGGGACGGCAACGGTGCCGGCGACCGCCCCTGGTACTCCAACGTCTGGGACGGTGTGGACAAGGCCGACCGCCCCGAGGACTGACCTCCGCCATCGACCGTCGGCCGTCCGCCGTTGGACCCGCCCCGCACCCGGGCCGCGGGTGGAAGACCCCGACCGCGGTGCTCCACCCCCTGCGCATGACGCGCACGACACCATCAGACCGAGCGAAGAGACTTCATTTCAGGCATGGATACGCCCCCGCCCCAGACCGCCCGTACCGAGCCCACGGACGCCGACGTCGCCGCGTTCAAAGAGCAGTTGGGCCGCCCGCCGCGTGGTTTGCGCGCCATCGCGCACCGCTGCCCCTGTGGCCAGCCGGACGTGGTCGAGACGGCCCCGCGGCTGCCGGACGGCACGCCGTTCCCCACGCTCTACTACTTGACCTGTCCCAGGGCGGCCGGCGCCATCGGAACCCTTGAGGGGTCCGGGGTGATGAAGGAGATGCAGGACCGGCTGGGCACCGATCCGGAGCTGGCCGCCGCCTACCGTGCGGCCCACGAGGACTACATCCGGCGCCGGGACGAGATCGAGGTGCTCCAGGGCTTCCCGAGCGCCGGTGGAATGCCGGACCGGGTGAAGTGCCTGCACGTGCTGGTGGGCCATTCGCTCGCGGCGGGCCCCGGCGTGAACCCGTTTGGTGACGAGGCCCTGGCGTTGCTGCCCGAGTGGTGGGCCAAGGGGCCGTGCGTCTCCCCCTGCGCGGAAGCGGACGACGAGGCGGGAGAGGGCGCATGAGCCGGGTGGCGGCCGTTGACTGCGGTACGAACTCCATCCGCCTGCTGGTCGCGGACGTCGACCCGGTCACGGGCGAGCTCAACGAGTTGGACCGGCGGATGACGATCGTCCGGCTCGGTCAGGGAGTGGACCAGACGGGCCGACTCGCCCCCGAGGCGTTGCAGCGGACGTTCGCGGCCTGCCGGGAGTACGCGGCGGTGATCAAGGACCTCGGCGCGGAGCGAGTGCGCTTCGTGGCCACCTCGGCCACCCGGGACGCCGAGAACCGCGAGGAGTTCGCCGCGGGCGTGCTGGAGATCCTCGGCACCCCGCCGCGGGTGATCTCCGGTGACCTGGAGGCGGAGTACTCCTTCACGGGTGCCACCAAGGAACTCACCGGCCGCACCGACCTGGCCACTCCCTATCTGGTGGTGGACATCGGTGGAGGTTCCACGGAGTTCGTCGTGGGGGCGGACCGAGTGCTGGCCGCCCGTTCCGTGGACGTCGGCTGTGTCCGGATGACGGAGCGCCACCTCGTGCACGGGGGCGTGGTCACCGACCCGCCCACCGCGGAGCAGATCGCGGCGATACGGGGCGACGTGGAGGCCGCGTTGGACCGGGCCGCCGAGGTGGTGCCGTTCTCGCAGGCGAGCACCTTGGTGGGGCTGGCCGGTTCGGTGACCACGGTCGCGGCCATTGCGCTGGGCCTTGAGGCTTACGATTCGGCGGCCATCCATCACGCGCGGATCCCCTATGAGCGGGTCCGGGAAGTCACGGAGCTGCTGCTGCGGTCCGATCACGAGGAGCGGGCGGCGATCCCCGTCCTGCATCCGGGCCGGGTCGATGTGATCGCCGCCGGGGCTGTGGTCCTGCTGGCGGTGATGGACCGGATAGGGGCGCGTGAGGTCGTCGTCAGCGAGCACGACATCCTCGACGGGATCGCTTGGCACGCCGCACTCGACGAAGAGTGACCCCCTGGCTGGCTGTGAGGCGGCCCGGAGTCCCAGGGCTCCTGGCCGCCTGCTCTCAGATGCCGCGGAAGATTTCGCGCCGGTCGCCGATCTCGACGACGAGGATGATGAGCTCGCCGTCTTCGACCTGGTGGGCGACCCGGTGGCTGCCGACCCGGGGACGATGGAGACCACAGGGGCCGATGGGGTTCTCGGCCGCCTCGCGGTGCGGGGTGTCGGCGAGTGCGGTCAGCGCCGCCGGGATGGGCGTGGCTTCGGTCCGGCTGAAGGCCCGGAGCTGCTGCTGCGCCGCGCCTGTTCTGCGTCGTGCACCCACGTCGGGTCGGCCGCTTCCCCTGGGGCCTCGAACCAAGTTCGTGAAGTTCTTCACAAGGAAAACCCGCCACCGGGGGCCAGGTAGGCCCCGAACGGGGTAATCGGAGGGCCCAACGGTCCCTTTCGAGGTGCCTAAGGATGTGAACCCGCCCTCCCCCGAACGCCGCTGCGGGGGTGTCGCCTGAGCCGTCCAGGGGGTCTGGAGGCCAGTTCAGCAGGGGTCTACAACGTCCACGCGATCACCTTGGTTCCCCAGGTGGACCATGACATGGGTCACGTGGGCGGCGCAGTGTAGCAGAGGGGTGTCCGTACCTTGTGAAGGGGCTCACGAGCACCCTGCCATCGGGTACTGGATACTCGATGGCATGAGCACCACGGAGCGTCCCAGGATCCTCGTAGTAGGCGGTGGGTACGTAGGCCTGTACGCAGCCAGGCGCATCCTCAAGAAGATGCGCTACGGCGAGGCGACCGTCACGGTCGTCGACCCGCGCTCGTACATGACCTATCAGCCCTTCCTGCCTGAAGCCGCCGCAGGCAACATCTCGCCGCGCCACGTCGTCGTCCCGCTGCGACGCGTGCTGCCCAAGGCCGAGGTCCTGACCGGACGGGTCACCAGCATCGACCAGGACCGCAAGGTCGCCCTGGTCACGCCGCTCGTGGGTGAGGCCTACGAGCTGCCCTTCGACTACCTCGTCGTCGCGCTCGGCGCCGTTTCCCGGACCTTTCCGATCCCCGGCCTCGCCGAGCAGGGCATCGGCATGAAGGGCGTGGAGGAGGCCATCGGCCTTCGCAACCACGTCCTGGAACAGCTCGACAAGGCCGACTCCACCACCGACGAGGACGTCCGCCGCAAGGCGCTCACCTTCGTCTTCGTGGGCGGCGGGTTCGCCGGTGCCGAGACCATCGGCGAGGTCGAGGACATGGCCCGGGACGCGGCCAAGTACTACACCAGCGTCAAGCGCGAGGACATGCGCTTCATCCTGGTCGACGCCGCCGACAAGATCCTCCCCGAAGTGGGCCCGCAGCTGGGCAAGTGGGGCAAGGAGCACCTTGAGGGCCGCGGTATCGAGATCTACCTCGGCACCTCCATGGACTCCTGCGTGGACGGCCACGTGGTGCTCAAGAACGGCCTTGAGGTCGACTCCAACACGATCGTCTGGACCGCCGGCGTCAAGCCGAACCCGGTGCTGGCCCGTTACGGCCTGCCGCTCGGCCCCCGCGGCCACGTGGACACCGCCCCGACCCTCCAGGTCCAGGGAACCGACTACATCTGGGCCGGCGGCGACAACGCCCAGGTCCCGGACCTCGCCGCCCGCAAGGCCGGTGTGGAGAACGCCTGGTGCCCGCCCAACGCCCAGCACGCACTGCGTCAGGCCAAGGTCCTCGGCGACAACGTCATCTCGGGCATGCGGGGCTTCCCGCAGAGCGAGTACAGCCACGCCAACAAGGGTGCGGTCGCCGGTCTCGGCCTGCACAAGGGCGTCGCGATGATCGTCTTCGGCAAGATGAAGATCAAGCTGAAGGGGCGACTGGCCTGGTACATGCACCGTGGCTACCACGGCATGGCCGTCCCCACCTGGAACCGCAAGATCCGAGTGCTGGCCGACTGGACCCTGGCGATGTTCCTCAAGCGTGAGGTCGTCTCGCTCGGAGCCATGGAGACCCCGCGCGAGGAGTTCTACGAGGCCGCCAAGCCCGCCCCGGCCCCCGCGGCAGCGACCGCCGGCGTGCCGGAGAAGGCCTCGGCCTCCTGAGGCTCCCCGCGAGCAAAGCGTCGTACGACCCGAAGGGGCCGCCCGCCATCCGTGGTGCGGGCGGCCCCTTCGGCGCGTACCCCGAACGCACGTCACGCACGTAGCGGTGCACACACGGCTCCGGGTGTTAACTGGGCGTACTGGTTCTGGAACCCACCCTCGTGGAGGTGTGCACCATGACCGACGCCGCTCCGCGGCTGACCGCCCTCGCCACGGATCTGCTCGGCACCCCGCTGCCCGTACGGATCCGAGCCTGGGACGGCAGCGAGTCGGGCCCGCCGGGCGCTCCGGTGCTGGTCGTCCGGCATCGCCGCGCGCTGCGCCGACTCCTGTGGAAACCCGGCGAACTCGGCCTCGCCCGCGCCTGGGTGGCCGCAGACATCGACCTCGAAGGCGACCTGTACGAGACCCTGGAGCTCCTCGCGGGCCTGCCGTGGGACCGCGGGAGCGCCGGCGAGCGCTCACTGGCCGCAGCACTGCTCTCAGCCGAGTACCGCTCGGCGGGGCGGGACTTACTCGCCCTGGCCGGGCCCGTGCCCCCGCCCTTGCCACCTCCCGAGGAGGTCCGGGCGCGGCGCGGCGTACTCCACACCAAAGCGCGTGACCGGCGCGCGGTCAGCCACCACTACGACGTGGGAAACGAGTTCTACGAACGGGTGCTGGGCCCCTCCATGGTGTACTCCTGCGCGTACTGGAAGCCGGGCGGCACCCTGGAGGAAGCCCAGCGCGACAAGCTGGACCTGGTCTGCCGCAAACTCGCGCTGACCGAGGGGGACCGGCTGCTGGACGTGGGGTGCGGCTGGGGTTCGATGGCCCTGCACGCGGCCCGTGACTTCGGTGCACGGGTCACCGGGATCACCCTCTCCCGGGAACAGGCCCTCTACGCCCGCAAGCGGGTGGCGGAGGAAGGCCTGGCCGACCGGATCGAGATCCGGGTACAGGACTACCGTGACGTCATCGACGGCCCGTACGAAGCGGTCTCGTCGATCGGTATGGCCGAGCACGTGGGCGCGGCACGCTACCGGGAGTACGCGCGGGACCTCTTCCGGCTGCTGCGGCCCGGGGGGCGTCTGCTGAACCACCAGATCGCCCGCCGGCCGGAACAGGACGAGAGCACCTACCGGATGCACGAGTTCATCGACGCCTACGTCTTCCCCGACGGGGAGCTCTCGGCGCTGGGCACCACCGTCGGCGAGTTGGAACGGGCCGGTTTCGAGGTCCGGGACGTCGAAGCGCTCCGTGAGCACTACGCGTTGACCCTGCGGGCCTGGGTGCGGCGGCTGGAGGAGCACTGGGACGAAGCGGTCCGACTGACCTCGCCCGGGCGGGCCCGGGTCTGGCGACTCTACATGGCGGCCTCGGCGCTGGCCTTCGAACACCAACGCCTCGGCGTCAACCAGGTGCTTGCGCTCCGGCCGGGCAACGGCGGCTCGCCGCCCCGCCCGGGGCTGCCACTGCGGACCCGGGAGTGGAAGGCGGATGCCGGGACGCGGTGAAGAGGTGCCGCTCCGGACACGGCCGAGGGCCCTCTGACGCTGGATCGCGTCAGGGGGCCCTCGGGTGGTGCGTGCGACTTCCTCGCCGCGGGTAGCGCCTACTCGGTCTTGATGGCCGTCAGCATGTTCAGCCGGGCCGCGCTGCGGGCCGGCCACATGGCCGCCAGGATGCCGACGACTGCGGCCAGCCCCAGGAAGACGCCGATCCGGTCGAAGGGGATGACCAGCTCGTAGTTCGGGATGGAGCCCCTGATGGTCTGCCCGATCGCCCAGGCGAGGAAGGTGCCCAGCGCGATGCCGATCACGGCGCCGAAGAGGGAGATGACCACGGCCTCCAGCCGGATCATGTTCTTGACCCGACCGCGGTCCAGGCCGATGGCCCGCAGCATGCCGATCTCCTGCTGACGTTCGAAGACGGACATGGCCAGCGTGTTGACGACTCCGAGCACCGCGATGATCAGGGCCATGCCCAGCAGGCCGTACATGATGTTGAGCATCAGGTTGATGACACCGCCGTAGGTGTTGCGGATGTCGGTGCGGTCGGCGACGTCGATCGCCGGGTTGTTGCCGAGTGCGTCGACCAGCTTCTGCTGGTTGGCGGCGGACTCGCCGCCTTCCATCTTCACGAAGACCTGACGGATCTCGGGGCGCTCGTTGTGCGGGGCGAGCACCGACTCGGGGACGACGAGCGAGGAGAGGAACTCGTTGCCCCGGAAGACGGCCCCTACGGTCAGATCGGCCTTCTCGCCGTCGGTGAACTCCGCCTGGAAGGTCTTGCCGACGGTCAGGTGCTGCTCCTTGGCGGTGTCATCCGAGACCGCCACCTTGCCCTGGGACAGCGAGGCGGTCGAGCCGCTCGTCACATCCATCGCGATGACCTGGTCGATGGCACCGGGGGTTACCCCGGACGCGGAGCGGAAGTTCCCGCCGATCTTGACGTAGTCGGACTGGATGGCTGAGACCGCCGTGACACCCGGCGTCCGGGCCACCGCCGGCGCCACCGACTTGTCGAGGCTGTCGCCGCTGGCCATGGCCAGCATGTAGTCGGCCTTGATGTTGTCCGTGGTCATCCGGTCCACGGCCTGACCGACCGTCACGCCGAGCACCGTCAGGCCGGTGACCAGGGTGAGGCCGATGGCCAGCGAGGCGGCGGTGACGCCGGTACGACGCGGGTTGCGCACCGCGTTCTGCGCGGAGAGCTTGCCGGCGACTCCGAACACGCGGGTGAGCAGCGGGCGGACCAGGGCGATGACCGGCCGCGACAGCATCGGGATCAGCACGATCACGCCGAGCAGGGCGAAGAAGGCGCCGGCGCCGATCAGCATCCGGCCGTCCGAGCCGATGACGGCGCCGGCCAGGACCCCGCCGAGGCCGAGCAGGGTGAGCACGGCGCCGATGCTGTTGCGCAGTACCAGTGACTTCGCGGTCGCAGGAGCGTGGGCGGCGCCCATCGCGGCGACCGGAGAGATCTTCGCGGTGCGGCGGGCCGGCAACCAGGCGGCCAGCATCGTCACGAGGACGCCGATCACGATCGCGGTGACGATCGTCGTCGGGGCGATCACGAGCGGCCCGGCCGGGATCTTCGCGCCGAGCGAGCCCATCAGGGAACGCAGGCCGACCGCGAGACCGATTCCCGCGAGCAGACCGATCGCCGAGGAGATCACGCCGACGACCATGGCTTCCAGCAGTACCGAACGCTTGACCTGGCGGCGGGACGCTCCGACGGCGCGCAGTAGCGCCAGCTCCTTGGTGCGCTGCGCCACCAGCATGGTGAAGGTGTTGTAGATGAGGAAGATGCCGACGAAGAGTGCGATCGCGGCGAAGGCGAGGAGCATCTGGTTCATCGTGCCCATGCCCTCCTCGATCATCTTGGCCTGTTCGGCGGCGAGTTCCGCGCCGGTCTGCGCCCTGGCGTTGTCGCCGATGAGGGGCTCGACGGCGGAGAGGATGCGGTCGGCCTCGGCGCCCGGGGCGGCAATGGACAGCTCGGAGTAGAAGCCGGGCTGGAGATAGAGCTTCTGCGCCACCGGGGTGTCGAACAGGACCAGGCTGCCGCCGGCGTTGACCTGCCCGTCCTCGGTGGTGAAGACGCCGGTCAGGGTGTACTCCCGCACCGGGCCGTTGGTGGCCACGCGCACCTTGTCGCCGGGCTGGTAGTCGCCCTTGGCAGCGGTCTCCTTGTCGAGGGCGATCTGATCGTCCTTCACGGGGCCGGTGCCTTCGGTGAAGGTGTAGCGCGGGTCCTTGCCGCCCTCGACGGGGGCGAAGTTGGCACCACGGTTTGCCCAGCCGGTGCCGATCAGCTTGCCCTTGGTGTCGGCGACGCCGGCGAAGCCGTCGACCCGTCCGGAGACGGAGGTGACGCCGTCGATCTTCGCGACCTTGTCGAGGGTCCGCTGGCTCAAGCCCGGGTCGGCCTTCTTGCCCTCTTCCGCCGGGCCGGCGCCGAAGCTGGTGACGGAGACGGCGACGCCTTCGTAGCTCTTGGCGGACTGGCTGCTGAGTGCCTTGCCGAGGGTGTCGGTGAAGACCAGGGTGCCGGAGACGAAGGCGACGCCGAGGAGGACGGCGAGGACCGTCATCAGGAGCCTGGCCTTGTGCGCGAGTACGTTGCGCAGGGCGGTACGGAACATGGTGGAGAGTCCAGGGGTCGTGGTGGTCGGCTGGGGCGCCGCCGGGTTCCCGGGCGGGTGGCCGGGTACCGCGCGGGTGGGGCTCGGGTGGCGCTACCTCAGCTGGTGCGGCCCTTGGCGTCGAAGGCCTTCATGCGGTCCAGCACGCCGTCGGCGGTGGGCCGGAGCATTTCGTCGACGATGGCGCCGTCGGCGAGGAAGATGACGCGGTCCGCGTAGGACGCGGCGACCGGGTCGTGGGTGACCATGACCACGGTCTGTCCGAGCTCGCGCACGGAGTTGCGCAGGAAGCCCAGAACCTCGGCGCCGGAGCGGGAGTCCAGGTTTCCGGTCGGTTCGTCACCGAAGATGATCTCGGGGCGGGAGGCGAGCGCGCGGGCGACGGCGACGCGCTGCTGCTGGCCGCCGGAGAGCTGGGTGGGGCGGTGTCCAAGGCGCCCGGAGAGTCCGACCATCTCGATGACGGTGTCGAGCCACTGCTGGTCCGGCTTGCGGCCGGCGATGTCCATCGGGAGGGTGATGTTCTCCAGGGCGGTCAAGGTGGGCAGCAGGTTGAAGGCCTGGAAGATGAAGCCGATCTTGTCCCGGCGCAGCTGGGTGAGCTGCTTGTCCTTCAAGGAGCCGAGCTCGGTGTCACCGATGCGCACCGAGCCGCTGCTGAAGGTGTCCAGGCCCGCGACGCAGTGCATGAGCGTGGACTTGCCGGAGCCGGAAGGGCCCATGATCGCCGTGAACTGACCGCGGCCGAAGTCCACCGACACCTGGTCGAGGGCGACCACCTGGGTCTCGCCCTCTCCGTACACCTTGGACAACTGCGTGGCGCGGGCCGCCACGGAGGTGGCGTGGGGGGCGAGGTTTACGGTGGTCACGGTGGGCTCCTGACGGGACAAGACGGTGGGACGATCTCCATCCTCGTCGGCTTCCGGGCCCGGCGGATCAGCCGCCGAGCCCGTTCCTGTCCCCACTGGAGTCTGACGGCGCGCCCTGGCTCTCCTCCTTTGGTATGACGACGTCCCTGAGGAGGGCGATGGCCCGTGAGAGTGGCGGTGCGTCGAAATCCCGTCAATCACCGTGCGTGGTGTGGTGGGGGGCGCAGGGTTCCGACCGTGCCATCTCGGCTCTGACGCTCCCTCAGGCCTCAATAAAATAAGACAACATCGGGATCAGGCGCGTCAGCCAGTGGTCCCCACCGGGCTAGGCTCGGCCTGCGCTCGCTCAGACCGGCGCTGCTTAGCCCGGATGGTGGAATGCAGACACGGCGAGCTTAAACCTCGCTGCCCCTCGGGGGCGTACCGGTTCAAATCCGGTTCCGGGCACCCCGTGCGACACCTGCCACCGCGGCCTCCCCCTGGAAGATCCTCCTCCGGCACGAGGGTCTTTCTTTTGCTAAGCCATTACTCTGGTGTCCAAGGCCGCGCACGGTGGCCATGGAGGAGTGAGATGAGGAGCAGTAACCCGGTCTTCTCGCGACGGGGGTTCAGCCGCGACAACGGCGGCTACGCGGGCTTTGACGCGCAGCAGCAGGTGCAGGCCGGGACCGCGACCAACCCGTACGCGACCAACCCTTACGCGCAGGATGTCCAGACGGGCCAGCCGCAGGCTCCCGCCCGCGGCAACGTGATGACGATCGACGACGTCGTGAGCCGTACGGCCATGACGCTCGGCACCGTCGTCCTGACGGCCGTGCTGGCCTGGGTCCTGCTGCCGGTCGACCCGGCGAACATCGGCAAGTCGTACGGCATCGGTATCGGTGCGGCGCTCGTCGCGATGGTGTTGGCGCTGGTCCAGTCCTTCAAGCGCAAGCCGTCGCCGGCGCTGATCCTCGGGTACGCCGCCTTCGAGGGCGTCTTCCTCGGGGTCATCAGCTCGGCCACCACCGAGCAGTTCGCCAACGGCACCGGCATCGTCATCCAGGCCGTCCTCGGCACCATGTGCGTCTTCGCCGGCGTGCTGTTCGCGTACAAGATGCGCTGGATCCGCGTCACCCGCCGCTTCTACGGCTTCGTGATGGCCGCGGCCGTGGGCTTCATGCTGCTGATGGTGGCCAACCTGCTGTTCTCCGTCTTCGGCGGCGGCGACGGCCTCGGCTTCCGCAGCGGCGGTCTGGGCATCCTCTTCGGCGTCATCGGCATCATCCTCGGTGCCTGCTTCCTGGCCCTCGACTTCAAGCAGGTCGAGGACGGGGTGGCCTACGGCGCTCCGCGTGAGGAGTCCTGGTTGGCGGCCTTCGGCCTCACCCTGACCCTGGTGTGGATCTACCTGGAGATGCTGCGCCTCTTCCAGATCCTCAGTGGCGACGACTAGGACGCACCGCTGTGAACGCGAGGGGCGCCCCGCCGGGGGGCGGGGGGGGGGGGGGGGCGGGGGGGGGGGGGGGGGGGGGGGCCGGGCGGGGCCCGGCCTGGGGGGCGCGC
>NZ_JBIAGC010000023.1:28976-96396 GCF_042869595.1 Streptomyces sp. NPDC006879
TGGGCGTGGTGGGTGTCCGTTCGCTGCGGTGTGCTGTGGCGCCCCCACCCCCCCCCCGCGCCCCCCCCCCCCCCGCCGCCGCGCCCCCCCGCCCCCCCCCCCCCCCCCCCCCCCCCCCCCCCCCCCCCCCTCGTTTCCAGAACGGGTGGGGGCCTGACGTCAGCCGCGCTTGCGCGCGGCTCGGCGTAGGTCGAACTCGTGGATGATCGCTTTCGCCTGCCCGTAGGACAGGGGGTGTTCGCCGCGCAGCCAGCTGACCTTTTCCTCGAAGCGGACGAGGGAGGGGCCCTCCTCGACCGCGCGGAGCCAGTCGGATACTTCACGACCGGTGGTCTCGGGGATTCTGGCGAGCATGTTCCGGTGGGTGATCTCCGAGAACTCTACGGACATGGGCGCCTCCGGGGGACGTGCCGTGTGCTGGTCCTTCACGCAACGGTGCCGGAACGTCGGTCCGTTGGCAACAGTGCCGGACGGGCGCGTAGGGTCGCGGCGTGTCCGATATCTCGTCGCTTACCGCAGCCGTGGAACGATTCGCCGACCGACTCAGGGCCGCCCCGCAGAGCCGGCTGCGCCGGGGCGCCGCGGCCGAGGGGCTCGCGCTCGCCCGAGAGCTCTCCGTCCGTGCCCAGCGGCTCGCTGAGCCGGAGCGTGAGCCCCGGGTGATGCCGGACGCCGGGATCTTCATCGTGGCCGACCAGCTCTGCGTGGCCGGCGCGGACCTGGCCGAGGCACTGCGGGCGCACGGCGCCGAGGGCCCGGCCGTCGGCGCGGGCCCGAGTGCCCCGACCGAGACGGACGGGGCCGTGGTGGAAGCCGTGGGACTCGTGGAAGCGGCGCGCGAGCGGGCGTTCGGCTGAGGAGCCGGGCCAGCCGGGCGTGTGGCCGCCCTGCGGTGGGGCGGTCAGAGGGAGGCGATGACGCGGTCCGCGAGGATGTAGACGTTGTCCTCGGCGTCTTCGCCGCAGGAGAAGGTGAGGGCGTATGCGCCGGAGATGCCGGAGCCGCCGAGGAGCACCGGGGTGTCACCGGTGCGCAGGGCCTCGGCGAGGCGTTCCGCGGTCTCCCGGTGGCCCGGGGTCATGCACAGCGTGGTGCCGTCGGTGAAGACGTACACGTCCAGGGTGCCCAGGGGGCCGGGGCGGACGTCGACCAGGGCGGTGCGGGACTGCGCCAGCTGTTCGAGGCGGCTGACGGTGCGCTCGTGGTCGCCGCTCGGCGTGCTCTGGACCGGGACGAAGTCGGGGTGGGAGGGGTGGCGTCGACGGGCCGCGGCCAGCTCGGGGGAGTCCTCCGCCGGGTGCTCGTCGTGGTCCGCCTCTTCGGGGAGCAGCGGGTCCAGGTCGAGGTCGAGGCCCACCAGGTCGGCCTGGCGCGGTAGGTAGAGCGGCGGGGCGTCCTCGCCGAGTCCGGGCAGCCCCCCCAGGAGCGAGGGGGCGTCGGCGGCGTCCCTGGCCTCCTGGGCGGCCCAGAACGCGCGGGCCTCGGCCAGCTCGCGCTCCCGCTCCTCCGCTAGCGCCTCGGCCACGGCGGCCCGTATTTCCGCGGAGGACGTCTCGGTGCCGGTGCGGGCGTGCGGTACCAGGGTGCTCGGGTGGTTGGACGCCGCCAGTTCGCCGCGCAGGGCGCGGACCTGACGCCGCAGTCCGTGTACGGCATACAGGGCGGCAGCGCCCGCGGCCGTGGCAGCGGCTGCGGTCAGCAGCAGGGCAAGAGACATGGCGCTCACTGGCTAACTCCTGTGGTTTCGATCCCCCGACTTCCTACATCAGCTTGTCCTCGCCTGGGAATGGCGGGCAGTGCAATACGTCATGAAATGGACAGGCCTTTGGGCCTGTCGGGATCGGCTCGAACCATAGTGACCTGTGGTTTCGGCAAACCCCCAGGACGTAGGTCACATCCTGGGGGCGATTAGGTCACAGCCGGAGCGCGGGAGGATTCGTCCCTTTGTCGGTAATACGTACGACCCCGCTTCCGGCCAGCGAAGATGCCGGCTCTCAGCTCAGACGTTCGATGACCATGGCCATTCCCTGGCCGCCGCCGACACACATGGTTTCCAGACCGAACTGCTTGTCGTGGAACTGCAGGCTGTTGATCAACGTGCCGGTGATCCGGGCCCCGGTCATGCCGAAGGGGTGGCCAACCGCGATCGCGCCGCCGTTGACATTGAGCTTGTCCAGCGGAATGCCCAGGTCGCGGTAGGAGGGGATGACCTGGGCGGCGAAGGCCTCGTTGATCTCGAAGAGGTCGATGTCCGCCACGGTCAGTCCGGCGCGGCCCAGGGCCTGCTTGGAGGCCTCCACGGGCCCGTAGCCCATGATCTCCGGAGAAAGGCCGGAAACGCCCGTCGAGACGATCCGGGCCAGCGGGGTCAGTCCCAGCTCCCGCGCCTTGGTGTCACTCATGATCACCAGGGCGGCGGCTCCGTCGTTCAGCGGGCAGCAGTTGCCGGCGGTGACCAGGCCGTCGGGGCGGAAGACGGGCTTGAGGCCCTGGACGCCCTCCAGGGTGACTCCGGCCCGCGGACCGTCGTCGGTGGACACCACGGTTCCGTCCGGGGTGGTCACCGGGGTGATCTCGCGCTCCCAGAAGCCCTTCTTGATGGCTTCCTCGGCCAGGTTCTGAGAGCGGACGCCGAACTCGTCCATCTCCTGGCGGGTGACGCCCTTGAGTCGGGCCAGGTTCTCGGCAGTCTGGCCCATCGCGATGTACGCGTCCGGCAGCAGGCCGTCCGCACGCGGGTCGTGCCAGTCGGCGCCCTCGCTCTGGGCGACCTGTGCGGTGCGCGCTTCGGCCTCGGCGAAGAGCGGGTTATGGGTGTCCGGCAGGCCGTCGGAGCTTCCCTTGGTGCTGCGCGAGACCATCTCCACGCCCGCGGAGATGAAGACGTCGCCCTCGCCTGCCTTGATGGCGTGCAGCGCCATCCGGGAGGTCTGCAGGGAGGAGGAGCAGTAGCGGGTGATGGTGCAGCCCGGCAGGTGGTCCATGCCCATCTGGACGGCGACGATGCGGCCGAGGTTGTGCCCCTGCTCACCGCCCGGCAGGCCGCAGCCCAGCATCAGGTCGTCGATCTCGCGGGGGTCGAGCGAAGGGATCTTCTCCAGGGCGGCCTGGATGATCGTGGCCGTCAGGTCGTCCGGGCGGACGTCCTTGAGGGAGCCCTTGAAGGCGCGGCCGATCGGCGAGCGGGCGGCGGAAACGATGACTGCTTCGGGCATCACGGCTCCAGGAGTGCGGGTGGACGGCAGGACCGAAGGTGAAGTTACCGGCCCGTAGGGGCAAGGTCATCGCCGGGAGGATGTGATGCGCGTCGCCCCCGGCCGAACCCCACCCCGTGGGAGCCCTTAAGCGTACGCTCAGTCGCCCGGGTGGGGCGCGCGGACTCCCGGCGGACACGGATGCCGCCGCCGAGGGTGTTCAGGGCGCCGGCTCCGGCAGTACCGGCTCCGCCCCCGAGGCGTCCACCGGGTCGGCCCCGGCGAGCCGCTGCCGCCGGCGGTGCTTGAGCAGGGCCCAGGGGGCACGGCCCGCGAGGACCTCCGTACCGGCCTCGCCGGCAGCCGCCGAGGCGGCCTTCGCGACCGGCAGCATGTCTTCGTTGCGGGAGGCGTCCAGGCGGTCCGCCTCGGGCCACAGCCCGAGCGCGGCGCACAGCGTCGGCAGCACGGCCATCGCCGCGGTCGCGTAACCCTCCACCGAGGGGTGGTACGCGTCCGGCCCGAACAGCTCGCGGGGACGGGCCGCGAACTCCGGCCCCAGCAGGTCGCCGAGCGAGACGGTACGCCCGCCTTGCTCGACCACCCCGATGGTCTGAGCCGCTGCCAGCTGCCTCGACACCCGCCGGGCCAGCCAGCGCAGCGGCTGGTAGACCGGTTCGATGGTGCCCAGGTCCGGGCAGGTCCCGACGATGACCTCGGCCCCCGCCGTGCGCAGCCGTCGGACCGCGTCGGTCAGCAGCCGGACCGACTGGGTCGGGGGCATCCGGTGGGTGACGTCATTGGCGCCGATCATGATCACGCACACGTCCGGCGGCTGTGCCCCGTCCGCGAGCAGCAACCGCACCTGCCGGTCCAGATCGTTCGACATCGCACCCGAGAGGGCGACCCCGCGGAGCAGCACCGGCCGCTCCGCGACCGAGGCGAGCCCGGAGGCGAGCAACGCCGCCGGGGTATGCCGGGCCCGGTGGACTCCCAGCCCCGCGGCCGTGGAGTCGCCGAGCATCGCCATGCGGAGCGCGGGTTGGCCCGGCCTGGCGAACTCCGTGCCGTACATGCCATCGGCGCTCGGTGGTGAGGTCCGGTCGGTGGTCACCGTCCCCACGGTCCGCTTCGCCAGCTGGACCTCCGCCAGCAGCACCCCCACCGTGGCAGCACCCAGCAGCCCGATCCCACCGCCGCCGAAGGCTGCGCCTGCCGCAATCCGACGCGCCGTCCTCGCTCTGGACACCGTCTTCGCCACCTCCTCGTCAGGCCTCTCGCCACGGTAGCGCCGGCCGCCCGGCCGCCCTTACAAGGGCTAACTGCCCCGTGGGGACCGCCGGCCAATCGCTTTCGACATACGCTGGCCGCACCTCCCGGAGAACCCGTGGAGTCCTGTCCTTGGAGAACATGGTGCAATTCCACGACTCGATGATCAGCCTCATCGGCAACACCCCGTTGGTGAAGCTCAACCACGTGACTGAAGGCATCCAGGCCACGGTGCTCGCGAAGGTCGAGTACTTCAACCCGGGCGGTTCTGTGAAGGACCGGATCGCCATGCGGATGGTCGAGGCCGCCGAGCAGAGCGGCGCTCTCCAGCCCGGGGGCACGATCGTCGAGCCGACCAGCGGAAATACCGGAGTCGGACTCGCCATCGTGGCCCAGCAGAAGGGCTACAAGTGCATTTTCGTCTGCCCCGACAAGGTCTCGCTCGACAAGATCAACGTGTTGCGGGCCTACGGCGCCGAGGTCGTGGTCTGCCCTACCGCCGTCGACCCCGAGCACCCCGAGTCCTACTACAACGTCTCCGACCGGCTGGTCCGCGAGACGCCGGGCGCCTGGAAGCCGGACCAGTACAGCAACCCGAACAACCCCCGTTCGCACTACGAGACCACCGGCCCCGAGCTGTGGGAGCAGACCGAGGGGAAGATCACGCACTTCGTCGCCGGCGTCGGCACCGGCGGCACCATCTCCGGCACCGGCCGGTACCTGAAGGAGGTCTCGGACGGTGCCGTGAAGATCATCGGTGCTGACCCGGAGGGCTCCGTCTACTCCGGTGGCTCCGGCCGTCCGTACCTCGTGGAGGGGGTCGGCGAGGACTTCTGGCCCAGCGCCTACGCCGCCGATGTCACCGACGAGATCATCGCGGTGTCCGACAAGGACTCCTTCCAGATGACCCGTCGCCTGGCGAAGGAGGAGGGCCTGCTGGTCGGCGGATCCTGCGGCATGGCCGTCGTCGCCGCCCTGCGCGCGGCGGAGCCGCTCGGACCGGATGACGTCGTGGTGGTCCTGCTCCCGGACAGCGGACGCGGCTACCTGAGCAAGATCTTCAGTGACGAGTGGATGGCCGGCCACGGCTTCCTGGAGGAGGCCGGCACCTCCGCCCGGATCGGCGAGGTCCTCGCCGACAAGCAGGGCACCATGCCCTCGCTGGTCCACATGCACCCCGAAGAGACGGTCGGCCAGGCCATCGACGTGCTGCGCGAGTACGGCGTCTCTCAGATGCCCATCGTCAAGCCGGGGGCCGGACACCCGGACGTGATGGCCGCTGAGGTCGTCGGCTCGGTGGTGGAGCGCGAGCTGCTGGACGCGCTGTTCGCGCAGCGCGCCTCGCTCAGCGACCCCCTGGAGAAGCACATGAGCGCGCCGCTCCCGCAGGTCGGTTCAGGTGAGTCGGTGGGCGATCTGATGAAGGTGCTCGGCGCGGCGGACGCGGCGATCGTGCTGGTCGAGGGCAAGCCGACCGGTGTGGTCAGCCGCCAGGACCTGCTCGCCTTCCTGGCCCGCGGCGCCTGATCTTCGGCAAGCCCGGCGCGGGGGCGCGGCCGTCCTGGTGGCTGGCCGCGCCCCCGGGTTTGCGCAACGGGTACGGGACCGACACGTGGTGGCAGCACCGCCTTAACACGCGTCCCGCACAGTGGGGGTGTCGGCGGGGGGGAGTTCTAGGCGGATCCCCTTCGCGGCACCAGGAACGGCGTCAAGGACGCTCCGGAGCGGCTCCCGGACTCCCGTAGCGCCGCGGACGCGTGAGACCGGCCCTGACCCGGTCCGCGTCCTTGGGTGGGGACCGCCGTCGTCCCGCCCCCCGGGTCACCGGGGGTGCGGCGGTCCCCACCCCACCCGCGGTGACCCGGCTGTACGGGCGGTGACGGCGGTCCCCGGCAGGTCAGCCCGAGTCGCCGCGCCGGCGCAGCCGGAAGCCTTGGGAGAAGCTCACGCCCAAGATCCCGGTCCACACCACCAGCAGGCCCCAGCCGCCGGCATGGGCGGCGCCGATCGCGGACAGCGGGATGGCGAGGACCAGCGCACCGACCGCAAAGCCGAAGCGATCAGTGAGACCGGATCGAGTGCCCGCCAGGTGGCGTCCGCTACGGGTCGCGGCCAATTGCTGCTCGGCAAGCCGGCGTCGCACGTGGCGGTCCGCCGCACCATCGAGGCGGGCCTCCAGCTTCTCCATGAACGAGTCCACCAGGGCGCTCTCGTACTCCGGGCCCAAGTCGCGGCGGGCCTTGACGGCCGCATCGAGTTCCTGACCCAGCTCGATCTTGTCCAGCTCGACCTTGTCCAGGCCTGTGCGGGGAGCATCCATGCCCCTACGGTACGGAGCGCGAGCCGGCCGGGACAGTGGGGCTATCCCCCGCATCAGTGGTGGGGGTGGCCCGGACCCGGCGGACCCCGCTTGCCGTCTTGCATACCGGCATGCAGAGTGCTCCTGAGTGAATACGGAGTCAGGATCAGGGGGACGGACATGAGCGACAGCCCGGCCGCACGGTTGCAGAAGCTGTTCGAGGGGCACCGGCTGACCCCGACCCAGCGGCGCATCGCCCACTGCATGGTGCGCGGCGCCTCTGACGTCGCCTTCCTCTCCAGTGTCGAACTCGCGGAGCTCGCCGGTGTCAGTCAACCCTCGGTGACCCGCTTCGCGGTCGCCCTCGGGTTCGACGGCTACCCGGCCCTACGCCGCTACCTGCGAGAAGTCGCTCCGGCCGAGCGGGACGAGGGCGACACTCCGTACAACTCCTACCAGCAGGCGGTCCAGGCCGAGATCGAGAACCTGCGCCACCTCTCGGCGATGTTGGCGGACCCCGCCCCGGTCGAGGAGGCTGGGCGACTGCTGGCCGCCTCTCGTCCGCTGCCCGTGCTGGGCTTGCGGGCGGCGTCCTCCCAGGCCCGCGGCTTCTCCTACTTCGCCGCCAAGGTCCACCCGGACGTCCGCCTCCTGGACGAGGGCGGTTCGCTGTTGGCGGACCGGCTGGACGCGGCCCGCAGCGCCGGTGCGTCCGCCCTGCTCTGCTTCGCGTTGCCCCGTCACCCCCGCGAGGTCCTCGACGCCCTGGAGTACGCGAGGGGCGGCGGGTTGAAGGTCGTCACGGTCGCCGACTCCGCCTTCGCGCCGGTGGCCCGCCACAGTGACCTGCTGATCCCAGCGGCCGTGGGCACCGGCCTGGCCTTCGACACGGCCTGCGCCCCCATGCTGCTGGGGCGGGTCCTGCTGGAGGCGATGGCGGACGGGCTGCCGGACGCCCAGGCGCGCCTGGAGGAGTTCGACGCCAAGGCGGCTGCCCGCGGCCTGTTCGTGGACTGAGCCGCGATGGGGAAGTCCCGCTCGGCCAGCGAAGCCTCCGGGGTGCCCCGTGTCTTCGAGGGGCGTGTGACGGTGTCGAGTACGGGCGCCGCGGGCTGGCCCGCTGGCTCCGCGGCAGTTCGCGTTCGAACCACGGCGAAGCCCCGACCGGGGCGCCTCGTGCCGTGGTGCCTTGAGATCAGGGGCCCAGTAGGGCGTCGCGTAGGTCCCCGCCGGCTTCGGCGACGATCTGCGCCGTCGACTGCGCGGCCCTAGCCGGTTTGAAGTGCACCTCGCCGTCCGCCGTGAGGTCGAAGCCGTACACCGCCGGCCGGGGGAGGCTGTTGTAGCCGTACGGGGTTGTGAAGAAGTACGCACCGGTGTCCAAGAGCGCCACCAGGTCGCCCGGCGCCAGCGCGGGCAGGGCCCGTTCTCTGGCGATCAGATCGCCAGAGAAGCACGCCGGCCCCGCCACGTCCTGGACCAGTGGCCGGCCTCCGCGTGGCAGGCCGGAGCCGTCGTAGACCAGGACCCGCAGTGGCCAGGCGGTCGGTGCGTAGACGGTGCGGGTGGCCAGCTGAACACCCGCATGAGTCAGTGCGATGGGGCGTCCGCCGGCGGATTTGGTGTACTCCACCCGGGCGAGCACCAGACCGTGCTTGGCCAGCAGGGACCGGCCGAATTCGGTGACCAGCCCGTAGCCGCCGGCGAAGAGCCCGGGGACCGCCTTGCGCAGGGCGTGCACGTAGGCGTCGAAGCTCGGTTGGTGTTCGTCCGAGTGGAAGTCGACCGGTAGCCCGCCGCCGATGTCCAGGGTGTCGACCTGGCGCCGTCCGGCCGCCGCGTTGATCTCCTCGGCCAGCTCGTACGCCTCCCGGACGCCTTCGGCCAGCAGCGCCAGGGGTACGCCCTGGGATCCGGAGTGGGTGTGCAGGCGGCTCAGCCGAGGGCGCTCGCGGTAGGCGTGCAGCACCCGGGCGCGGGCGTCCCCGTCGCGCAACGCCACACCGAACTTCGAGGTGGGTGTGGCGGTGGAGGTGGCGGCGATGGTGCCCGCGCCGATCTGCGGGTTGACGCGCAGGCCGAGGGGGGAACGGGTGGGCGCGCTGGCCACGAGGGCGTCGAGCCGCTCCAGTTCCTGGTGGTTGTCCGCGTTGACGGCGATTCCGAGGGCGAGGGCCTCGCGCAGTTCGGCGGTGGTCTTGGCGGGGGAGTCCAGCACGGTTCGCCCGGGGGGCACTCCGGCGGCCCCGGACAGTGCGAGTTCTCCCGCGCTGGCGACCTCGCAGCCCATGCCGGCGTCCGCGAGCAGTCGCAGGACCGGGACCAGCGGAGCCGCTTTCACCGCGAAGGCGTGCAGCACGGGTGTATCCGCCACGAGCGCCTGTGCGAAGGCGGTGTGCAGGGCGGCGACGGAAGCCCGGATGCCCGCCAGGTCCAGCAGGCACACGAGTGGTTCGGCCGTGGGTTCGCCGCCCACCAGGTGGTGGGCCACGGCGGCCCGTACGGCTCGGTCCCGGCGCGCGGCGCGGGCCCGCGAGCCATCCTCGGTGGTGTCTGCGGCTAGCCCCTCGGTGGCCATGTACTCAGCCAATCATCCGGTGGGCGGACCCGCAGCTGTTGACTGGATCTATTCAGGGGGCGACTATGTGAATGGATTGACCAACATCGGAGGAGGCACAGCCATGTCAGGACCCCGCCCCGTACGGGCCTCGCGCGGTACCGAACTCAGCGCCCTGGGATGGCAGCAGGAAGCCGCCCTCCGGATGCTCCAGAACAACCTCGACCCCGAGGTCGCCGAGCACCCAGACAAGCTCGTCGTCTACGGCGGCACCGGCAAGGCCGCCCGCGACTGGCGGTCCTACGACGCCATGGTCCGCACCCTGCAGACCCTCAAGCAGGACGAGACGATGCTCGTCCAGTCCGGCCGCCCGGTCGGCGTGATGCAGACCCACGAGTGGGCCCCCCGCGTCCTGATCGCCAACTCCAACCTGGTCGGCGACTGGGCCAACTGGGAGGAGTTCCGGCGTCTGGAGGCTCTTGGCCTGACCATGTACGGCCAGATGACGGCCGGTTCCTGGATCTACATCGGCACCCAGGGCATTCTCCAAGGCACCTACGAGACCTTCGCCGCCGTCGCCGCGAAGAAGTTCAACGGCACCCTGGCCGGAACCATCACCCTGACCGCCGGACTCGGCGGCATGGGAGGCGCCCAGCCGCTCGCCGTCACGATGAACGACGGCGTGGCCCTCTGCATCGACTGCGACCCGCGGGCGATCGAACGCCGCATCGAGCACCGCTACCTCGACGTGCGCGCCGACAACCTCGACCACGCCCTCCAGCTGGCCACCGCGGCCCGCGATCAGCGCAAGCCGCTCTCCATCGGCCTCCTCGGCAACGCGGCCGAACTCCTCCCGCAGCTGCTGGCGATGAACGCGCCGATCGACATCGTCACCGACCAGACCTCCGCCCACGACCCCCTCGCCTACCTGCCCGTCGGCGTCCCCTTCGAGGACATGGCCACCTACGCGGCCGAGAAGCCCGCCGACTTCACCCAGCGGGCCCGCGAGTCCATGGCCCGACACGTCGAGGCCATGGTCGGCTTCATGGACGCCGGCGCCGAGGTCTTCGACTACGGCAACTCCATCCGCGGCGAGGCACAGCTGGCCGGCTACGAACGGGCCTTCGCCTTCCCCGGCTTCGTTCCCGCCTACATCCGCCCCCTGTTCTGCGAGGGCAAGGGCCCCTTCCGCTGGGCCGCGCTCTCGGGCGACCCGGCCGACATCGCCAAGACCGACAGGGCGATGCTCGACCTCTTCCCCGAGAACGAGTCCCTGCACCGCTGGATCAAGATGGCCGGAGAGCGCGTCCACTTCCAGGGCCTGCCCGCCCGCATCTGCTGGCTCGGCTACGGCGAACGCGACAAGGCGGGCGAGCGCTTCAACGACATGGTCGCCTCCGGTGAACTCGCCGCGCCGCTCGCCATCGGCCGTGACCACCTGGACTGCGGCTCCGTCGCCTCGCCCTACCGCGAGACCGAGGCCATGCTCGACGGATCCGACGCCATCGCCGACTGGCCGCTGCTCAACGCCATGGTCAACGTCGCCTCCGGCGCCTCCTGGGTCTCCCTGCACCACGGCGGCGGCGTCGGCATGGGACGCTCCATCCACGCCGGCCAGGTCACCGTCGCCGACGGGACCAAGCTGGCCGGAGAGAAGATCCGCCGCGTCCTGACCAACGACCCCGGCATGGGAGTCATCCGCCACGTCGACGCGGGCTACGACATCGCCGAATCCGTCGCCGACCAGCGCGGCGTCCGCGTCCCCATGCGGGAGGGCTCCGCGTGAACCCGGCTGCCGAGGGCCGTACCGGCCCCTCCTTCCACCAGATGTGGGCCGAACTGCGGCCCCTCGGCCGCCACCCGGACAGCGGTGGCTACCGCCGGTACGCCTGGACCGGTGCGGACGCCGACTGCCGGGCCTGGTTCCAGGCCCAGGCCGAGGCCCGCGGCCTCACCTACGAACTCGACCGCAACGGCAACCAGTGGGCCTGGCTCGGCGACCCCGGGGCCGGCGACGCCGTGGTCACCGGCTCGCACCTGGACTCCGTCCCCGACGGCGGCGCCTTCGACGGCCCCCTCGGAGTGGTGTCCTCCTTCGCGGCCCTGGACGAACTCCGCCACAGGGGTGCGGAGTTCTCCAGGCCCCTGGCCATCACCAACTTCGGTGACGAGGAGGGCGCGCGCTTCGGCCTGGCCTGCGTTGGTTCCCGGCTCACCTCCGGTGCGCTGACCCGCGAGCAGGCCCACGAGCTGCGCGACACCGAAGGGGTCAGCCTCCCGCAGGCCATGGAGGCTGCCGGGTACGATCCGCACCTCATCGGCCCCGACCCCGAGCGGCTCGCCGGGATCGGTGCCTTCGTCGAACTCCACGTCGAGCAGGGCCGGGCCCTGGACCTGTCGGGCGACACCGTCGGCATCGCCTCGGCGATCTGGCCGCACGGCCGCTGGCGCTTCGACTTCCACGGCGAGGCCAACCACGCGGGCACCACCCGGCTGGTGGACCGCCGAGACCCGATGCTGACCTACGCCCAGACCGTCCTCGCCGCCCGCGAGGAGGCCCGCCTCGCCGGGGCGCTCGCCACCTTCGGCAAGATCGCGGTCGAGCCGAACGGCGTCAACGCCATTCCCTCCCTGGTCCGTGGCTGGCTCGATTCGCGCGCCGCCGACCAGGACTCCCTCGACGCCGTCGTCACCGGCATCGAGAAGGCGGCCCGCGAGCACGCCGAACGCGACGGGGTGGACCTGCAGATCGTCCGTGAGTCCTTCACCCCCGTCATCGAGTTCGAGCACGCGCTGCGCGACGAGATGAACCGCATCCTCGGAGGCCGCGTCCCGGTCCTCGGCACCGGTGCGGGACACGACGCCGGAATCCTCTCCGGATCGATCCCGACCGCCATGCTGTTCGTACGCAACCCCACCGGCGTTTCGCACTCCCCGGCCGAGTTCGCCGAGGAGGACGACTGCCTCGCCGGAGTCCTCGCCCTCGCTGACGTACTGGAAGGTCTCGCGTGCCGCTGACCGTGCAACCGGAGCCCACCGAGACCCCACCGGAGCCCGATTCGAGGTACTGGCTGGAGCACGCCTGGTCCGGCGACCGGGTCGAGTCGGGCGTGGTCCTGGACGTCACCGCCGGCCGGATCACCGGCGTCCACACCAACAACCCCAGTGCCCCGCCCGGCACCCAGACACTGCGAGGCCTGACACTGCCGGGCCTGGCCAATGCGCACAGCCACGCCTTCCACCGGGCGCTGCGCTCGACCGTCCAAGCCGGCTCGGGCACCTTCTGGACCTGGCGCGAGACCATGTACTTCGTCGCCCAGACGCTCACCCCGGACAGCTACCACGCGCTGGCGCGGGCGGTGTACGCCGAGATGGCCCTGGCCGGCATCACGGCCGTGGGCGAGTTCCACTACCTCCATCACGCGCCCGGCGGTCGCCGCTATCAGGACCCCAACGCGATGGGCGAAGCCCTGATCGCCGCCGCCGCGGACGCGGGCATCCGCATCACCCTGCTCGACACCGCCTACCTCTCCGCCGGTTTCGGTGCCGCACCCGAGCCCCATCAGCTGCGTTTTTGCGACGGCACCGCCGAAGCGTGGGCCGAGCGGGTGGACGCGCTCAAGGAGAGCCCGCACGCCAGGATCGGGGCGGCCGTCCACTCGGTCCGGGCCGTTCCGGCCGGGCAGCTCCCCACGGTGGCGGCCTGGGCCGCCGCGCGCCGTGCCCCGCTGCACGTCCACCTCTCGGAGCAGCCGGCGGAGAACGAGGCCTGTCTGGCCGCGCACGGTTGCACCCCCACCCGGTTGCTCGCCGACCACGGGGTGCTCGGGCCGCGGACCACCGGCGTGCACAACACCCACCTGACCGACGAGGACATCTCCCTCCTCGGCGGCAGCGCCACCGGCACCTGCATGTGCCCCACCACCGAGCGTGACCTCGCCGACGGCATCGGACCGGCCCTGCAACTCCAGCGGGCGGGCAGTCCTCTGTCGCTCGGCAGCGACAGCCACGCCGTCATCGATCTCTTCGAGGAGGCCCGCGCAATGGAGCTCAACGAACGGCTGCGCAGCCGCACCCGGGGGCACTGGGACGCGGGCGCGCTGCTGCGCGCCGCCGGCCCGACCGGCCACGCGGCCCTCGGCTGGGTCGGTGCGGGTGCCTTGGCGGCGGGCGCCCCGGCGGACTTCACCACGATCGCCCTGGACTCGGTTCGCACGGCCGGTCCCGCACCGCAACGGGGTGGCGAGACCGCGGTGTTCGCCGCCTCGGCGGCAGATGTCCGCCACACGGTCGTGGCGGGCCGCCACATCGTTCGGGACGGGGTCCACCAGTTGGTCCCGGACGTGCCCGCAGCCCTTGCCGAGACGATCGCCGCCGCCCACCGCTGAAGGAGTCAGTCCGCACCATGGCCGAAGCGCCCGCGGTGAACACCGCGACCACTCTCATCACCCATATCGCGAATCTGGTCACCAACGACCCCTCCCTCGGGGACGGCTCCCCCCTCGGCCTGATCCAGGACGCGGCCCTCGCCATCGACGCAGGGCGCATCGCCTGGGTCGGCGCGGCCGACGAGGCGCCGGCCACCGACGAGGTCTTCGACGCGGCGGGCCGGGCCGTGATCCCGGGGTTCGTGGACTCCCACTCGCACCTGGTGTTCGCGGGGGACCGCACCGCCGAGTTCAACGCGCGGATGTCCGGGCGCAGCTATTCGGCTGGTGGCATCCGTACCACCGTCGCCGCCACCCGAGCCGCCTCGGATGAGGCGCTGGAAGCCAATCTGTTGCGTCATCTCGCGGAAGCCCGGAGGCAGGGGACCACGACCTTCGAGACCAAGTCCGGTTACGGGCTGACGGTCGAGGACGAGGCACGGGCCCTGCGGATCGCGGCGGCGCACACCGAGGAGGTCACCTATCTCGGCGCGCACATCGTCTCCCCGGACTACGCCGAGGACCCGGCGGCGTACGTGGACCTCGTCACCGGACCGATGCTGGAGGCCTGCGCCCCGTACGCCCGCTGGATCGACGTGTTCTGCGAACGGGGGGCCTTTGACGGCGATCAGGCCAGGGCGATCCTCACCGCCGGGAAGGCGCGCGGTCTGCTTCCGCGGGTCCACGCCAACCAGTTGGGCTTCGGTCCGGGGGTGCAGCTCGCCGTCGAACTGCAAGCCGCTTCGGCTGACCACTGCACCTACCTGACGGATGCCGACGTCGACGCCCTGGCCAACTCCGAGACCGTGGCCACGCTGCTGCCGGGGGCGGAGTTCTCCACCCGGGCGCAGTGGCCCGACGCCCGCCGGATCCTTGACGCGGGCGCGACCGTGGCGCTCTCCACTGACTGCAACCCCGGGTCCTCCTACACCAGCTCGATGCCCTTCTGTATCGCGCTGGCAGTCCGGGACATGGGGATGACCCCTGACGAGGCCCTGTGGGCCGCGACCGCTGGTGGCGCCCGTGCGCTGCGCCGCACCGATGTGGGCAGGCTCGCCCCGGGCGCCCGCGCCGACCTGGCGTTGTTGGACGCGCCCAGTCACGTCCACCTCGCCTACCGTCCGGGGGTTCCGCTGGTCGAGGCAGTGTGGCAGCGGGGGCTGCGGGTGTCCTGAACGGGGTGACCCGCTCGGCGAGACGGGCCGGATCCAGCGCGTACGGGCGCAGGATCCGGCCTGTCCCGTCTCTTCCCTCGACACGGGCCCCGGCGTACCTTGAGCGCCAAATCTGATGTGCCGTCAGCAATCTTGGCCTGAGGGGAACCTGCGGTGTCCAAACGGAAACGCTCCGCCGTGCTCGCCTGCGCGGCGGCACTGGTCGGCCCGGCGCTGCTGATGGCCGCGCCGGCCGCCCACGCCACCGTCGTCGACGTCCAGTACGACTGCAAGACGCCGATCGGAGACAAGTCCGCGCTCTCCCCGATCGACATCAGGGCCGTGAAGAGCGGCTCCTCCTACACCTTGACGATGACCTTCCAGAAGGGCGTCTCCTCCAGCCCCATCGAGCTCGGCAAGGGAGCGATGAGCCCCAGCGCAGTCATCGAGGTCGGTGGAGCCGGCAGCGGCACGGTGGCGGTCTCCGGCCCGCCCAACGCGGAAGCGATCCCGCCCGAGACCCCCATCAAGATCAGCGACCTCTCAGGTACCTACACGCCCACCAAGAGCGGCACGGTCACCTTCACCCCGGGTGTGCTCACGATCAAAGCCATGATGACCACGACCACCTGCACCCCGGGCAACAGCCCCGCCCCGGCACTCCAGATGGCCGTCACGGCGACCGGCGCCGCCCCCACCGACTCCGGGAGGGGCGGTGGAACGCCCACCACCCTGCCGCAGACCGGCCCCCTGGACTCGGCGCTGGCCCTTGGCACGCTGGGTGGGACGGTGGTGCTGGTCGGTGTCGGCGGAGTGCTCTGGCTCACCCGGCGTGGGCAGCGTCTCGGAGCCTGACCGATGGCTTCGCGCCCAGGGTCCGCCCCCTTCGTCCCCGGCCGACCGACCGCGGTGACCCAGGTCGTCGTAGTGATCGCCCTCGTCCTCGTCCTCATCACGGGGGGCGGCGGGCCGGCCAGGGCCGCCGAGGAACCTCGGCACACCGTGAGCCTTTCCCTGGTCGAGGCCGCCAAGGACACCGAGATCACCGTCTCGGGTACCGGGTGGAGCCCCAAGAGCCTGCTGATGCTGTTGGTCTGCGGACAGAACATGATCGGTGGGACCAGCAGCTGCGCCAACTCCGAGGGGCGCGTGGTCAGTACCGGGAGCGGTGGGGCCTTCGCCGCCCAACTGCCGCTCGCCGCACCGCCCAAACCCTGTCCCTGTGTGGTCCACGTGGCCGCGGTCACGGGGAGCCAGGCCACCGCTGACGCTCCCGTGAAGATCACCGGTCACGCGGTGGCGGCGCTTCCGCCGCCCTCCGGCGCGGCGCGCCTCACCCTGCTGTCCGCCCCCCGCCTGAACGGCGCGGACAGCGTCCTCACCTGGTTCGGGGCGCCGCCCTCCCGCCGCCTCCAACTCACCGTCGGCAACCTCGGTTCGGCGCCCGCCGAGGACCCCCGCTTCCAGATCGGGACGGCGCGCGGGGTGTTCGCACCCGTGTGGGAGGAACGGCAGTGGCGGGGCACCATCCCCGCCGGTGGGAAGGCCCGGGTGGAGTTGGAGGTCAGCTTGCCGGCTGGCGCCCACGGGGACTACCTGGTTTCGCTGAAGCACGGGGAGAGGGTCCTTGCCCTGCAACCGTGGGGAGTCACCCGACCCTGGGGGGTCACCCTCTTCTGGGTCCTGCTCGCCCTGGTGGTGCCGGCCGCCGCCTTCCGCATCGGCATGGCGGTCGTGGAGCGGGCCCGACCGCCGTTCGAGGAGCCTCGCGCTGACGGGGACGGGCCCGGAACTGCCGGGCGTGAAGACCAAGCCGACCGCCCGAGAGGACCGGACGGGCAGGTGCCACCGGCCGTGCCGCCCGGTTCGACGCCAGCCGACCGGCCCGGGCCGTGGGCGGGCGCCGAACGGCGGGCGGAGCCGGACACGCCCCGGCCGGAACGGGCCGAGGGTGAGCCCTCGACCCCGCAGGGCGCAGCGCCCGAGAACTCCCCGACGACGAAGGGACAGCCGTGACCACCCCATGGAGGACGAGCGCCGGCGTCGCCGCGGTCACGCTCGTGGGCACGGGAGTGCTGCTGGCCGCGGGCCCCGCCCGGGCCAGCGGGATCTCCTTTCGCACCGAGTGCGTACCGCCCGCGGTCTCCCAGCTGCCGCCGATCCAGGGCGAGACCACCGTCGAGGTCACCGCACCGGCCACCGCTGAGGTGGGGGAGGAGGTGGAGGTGGTCTGGAAGACCCTCAGGGCAGCCTCGAAGAACCCGGACATCCTGGACCTCGACCGGGATGTGGTGAAGCCTTCCGGCTTCCTGAAACTCGACGGCGCGGCCAGCGGTGAACTGGCCGTGACGGGCCTGCGGAAGAACCCGCCCATCGCCAAGGGCGGGCCGATGGTGCTCTCGGAGATGACGGGTCGGCTGAGGCTGACCCGGGTCGGCGAGGTGACCCTCACCCCCGACCGATACACGATCAACGTCAGCCAGATCATCAGCACCGACACCGTGTGCACTCCCAAGGAGGCGGTGCGGGCGGCGGCCACGATCAAGGTGACCGGCGCCGCCGAGCCCAGTGGTGGTGCGACCCCTTCGGCGACCCGCACGCCCCGTCCCTCGGCGACCGCTTCGGCGACTTCCTCCCCCGGCTCTTCCGCCACCCCTTCGAGGACCGCCCCGCCTACGACCCCGTCCGCCAGCGCCACCGGTCAGGAGCGGAGCGAGTTCCCGGGCGAGCAGGTCACGGTCGTCTACGACTGCAAGCCCTTCGTCCCCGATCGGGTGAGTTCACCGGTGACGGTGAACGCGCGGCGAGAGGGCGGTTCCTTCGACCTGACCGTCATCACCGGCAAGGCGGTGATGAACAGCCCCGCCGACCTGCCCGCAGGCGCCCTCAAACCCTCCATGGAGATCAAGCTCGGCGGCGCCGACAGCGGCACGGTCACGGTCACCGGTCCCGCCAACGAGCAGCCCATCCGAAGCGGGGAGCCGGTCAACCTGGCCGATATGACCGGCACCTACAAGCCGGGCAGCACCGGCAAGACCACCCTGTCTCCCGGCCGGTTGACGATCGCGGTGACACTCGGCGACATCGAGGTCCCCTGTGAGGCGGTCTCCAGTGCGGTCTCCCTGGAGCTCGACACCGCGGCGCAGCCGGGCGGTACGAGCGGTGGTTCCGGTGGCGCCGACGGCGGGTCCTCGGGGGCGGGCGGTGCCAGTTCGGGCTCCGCAGGCGGGCTCGCCGACACCGGCTCCGCGGGTCGCGGTGGCCTGCGGGCCCTCGGCCTGGTCGCGGGCACGGTCGCACTGCTTGGCGCAGCGGTCCTCGTGCTCAGGCCGCGCCACCGCTCACGCGGTATTCGGTGAACCTCCCGCGCCCGCAGTCATACGCGGGTTCATGCGTGGCGGCCCGGTACACCGAGGTGTGTACCGGGCCGCCGCGTAGGGACGTGGAGCGGGGGAGTGTCAGTGCACCTCGCCCATCAGGGCCTTGACCTTGCCGCGGTAGACGTAGACCGCGATGCCGGCCACGAGAGCCGCGGTCGCCTCCAGGGCGATCACCGCGCTGCCGTTCAGGTCCACGCCCGCGAGGGCGAGCAGGGTGGTGGTGCAGTCGCCGGCGGTGACTGCGAGGAACCACACGCCCATCATCTGGGAGGCGTACTTCTGCGGCGCCATCTTGGTGGTGACCGAGAGGCCGACCGGGGACAGGCACAGCTCACCGATGGTCTGGATCATGTAGATGGAGACCAGCCACATCGGGGAGACCAGCGTGCCGTCGCCCGCCATGTTCATCGGGACGACGAAGACGAAGAAGGATCCGCCGACCAGCACCAGGCCCATCGCGAACTTCACGATGGTGTTGGGCTCCTGGTTCTTGCGGGCCAGCCACAGCCACAGCCACGCGAACACCGGGGCCAGCGCCATCACGAACAGCGGGTTCAGCGACTGGTACCAGGTCGCGGGGAAACCGAGGCCGAGCACGGTGTCCGAGGTCTTGTCATCGGCGAACAGGGACAGGGTGGAGCCGCCCTGGTCGTAGATCATCCAGAACACGGCTGCGGCGACGAAGAACCAGATGTAGGCGGTCATCTTCGACTGCTCGGGGCCGGACAGGTCCTTGTCGCGCCGGATGCGCGCCAGTACGGCGATCGGGATGATCAGGCCGGCCAGGGCGATCGGTACCAGTGCCCAGTTCAGGGTGAACATGCCGAGGGCCACGACACCGCCGTAGAAGACCGCCACGACAGCGGTGATCCCGAGGACCTTGGTGATGACGCCGGTGCGCTCCGCCGCGCTGAGCGGGTTCGGGACGATGCTGCTCTTCGCGCTCAGGTGGCGGGTGCCGAAGAGGAACTGGGCCAGACCCAGCGCCATGCCGGCCGCCGCGAGGGCGAAGCCGAGGTGCCAGTTGACCGTCTCGCCCACGGTGCCGATGACGAGCGGGGCGACGAAGGCGCCGAGGTTGATGCCGACGTAGAAGAGGGTGAAGCCACCGTCCCGGCGGCTGTCTTCGGGGCCGTCGTAGAGGTGGCCGACCATCGTGGAGATGTTGGCCTTCAGCAGGCCGGAGCCGACCGCGACCAGCGCCAGACCGACGAAGAACATCGCCTGGCCGGGCAGCGCGAGCGCGAGGTGGCCGGCCATGATGACGGTGGCCGCGATGGTGACGGTCTTTCGGGCGCCCCAGACCCGGTCGCCGAACCAGCCGCCGGGCATGGCCATCAGGTAGACCATCGCGACGTACACCGAGTAGATCGCCGTGGCCGTGGCCATCGACATCGCGAGACCGCCGCCCTGGCTGCCCTTCGCGGCGTCCACGCCGCCGGAGACCAGGTACAGGACGAGCAGGGCCCGCATGCCGTAGTAGGAGAAGCGCTCCCACATCTCGGTCATGAACAGTGTGGCCAGGCCGCGGGGGTGGCCGAAGAAGGTCTTCTCGCCGGAACTTTCGGCCAGGTCCTTCGTCAGGCTTGACGCCATGGTCGATCCTTGCTTGCTCGGGACGCTCCGCCTTGTGAGCGGGGTTGCGCCCGGTGGGGGGTAGCCGGCACCGGAGGGACGCAAGCGCCCCCTTCCACGGGGCTCCCGCCGTCACCGAGGTGGCGGCGGGACGAGCAGGTCCCACCGGGATCCACGCCCGCCGCCCGCTATCCACGCGCGGCGGGCCCGGCCCACAGGTCATTCACCGTCAGCGGGGCCGGCAGGCCGGGCCCGGACAGAAATAGAGACCTTTAGTGCTTCGTACGGCACAAAGGTCCCTTGAGTAGTACATCAGCTGTCTCGCCACCATACGACACAGCAATGCCCGAATTGGAGGGAGTTGAGAGATGGATCACAGGTGAAACTGCAACCATTTGCATGGATTCCATGATCCCTGCTGGAGGGCGGTGATAGATGCCAAGGGGCATCGGAGCGCTTGGCGATCACACCACAGGCTCACGCCACCGCGGACTACCATCACCCACATGACGCGTGTACTGCTCGCCGAGGACGACGCATCCATCTCGGAGCCGCTGGCCCGAGCCCTGCGCCGGGAGGGATACGAGGTCGAAGTCCGCGAGGACGGGCCCACCGCCCTGGACGCGGGACTGCAGGGCGGCGTCGATCTGGTCGTCCTGGACCTAGGACTGCCCGGGATGGACGGGCTGGAAGTGGCCCGTCGGCTACGCGCCGAAGGTCACGGCTTCCCCATCCTGGTCCTGACCGCACGGGCCGACGAGGTCGACACCGTCGTCGGGCTCGACGCCGGCGCCGACGACTACGTCACCAAGCCCTTCAGGCTCGCCGAACTCCTCGCCCGGGTCCGCGCCCTCCTGCGGCGCGGCGCGACCGAGCCCGCGCAGCCTCCAGCCACCCACGGGGTGCGCATCGACGTCGAATCCCACCGGGCCTGGATGGGCGAGGAAGAGCTCCAGCTCACCGCCAAGGAGTTCGACCTGCTCCGGGTCCTGGTCCGCGACGCCGGCCGGGTCGTCACCCGTGACCAGCTGATGCGCGAGGTCTGGGACACCACCTGGTGGTCCTCCACCAAGACCCTCGACATGCACATCTCCTGGCTCCGTAAGAAGCTGGGCGACGACGCAGCCAACCCGCGCTACATCGCCACCGTCCGCGGGGTCGGCTTCCGCTTCGAGAAGAGCTGAGCCTCCCGCACCATGCGCCGCCGCCTGATCAACTCCACCCTCGCCGTGGTGCTCGTCGTGATCGCCGTCTTCGGCGTGTCGCTGGTGATCGTCGAAACCCGGACGATCACCAACAGCGCCCAGGAGAGCGTGGAGTCCGAGGCGCTGCGCCTCCTGGGAACCGTGGAGTCGAGGGTCCTGGAGAAGCAGGACCTCAACCCGGCGGTGCTCGCCGAACAGCTGGCCCCGGGCCACCACGCACGGATCTCCCTGCCCGGCCACGGCCCGGTGGACGTAGGCCAACCTCTCTCCGGCAGCGTCATCAGGGGCACGGCCCGAGGCGATCGCGGCGAGTTGGTCGTCGTCGAAGAGTCCCGGGAGAGCGTCACCAGCGAAGTGGGTCGCACCCTGCTCGTGGTCGGGGCGGTGGCCCTGCTCGCGGTGGTCGCGGCAGTGCTCCTCGCGGTACGGCAGGCCAACCGGCTGGCGTCACCGCTGACCGACCTCGCGGAGACCGCCGAACGGCTCGGCTCCGGCGACCCCAGGCCGCGCCACAAGCGCTACGGGGTGCCCGAGCTCGACCGGGTCGCCGACGTGCTGGATTCCAGCGCCGAGCGGATCGCCCGGATGCTGACCGCGGAGCGGCGGCTCGCCGCCGACGCCTCCCACCAGCTGCGCACCCCACTGACCGCACTATCGATGCGGTTGGAGGAGATCTCCCTCACCGATGACCCGGACACGGTCAAGGAGGAGGCCTCGATCGCGTTGACGCAGGTGGAACGACTCACCGACGTGGTGGAGCGGCTGCTGACGAACTCCCGCGATCCACGTACCGGATCCGCCGTGCCCTTCGACCTCGACGAGGTGGTCAAACAGCAGGTGGAGGAGTGGCGGCCGGCGTACCGCAGCGCCGGGCGGGCCATCGTACGGTCGGGCAAGCAGGGCCTGCGGGCGGTGGGCACCCCGGGCGCGGTCGCCCAGGTCCTCGCCGCCCTGATCGAGAACTCGCTCATGCACGGTGGCGGGACGGTCGCGCTGCGCACCCGGGTCACCGGTAACCAAGCCGTCATCGAGGTCACGGACGAAGGGCCGGGCGTCCCTCCCGACCTGGGCAACCGCATCTTCGAGCGGGCCATCAGCGGCCGCAACTCCACCGGTATCGGCCTCGCGGTGGCCCGTGACCTCGCGGAGGCGGACGGTGGGCGGCTTGAGCTGGTACAAGCCCAGCCCCCCGTGTTCGCGCTCTTCTTGAGCCGCACCACCCGCGAACGGGTGGAAGCGCCCCCCACGGTCCGCTGAGCGATCGGGCCGCTCAGCCGCGCCCGACCGGTACCGGCTCGGGGGCGGAATCGGCACCCGCCGGCGCCACGGTGCGGAACACCCAGGTGCGGTACGACCAGAAACGGAACAAGGTGGCCACCCCGATGCCGAAGAACTTGAAGAAGTTGTTCTGAAGGGGTCCGTCCCAGCCGAAACCGTAGGTCGCCGTATAGAGAACGCCGTTCTCGATCACCGCCCCCACCGCGCTGAACAGCAGGAACAGCGTCAACTCGCGGGTGCGTCCGTTCTTGTCCCGGTCCCGGTACGCGAAGTACCGGAAGCCCACGTAGTTGCACAAGATCGCGACCACGGTGGCCGTGAAGCTCGCCCGTACCACCTGGAGGTCGGTGAAGTGGCGCAGCAGATTGAAGACGAGGAGGTTCACCAGGAGGCCGAGGCCACCCACGGCACCGAACTTGGCGACCTCGCGAGCGAGCCCCCGCGCCCCGGCAACCAGGGCTCCCGGTTTCGACGCGCTCATGTGATCTTTCAGCCCCTGTCCTCGAATGCGTCAACCAGGCCATGGTAAGCGGCGCCCCCTGTCGGTGCTCGGGGCTCGGGAGATGAATGTCGGGTGGCCGCCGGACCGACTGCCGTCGACGGGCGCCGGACGGCCACCCGCATGCGCCGGATACCCTGGTGGAGTGACGTTCCCGGTAGTCGGCATGGTCGGCGGCGGTCAGCTCGCCCGCATGACCCACGAGGCGGGTATCCCCCTCGGCATCAGATTCAAGCTCCTCAGTGACACTCCGCAGGACTCCGCGGCGCAGGTCGTCGGCGATGTCGTGATCGGCGACTATCGCGACCTCGACACGCTGCGCGACTTCGCACGCGGCTGCGACGTGATCACCTTCGACCACGAGCACGTGCCCACCGAGCACCTGCGGGCCCTGGAGGCGGACGGCGTACCCGTCCGGCCAGGGCCCGAGGCTTTGGTGCACGCCCAGGACAAGGGGGTGATGCGCGCCCGTCTCGACGAGATCGGCGCCCCGAGCCCCCGCCACCGGATCGTGTCGGGTCCGGCGGACGTGAGCGCCTTCGCGGCAGAGGTCGGGGGATACCCCGTGATCCTCAAGACGGTGCGTGGCGGTTACGACGGCAAGGGCGTCTGGTTCGTCCGGGACGAGGAGGGGGCGGCTGCTCCCTTCCTCGCGGGCGTGCCGGTCCTCGCCGAGGAGAAGGTGGACTTCGTCCGCGAGCTCGCCGCGAACATCGTGCGCTCCCCGCACGGTCAGGCGGTGGCCTATCCGGTCGTGGAATCCATCCAGGTCGACGGGGTCTGTGACACGGTCATCGCCCCCGCCCCCGGCCTCTCGGAGGAACTCGCCGGTCAAGCCCAGGCCCTGGCCCTACGGATCGCCTCGGAGCTCGGTGTGACCGGCCATCTGGCAGTCGAGCTCTTCGAGACCACCGACGGTCGCATCCTCGTCAACGAACTGGCCATGCGCCCCCACAACTCGGGGCACTGGACCCAGGACGGGGCCATCACCTCCCAGTTCGCCAACCACGTGCGGGCCGTCCTCGACCTCCCCCTCGGCGACCCGCGGCCCCGGGCCCCCTGGACGGTGATGGCGAACGTACTGGGCGGGGACTACCCCGACATGTACGCGGCCTACCTGCACTGCATGGCGCACGACCCGCAGCTGAAGATCCACATGTATGGCAAGGACGTCAAGCACGGCCGCAAGGTCGGACACGTCAACACCTACGGCGACGACCTGGACGAGGTGCTGGAGCGCGCCCGCCACGCAGCCGGCTACCTCAGAGGATCCATCACCGAATGAGCACCGCCATCCCCACCCCCGCAGACCCCCCTCTCATCGGCATCGTCATGGGCTCGGACTCCGACTGGCCCGTGATGGAGGCCGCCGCCCAGGCCCTGGACGAGTTCGAGATCCCTTACGAGGTCGATGTCGTCTCCGCCCACCGCATGCCCCGCGAGATGGTCGCGTACGGAGAGCAGGCCGCCGACCGAGGACTCAAGGCGATCATCGCGGGCGCCGGGGGCGCCGCTCACCTGCCGGGCATGCTCGCCTCCGTCACCCCCTTGCCGGTGATCGGCGTGCCGGTACCGCTGAAGTACCTCGACGGCATGGACTCGCTGCTGTCCATCGTGCAGATGCCGGCCGGAGTGCCGGTCGCCACCGTCTCCGTGGCCGGCGCGCGTAACGCGGGACTCCTCGCCGCCCGAATCCTGGCCTCCCACGATGCCGAGCTGCTGGCCCGGATGCGGGAATTCCAGCAGGAGCTCAACGACCAGGCCACCGAGAAGGGCAAGCGGCTACGGAACAAGGTCGCCGGATGACCGCCGCGCAGACCGACCCGACCGGCACCGAGGACGCCCGCGCCCGCCTCGACGAAGCGCGCGGGCTACTCGCCCGGCACCCAGTCGTCGACGGCCACAACGACCTGCCGTGGGCCCTGCGGGAGCAGGTCGCCTACGACCTCGCCCGGCGTGACATCGCCGCCGACCAGTCCGCGCACCTGCACACCGACCTCCCGCGGCTGCGGGCCGGCGGGGTTGGCGCGCAGTTCTGGTCCGTCTACGTCCGTTCCGACTTCGCGGGCGACAACGCCGTCAGCGCCACCCTGGAACAGATCGACGTCGTCGCCCAGCTCCTGGAGCGCTACCCCGCCGACCTCGTTCGAGCGCTGACCGCCGAAGACATGGAGCGGGCGCGCACCGAGGGGCGCATCGCCTCCCTGATGGGAGCCGAGGGCGGGCACTCCATCAACAACTCGCTCGCCACGCTGCGCGCCCTGTACGCCCTGGGGGTGCGCTACATGACGCTCACCCACAACGACAACATCGACTGGGCGGACTCGGCCACCGACGTTCCCCGGGCGGGTGGCCTCACCGCGTTCGGCCACGAGGTGGTGCGGGAGATGAACCGCATCGGCATGCTCGTGGACCTCTCGCACGTGGCCGCGACGACCATGCGGGACGCCCTGGCCACCTCGGTGGCGCCGGTGATCTTCTCGCACTCCTCGGCCCGCGCGGTCTGCGAGCACCCGCGCAACGTTCCCGACGACGTACTGGCGCAACTGCCGGTCAACGGTGGTGTGGCGATGGCCACCTTCGTGCCGAAGTTCATCCTGCCCGCCGCAGTGGCCTGGACGCAGGCCGCCGACGAGAACCTGCGCGCACACGGCTTCCACCACCTGGACACCACCCCGGCGGCCATGGAACTGCACCGTGCCTTCGAGGAGACGCACCCGCGCCCCAGGGCCACCGCCGCGACCGTGGCCGACCACCTCGACCACATGCGCCAGGTGGCGGGCATCGACCACATCGGCATCGGCGGTGACTACGACGGCACCGCCTTCACCCCCTCGGGGTTGGAAGACGTGGCCGGCTACCCCCACCTCGTGGCGGAACTCCTCGGGCGCGGCTGGTCCCACGCCGACCTGGCGAAACTCACCTGGTCGAACGCGGTCCGGGCGCTGCGCGACGCTGAGGCGGTCGCCCGCGACCTCTCGGCGACCCGCGGCCCCTCGAACGCCCGGATCTGATCGCTGGTCCTGCCGTTGGCCGGCCCGCGGGGGCGCCGGCCAACCGGCCCTCCTGGGTCGGCCGCCCCCGCCCCGCACCTCCGGGCCCGCCGGGTGCGACCTGATCGGGTGGGACTCCCCCACGGCCGAGGCGGGCCTTCGCCCGAACGCCGCGCCCGCCGCGAAGGCCGACCTCGCCCGTGCCACGGTGGCTGGACAACAAGCTGCTGCCGAGACGGAGCGAACACCATGGCCGACCTACAGGACGACGCACCCACCGTCCCCGGCGTGGGGGCCCTGGACCCGGTGCCCGCGACAGAGGCGACTGCCCCCGCCGGAGACCGCCCGGACAGTCCCACCCGGGCATCCGTGCTGTTGGCCGCGCACCCCATTGCCGACGGCTACAACGCGTTGCCCTGGACCCTGCGCCGACTCCCCTGGCACGTGCTCGACACCTGTGAGAACACCGTGGACACCGACATCCCGCGGCTGCGGGCCGGCGGGGTGGGCGCACAGTTCTGGTCCCTTCTGGTTCCCGACTCGGTCGCCGCAGATCCGGCCCGTCTGGTCATCGAGAGCCTGGAACAGATCGACGTCGCGCGCACCCTCGTGCGCCGTTACCCCGACGGGCTGTCGCTGTCGACCTGCGTCGACGAGATGGCCGACGCCCGTAACCGGGGCCGTATCGCCTCCTTCCTCGGCCCGGTGTCCGGACGCGCCCTGACCGACTCCCTCGGTGCCCTGCGGGCCTTCCACGCGTTGGGCGTGCGCAGCGTGGCCCCGGCCGGCGCCGACTGGATCGAGCGGGGCATGACCGCCTTCGGCATGGAAGTGGTGCAGGAGATCAATCGGCTGGCGATGCTCATCGACCTGGCCGGTTGCGGTCCGACGGAAGCACAGCAGCTGATCGCCGCGTCCAAGGCGCCCGTGTTGATCTCCCACACCGCGGCCAACGCCCTGACCGAGCACCCCGAGAACGTGTCTGACGAGGTGCTGACCGCGCTGCGCGCCGCGAAGGGCCTGTGCATGGTGACCTTCACCGCCGTCCAGGTGTCCTCGGCCAGCCCCGCCACCATCCACGACGTGGCGGACCACCTCGACCACATCCGTGAGGTGGCGGGCCCGGCGTGCGTGGGCCTGGGCGGCGCCTACGGCATCGAGGCGCGACGAGCGCAGGGGCTGGAGGACGCTTCGGGCTACCCGCGGCTGATCGCTGAGCTCCTCGACCGGGGCTGGCCGGACCGTGACATCTCACTGCTCGCCTGGGGCAACGCCCAGCGGGTGCTGCGCGACGCGGAGTTCACCGCGCGCGCCGCCCAACACCGTCTGTTGACCTGACCCGAGCGTCGGTGGCGCCGGACCCGTTTCAGGCGCGCGGACGGCCCATCGCACGGTAGGTCCAACCGGCTTCCCGCCACTGGGCCGCGTCCAGGGCGTTGCGCCCGTCGAGGATCAGCCGGCGGGTGACGGCTCCCCCCAGCACAGCCGGGTCCAACTCGCGGAACTCCCGCCATTCGGTCAGGTGCAGTACCACGTCGGCGCCACGGGCCGAGGCTACCGCCGAGTCCGCGTAACCGAGCGTGGGGAAGACCCGGCGGGCGTTGTCCATGCCCTTGGGGTCATACACCGTGACCTGGCCGCCCTGGAGGTGGATCTGCCCGGCGACGTTCAGGGCGGGGGAGTCACGTACGTCGTCCGAGTCCGGCTTGAAGGTGGCGCCGAGCACGGCGACCCGGACTCCGAGGAAGGAGCCGCCGACCGCGTCCCGCGCCAGTTCCACCATGTGCCCGCGGCGCCGCATGTTGATCGAGTCGACCTCGCGCAGGAAGGTCAGGGCCTGGTCGGCGCCCAACTCGCCGGCGCGCGCCATGAACGCCCGGATGTCCTTCGGCAGGCAGCCACCGCCGAAGCCGATCCCGGCGCGCAGGAACTTCGCTCCGATGCGTTCGTCGTACCCGATGGCTTCCGCGAGCTTCACCACGTCGCCGCCGGCCGCCTCGCAGACTTCGGCCATGGCGTTGATGAAGGAGATCTTGGTGGCGAGGAAGGAGTTCGCGGCCGTCTTGACCAGTTCGGCGGTGGGGAAGTCAGTCACCACCAGGGGGGACCCCTCGCCCGTCGGGGTGGCGTACACCTCGCGCAGCAGCTTCTCCGCCCGGCCCCCCGGCTCCCGGACGCCCACCACGATCCGGTCCGGGTGGAGGGTGTCCGCGACGGCGAAGCCCTCCCGCAGGAACTCCGGGTTCCAGGCCAGTTCCACCTCGGCGCCCGCCGGCGCCAGATCCCGGAGACGGGAAGCGAGGCGTTCGGCTGAGCCCACCGGAACGGTGGACTTGCCCACCACCAGCGCCGGTCCGTTCAGGTGTGGGGCCAGGGAGTCGAAAGCGGCGTCGACATGACTCATGTCGCAGGCGTACTCACCGTGCTTCTGCGGGGTGTTCACACACACAAAGTGGACGTCGCCGAAGTCGCCCACCTCCTCGTAGGAGGTGGTGAACCGCAGGCGCCCGGTGGACCCTTCAAAGCCGGCGACGTGCGCCCGCAGCAGCTCTTCCAGTCCCGGTTCGTACATCGGGACGCGGCCCTCGGCCAGCATCCGGACCTTCTCCGGCACGATGTCCAGCCCGAGCACCTCGAAACCGAGCTCGGCCATGGCGGCGGCATGAGTGGCGCCGAGATAGCCAGTGCCGATCACGGTGATCTTGAGGCTCATGGGGTGCTCCAGTGGTGACGGGCGGATCGCGGTCACCGAGCATAGTCGGGCTGGTCCGGGGGGACTTTCCCCAGCATGGGCGCCGCTGTCACACAGCTCACGTGCGGCTCTCGTATCCCTGAGGGGGCCGGCCCAACTAGGATTGGGTTACTTAACGGTAGTTAGCATCACTGGGGAGTGAGAGATCTTGGCGGGTTCTGCTGAATTCGACCTGTACCGCCCGGCCGAGGAGCACGAGATGCTCCGCGAGTCGGTCCGCTCGCTCGCCGAGGCGAAGATCGCGCCGTTCGCCGCAGCCGTGGACGAGGAGGCCCGGTTCCCGCAGGAGGCCCTCGACGCGCTGGTGGCCAACGACCTGCACGCGGTACACGTGCCCGAGACCTACGGGGGCGCTGGTGCCGACGCCCTGGCGACCGTGATCGTGATCGAAGAGGTGGCCCGCGTCTGCGCCTCCTCCTCCCTCATCCCGGCCGTGAACAAGCTGGGCTCGCTCCCGGTGGTCCTCTCCGGCTCCGAAGAACTCAAGGCGAAGTACCTGGGTCCGCTCGCCAAGGGCGACGCGATGTTCTCCTACTGCCTCTCCGAGCCCGACGCGGGCTCCGACGCCGCCGGCATGAAGACCCGTGCCGTCCGGGACGGCGACTTCTACGTCCTCAACGGCGTCAAGCGTTGGATCACCAACGCGGGCGTCTCCGACTACTACACGGTCATGGCGGTCACCGACCCGGAGAAGCGCTCCAAGGGCATCTCCGCGTTCGTGGTCGAGAAGGGCGACGAAGGCGTCTCCTTCGGTGCCCCGGAGAAGAAGCTCGGCATCAAGGGCTCACCGACCCGTGAGGTCTACCTCGACAACGTGCGCATCCCCGCCGACCGCATGATCGGCGCGGAGGGCACCGGCTTCGCCACCGCGATGAAGACCCTCGACCACACCCGCATCACCATCGCCGCCCAGGCCCTCGGCATCGCTCAGGGCGCCCTGGACTACGCCAAGGGCTACGTCCAGGAACGCAAGCAGTTCGGCAAGCCGATCGCCGACTTCCAGGGCGTGCAGTTCATGCTCGCGGACATGGCGATGAAGCTGGAGGCTGCCCGCCAGCTGACCTACTCGGCCGCCGCACGGTCGGAGCGGGTTTCTGCCGGAGGCGAGAAGGAAGACCTCACCTTCTTCGGTGCCGCCGCCAAGTGCTTCGCCTCCGACGTGGCCATGGAGGTCACCACGGACGCCGTGCAACTGCTCGGCGGATACGGCTACACCCGGGACTACCCGGTCGAGCGGATGATGCGGGACGCCAAGATCACCCAGATTTACGAGGGAACGAACCAGGTCCAGCGGATCGTCATGGCGAGGAACCTGCCGTAGCAGGGTTCTCGCAGGTCAGTGGCGCTTCGGGTGGCCTGGGAGCCGTGATCGACTTCCGGGTCGTTCCTGGGCGCCACGCTGGGGAGATCCTGGGTCGGTGCTGAGGTCAGCACCGGCTTTGACCTGCCCGAACGACAAGACCCCCGGCATCCCGCCGGGGGTCTTGTCGTTCGGGCTCGGTCAGACGGTGGCGCCAGCTCGCCCGCTGCATTTCGCGGCACCGCGGTCTTGGAGGAAGGCGCACGTCGAGGGCGCTCAGCGGGCCCCGGCGGAAACGGAGCCGGCGAAGCGAGGGCCCAAGCCAGCCGGGTTTCATATGAAATAGCCTGTTCATACGGAATGCGGGACTATGTACCGCGGCACTACAGGTCGACGCCTCGGGACCGGAGAACGGTGGTTCGCATGGGACAGGAGGGCACCGCCGGGGAACCCGCCTGGGCGATGTTCACGCAGGCGCAGGCGCTGGCTGCCCTTGCACGCATCGACATGCTGCCCTCGGGGGCCGTGTCCACCGAGCTGATCGACTGCGTCACGGACTACCGGCTGGTGCGCCAGGTGCTGGATCGCGCCCATGTCGGAGTGGCGGTCCTGGATCGCACCCTGCGCTATCGGTACGTCAACGCGACCCTCGCGGAACTGAACGGTGTCCCTGTCGGCGACCACCTCGGAAGGAGGGTCGCCGAGGTCCTTCCCGGCATCAACTCCGACAGTGCGGACACCGCACTGACGGCCGTTCTCAAGGACGGCAGGCCCCGAGCGATCACCGTCCGAGGCACGACTCGCTCCTCGTATCCGGCAGGGCCCCGCTGGTGGCACAACTCCTATCACCGTCTCGATGACGCGCAGGGGCAGCCGTTGGGCGTTGCGGCGGTGGTCGTGGAGATCACCACCGACCGGGTGATCCTGCGCTCGCTCGACCGTGAACGTAACCGTCTGGCCCTGTTGGACCAGGCGGCCCTCCATATCGGCACGACCCTGGACGTTCAGCGGACCTGTGAAGAGCTCACCCAGGTACTGGTTCCCCAACTCGCGGACATCGCGGTCGTGGACGTCCTGGAGCTGGAGCGGTTCTCGCCGGCGGGTCCGTTGCTGATGCGGCGGCTCGCGCTCACCTCGACGGCTGCCCTTCGCCGCGTTGGGCACCACCTTGGCGCACCCGGTGCGGTTCTCTCCGTGACGCCCACTTCGGCCGTCGGTCGCTGCCTTGACGAACAGCGCCCCGTGGTGACCAACGGCGCGGCCGGCTCATCGACGCCCGGCTTCGAGGCGGACAGCGAGTGGGCCGTCTACTGCCGGCTTGGACTTCGCGCGGGCTGTTACGTGCCCCTCACCGCAACCCACGACACCATCGGGGTCGTGGCGCTGGGGCGGGGCGAGGACTCGGCGCCCTTCTCCGACGAGGACCTCGCCCTCGTCGGAGAACTGGCCCGCAGAGCGGCAAGCAGCATCGACAACGCCCGACGTTACGCCGAGCAGCGGGACACCGCGGTCCTGCTCCAGCGGGCCCTGCTGTCGAAGTCGACGACCCCGCACTCCGATGTGGAATGCGCGAGCCGTTACCTGCCGTCCGGGGCCGGCGCCGAGGTCGGCGGTGACTGGTACGACACCATCGCCCTGCCTGACGGCACGACCTTGCTGGTTGTGGGTGACGTGATGGGGCACGGCATGGACGCGGCGGCGGCCATGGCCGAATACCGCGCCACCGTTCGTGCTCTCGCCTACCAGCGCCTGTCTCCGGAGCGGATCCTCACCGAAACCGATGCCCTCGTCCACGTCCTGGACCTGGAGCGGATCGCCACCTGCCTGATCGTCCTCGTCAACCCCGCTGCCGGGAGGGCCGACTGCGCCTGCGCCGGACATCTGCCCGCTCTGCTTGTCACCCCTGGGCACCCGAGCCGTTTGATGGACGAGATCCCCGTCGGTCCCCCTCTCGGCGTGGCCGCCAGCCAGTACGAGCTCGGCTCGGTAGCCCTGCCGCCCGGATCCGCGCTCCTCATGTACACCGACGGGCTGGTCGAACGCCGCGGTCAGGACATCGAGGACTCCCTGGCCGAACTTCTCGCGCTGGAACTGGATCCAGCCCTCGGGCTGGAGCAACTGATCGACACTGTCCTGTCCGGACTGGCCGGCGACCCCAAGGAAGACGATGTAGCCCTCCTCGTCGCACGCCCTCTGCCGGGATGAACGGGCCCTGTCCCAACGGACCCCCGCCGTTGCCGCAGGAGGATCAGCGGGCCCGGTGGCCGTGAGAGGGCTGATCAGCCGGGGCGGGCCGGGTACTGCGGCGCGCTTCCCAAGATCTCGGACTCTCACCCGTTCGGCGGTATGGGTCCGCTGGTCCGAGCGCTTGTTCGGCCTTCTGGGGTCATGCTCGATGGTGGCAGCGAAGGATTCCGACGGCTGAGGAGGCGCAGAAGCACATCGCTGATCCGGTGAGGGGATGACGCCAGTGACGGGCAGTGCGGACACACGGGGCACGGGCAGGCGCAGGCGGCGCGTCCTGCGGTGGGTGGCGCTCGGCTTCGTGCTGATCGTGCTGGCTGGTGGCGGCGCCGCCTGGTGGCTCTACGAGAAGCTCGACGGGAACATCACACCGGACGTGGCCGCGGCCGACGAGCTGCGCCGCTACGAGACGGATCGGCCCGCCCTCGCCGTGCTCAACGCGCAGAACATCCTGTTGATCGGGTCCGATTCACGAGCCGGCACGGGCAACGCGCGCTACGGCCGCGACAAGGGAACCCAGCGATCCGACACCACGATCCTGCTGCACCTGTCGGCCGACCGGCGAAGCGCCACGGCGGTTTCGATTCCACGGGACCTGATGGTGCAGATTCCGGCCTGCCTCCAGAGCGACGGGGGGCGTAGTGTCGCGCAGTTCGCCCAGTTCAATTGGGCTTTCGAATTTGGTGGGGCGGCCTGCACCATCCGGACGGTCGAGAATCTCACCGGCATCCGGGTGGATCACCATATGGTCGTCGACTTTCAAGGCTTCAAGAAGATGGTCGACGCGGTCGACGGCGTGGAGGTGTGTCTCCCGCAGGCCATCGACGACCGCGAAGCCAAGATACGGCTGCCGGCCGGCCGGCAGACCCTGCGCGGGGAGCAGGCCCTCGGTTTCGTGCGGGCCCGTCAGTCACTGGGCAATGGCAGTGACACCGACCGGATGGACCGCCAGCAGCAGTTTCTGGCCTCGCTGGTGAAGAAGGTGCAGAGCAGTCGGGTCCTGTTCAACCCGGTGAAGCTCTACCCGGTGCTGGACGCCGCCACCTCGGCCGTCACCACCGACCCCGGCTTGGCCTCGCTGCGAGGGCTCTACGACCTCGTGAGCGGTATGCGGGAGGTGCCGACCGAGAACGTCCGCTTCTTGACGGTCCCTCGTAAACCGTATGCGTTCGATGCGAACCGGGACGAGCTCAATGAGCCCCATGCGACCCTGCTGTTCCAGCGGCTGCGCATGGATCGACCGTTCGAGGTGGTCCCCGCCACGGGTGATCAGCAGGAGGGCGGCCGGAATGCCGGAGAAGCTTCTGGCGACCCCACATCTTCGGCTTCGCCGGACCCGACTTTCACCGGATCCACTGCGGATGAGGCTATCTGCCGGTAAAGCAATTCCCAAGGTCGAGTGACAGACCGAGCGGGATGGGTGGATTGCCCTGTTGTAAGGGTGATGGGGTTTGCCACCAGCATGGTTTGACACTCAACTGGCCGGATAGGGTGAGCGGTCCCGGTGCCCCGGCCCGCAGGGCCGACACTGCCGGATCGTTGACTCAGGCGCCTTGGGGGACGGCGCCTCGCTGGCACCGACGGAGGACTCAAGCAACCGTGGATGCGCATGGCCGTGGGCGGGCGGACGAAATCGACCCCGCCGACCAATGGGTCTTCAACCCGCAAACTGGTAACTACGAGCTGCGACTGGACAGCTCCGCACCGCAGCCTTCGGTCTCCCGGCCCCGTGGATCGACCGCGCAGGCTCCCCCCGCAGGAACCCGCACCCGCACCAAGGCGCCCGCGGTCCCCGGGCCGCGCCGCGGCGAGGCGGGAGGGGAAGGCGGCGGGCGAAGGGGCCGCAAACGAGCTCCCGAACGATCGGGCAAGAAGAAGGCCCTGCTGGTCACCGGTGGCTCCGTGGCCTTCCTCCTCGTCGTCGGGTCCGTCGCTGGGTACCTCTACCTCAAGCACCTCGACGACAACATCACCACCATTGACACCGGTGGTGCGGGGAGCGGCGGCTTCAAACAGGACCAGGCGATCAACATCCTGGTGATCGGTACGGACAAGCGCACCGGAGCCGGCAACGCCGGCTACGGCGACAAGAACAGCGCCGGCCACGCCGACACCACGATCCTCTTCCACGTGGCCAAGGACCGGAGCAACGCGACGGCGCTGTCCATCCCCCGCGACCTCATCACGGACATCCCGGACTGCCCTACCGTCCAGGAGGACGGCACCACGCAGACCATCCCCGGTACCCGTCAGACCCGGTTCAACGAGAGTCTGGGGCAGGCTGGCCGGGACCCCGGCTGCACCATGCGTACCGTCCAGGAGCTGACCGGTCTCCAGGTCGACCACTTCATGATGGCCGACTTCAACGCCGTGAAGACGTTGAGCACCGCGGTCGGCGGCGTGCCCATCTGCCTGGCCAAGGACGTGGACGACCGGCAGTCGAAGCTGAAACTCCCCAAGGGCGAGCACCGGCTGGAGGGCGAACAGGCCCTCGCCTTCGTCCGCACCCGCAAGGCCTTCGGCAACCGCAGTGACCTCGGCCGGATCCAGACCCAGCAGATGTTCCTCAGCTCGATGATCCGTGAGATGAAGTCGAAGGACACCCTGACCAGTCCCAAGAAGCTGCTGTCGCTGGCCGAGGCGGCCACCCAGGCGCTGACCGTGGACAAGGGGATAGGGGGACTGACCAAGCTGATGGGTCTGGCCAGCGAACTCAAGGGAGTGAACCCGAAGAACGTCACCTTCCTCACGCTGCCGGTGCGTGACAACCCGGCCGAGCGGGTCCCGGTGACCGTGGTCATCGACGACGCACTCGCCCAGCCGCTGCTCGCCATGCTCCGGTCGGACACCTCGCTGACCGAGGTGGCCAAGAGCAAGAAGGAGGCGAAGGACAAGCAGGAGGCGCTGCTCGACGGCACGCGCGCGCCGGCCTCCGAGGTCCGCGTCGACGTCTACAACGGCGGTGGGCCGCAGGGTTCCGCCTCGTCCACCCTGCTCTGGTTGCAGAACAGTCAGAACGTGGCCAAGTCCAGCAACCTGGGCAACGCCCCGGTGAAGGTGGACAAGACCGTCCTGGAGTACGGGGCCGACCAGGCCGACCAGGCCCGGGCGCTGGCCGACATGATGGGCCTGCCCGCACAGGCGCTCAAGCCCGCTGCGACCGACGCCCCGGAAGGCACACCGATGAAGCTCACCCTCGGCGGGGACTTCAAGGCGGCCGGAGTGCCGATCAACGCGCCGAAGAAGGTGCCGGAAGGCGTCCAGCGGGTCGGCGCGGACGAGGTCAAGTGCGCCCAGTAGGGACGGCCGGGCGCAGCCTGCCCGGCAGAGGGGGAACGGATGGGCAGTGCGTCCCGTCCACATAACCGGGTACGGGCAGCAGAGCCGTCAGGCGGGGCCCGGACCGGGCAGCGGGCCGGCACCACAGGATCACCAGGGGGATGCGTGACCCAGAGCAGCGTCCGGGGCATACCCGGCGCGGGCCGTCGTATCGGCGTGCCCGCACCCGTCACACCGGGCGGCACAGGCGCCCCCGGGGGTCCCCGGCGCAGGGGGCGGCGCCGTGCACTGCGTTGGATCGCAGCCGTACTTTCGCTGCTCATACTGGGCACGGCCGGCGCCGGATACCTGTACTTTCGCCACCTCAACGACGCCATCCAGGCCGAGCCGTTGAACCTCGGGGACCACAAGGTCGCCAGGTCCCAGCCCAACGCCTTCGGGTTGACCCCGTTGAACATCCTGTTGATCGGCTCCGACGCCCGGGACTCCAAGGCGAACCAGGATCTTGGCGGAGCCCGCGAGACCTTCGGTGGGACACCCCTCGCCGACGTGCAGATGCTGCTGCACCTGTCGGCCGACCGCAGCAACATGTCAGTCATCAGCATGCCGCGGGACACCCTGATCAAACTGCCCAAGTGCACCGACGCGGAGGGCACCGTCTATCCGGCCACCACCGGCGTACACCTGACCAACGAGACCCTGGGGCGCGGTGGTCCGGGGTGTACGGTCGCGGCCTGGAACGAGGTCACCGGCATTCCGATCGATCACTTCATGATGGTCGACTTCGCCGGGGTGGTGGCGATGGCCGATGCCATCGGGGGAGTTCCGGTCTGCGTCCGGCAGAACATCAACTCCCGGACCGCCGACGGCAAGGGTTCGGGCCTGAAGCTGCCCGCCGGCCAGAGCGTCATCCAGGGCGAGCAGGCCCTGCAATGGCTGCGCACCCGCTACGGGTTCGAAGACGGCACCGACCTCGCACGGACCCACGCCCAGCACATGTACATGAACTCCATGGCGCGCGAGTTCCGCAAGAACGCCAAGCTCAGCAATCCGGTCAAACTGCACAGCCTGGCGCAGGCCGCGATCCGTGCCATGGTGGTCGACACCGGGCTCAACCGGATCGACAAGCTCTTCGACCTCGCCATGGAGCTGAAGAAGATCCCCACGAGCCGGATCACGATGACCACCATGCCCTGGGTCTACAGTCAGCGCCCCGGTCTGACCGGGAAGGTGGAGCCCAAACCGGGTGATGCCGAGGCGTTGTTCGCGATGGTCCGGGAGGACCTTCCGCTGGACGGCAAGGGGCCCGCGGCCGAGCAGCCGACGCCGACCGCCACTGCCACCGGTGCCCCCGATCCGACGGCCAGTGCCACGGCCGGTGGTGACCCGGTTCCGCCGATCGACGAGATCGCGGTGATGGTGCGCAACGCCACCGGAGGCACGGGTGCGGCTGCCCAGGGCCCCCATGACGGCGAGGTCCGGGGCCGGGCCACCGCCGTCATGGGGCTGTTGCACGAGAAGGGCTTCGCGACGGCCCGGGTGGACGGCCAGCAGGCTGCGGAGGACACCACCGTCCTTCGCTACGCCGGGCTGGACCAGGAGGGTGACGCCCGTGCCGTGGCGAAGTCCCTCGGGCTGCCGCCGAGCGCCGTTCAACGTTCGACGGACGTGTCGGGCGTCACGCTCTTCGTGGGCGCGGACTGGCGAGAAGGCAGCGCGCCGTCGCCGCGTGTGCCGTTGCCGTCCAAGGCGCCGGATTCCTCCCGCCCGCTCAACGGCGCGGACGATCAGGCCTGCATGGACGTCCAGGCGGGCTTCACCTGGTGAGGGAGTGAAGCCCGCCCGGAGAGCCGGTCACTGCGCCGGCGCCTCGACCACGGCCGGGCGGCGGCTGGCGATGACCTTCTTCGCGAGCGCCCGCGGACTGGTGAGGAAGCCGTAGCCCCAGGACATGTGCATGGTGGCCAGGGCGACGGGGATCTGTGCCCGGGCCTTCCACGAGAGCCCCTTGCCGGCCGACAGGGACCCGGCGGCGATGGCGGCGAGGTAGCCACCGGGGATCAGCAGCGTCCAGGGGGTCAGGGCCACCGAGGCGACCAGGCCGGCGGCGATGGCGCAGACCGCGGTCGGCGGGGCGAGGTAGCGCAGGTTGATGGAGCCGGGGTGGTAGCGGGCCACCACGTGCCGCCAGCGCCCGTAGTCCTTGTACTGCTTGGCCAGAGCGCGTACCGAGGGGCGCGGCCGGTACTGGACCCGCAACTCGGGCGAGAACCAGATCAGGCCGCCGGCCTCGCGGATGCGGAAGTTCAGCTCCCAGTCCTGGGCCCGGATGAACTCCTCGTTGTAGCCGCCCTGGCGCTCCAGCGCCGCTCGACGGAACACCCCGAGGTAGACGGTGTCGGCCGGGCCGGCCTGTCCGCCGGTGTGGAAGGCCGCGTTGCCGACGCCGATCTTGGAGGTCATGGCGGCGGCCACCGCTTCCTCCCAGGCGTTCTCCCCCTCTGCGTGCATGATGCCGCCGACGTTCTGCGCGCCGGTCTCCTCAAGGAGCCGGACGGCGGTGGCGATGTAGCTGGCGGAGAGCATGCCGTGGCCGTCGACCCGCACCACGATCGGGTGACGGGAGGCCTTGATGGCGGCGTTCAGCGCGGCCGGGGTACGGCCGGTGGGGTTGGGGACAGTGTGGACGCGCGGGTCTTCCCGGACGAGTTCGGCGGCGATCTCGTCGGTCCGGTCCGTGGACGGGCCGAGGGCGATCACCACCTCCATCTCGCCTGCGTACTCCTGCCCCAGGATGTGCCGGACGGAGTCGCGCAGGTAGCGCTCCTCGTTGAGCACCGGCATGATCACCGAGACTGCGGGCTGCTGGGCGGGCATGTGGTCCTTCGTGGAAACGGCGGTTTGTCGGCCACGTTACCGCGATCGGGGGATGCGGCAGCGCGCCGGTGGGGAGAGAACCGGGACCACTGATCGTATGGGCCTACTGTGCGAATGGCCCCCCTAGGCCACTCAGCGGAGGTTCCCGTGCCCCAACCGCACCGTTCCCACCCTCCCCGGCCCGTGCGGAACCCGCGGCGCGGCGGGCCTACCGGCCCGGCCCGGCCCGGTAGCCGGCCGAGCTGGGGGAGACGGGCGGCCACCGCCCTGTGCGTGTTGGTCCTGGGCTCGGCGGCGTTCGGGCACGCGGTGGTGACCGGCCTCGACACCGGCATCGATCGGGTCGATCCCTTCAGGGACATGAAGAACCGCCCCCAGGCCGGCCACGGGATGAACTTCCTCCTGGTCGGCACCGACGGTCGGGAGCGCATCACCAAGGACCACAAGCGGGACTACAAGCTGGGCGGGGCACCCTGCCACTGCACGGACACGATCATGCTCGTGCACATCTCCGCAGACCGGGAGAGGGCCAGCGTGGTGAGCCTCCCACGGGACAGCTACGCCGAGGTGCCCGCCCACTTCGACCAGGCGAGCGGCACCTCGCACGGCCCGCACCCGGTGAAGCTGAACGCCGCCTACGCCGAAGGAGGGCCCAACCTCACCGTGCGGACGGTGGAGAACATGACCAAGGTCAAGATCGACCACTATCTGGAAGTCGACTTCGTCAGCTTCATGAAGACCGTGGACGCCGTGGGCGGAGTGGAGATCTGCACCACCAAACCGATGAAGGACACCTACACCGGCCTCGACCTCACCGCGGGTACTCACCGGCTCACCGGCGGCCAAGCCCTGCAGTACGTGCGCTCCAGGCATGTCGACGGCGCCTCCGACCTCGGCCGGATGCAGCGCCAGCAGAGGTTCCTGGCTGCCCTGATCTCGCGGGCGAGCGAGCGGGGGGTGCTCCTCAACCCGGTGAAGTTCAAGCAGGTCAGCTCCACCCTGCTGAGCTCGGTCCGGGCCGATCGGGGCTTCGGCTCCAAGGAGCTGATCGCTCTCGGACAGGCGATGCGCGGCTTCAGCCCGTCCTCCTCGGAATTCGCCTCGGTCCCGATGAGCAACGTCGCCTACCCGGTCCGCGGCATCGGATCGACCGTGCGCTGGGACGAGGCCAAGGCCGCCAAGCTGTTCCGGGCCCTTCGTGAGGACCGCCCACTGGCGCCGGCCCGCCCCCGCGCGGAGCGTGAGCCCGAGATTCCGGTCGACGTGGCACCCCAGCAGATTCGGGTGCGGGTGGAGAACGGAACCGCCGTCGACGGTCTCGGTGGGCGGGTGGACCAGGCGCTGCGGGCGACCGGGTTCAACACCACCGGGAGCCCCGGCAACGCGGCCAGCCGGAAGGTCCAGCGCACGGTCATCTCCTACGACCCTCGCTGGGACCGCTCCGCCCGGACGCTGGCCACCGCGCTGCCCGGTAGCGAACTGCGTGCGGTGGCGGGCCTCGGCCCGACCTTGCAGGTCACCGCCGGCTCGGACTTCCGTACGGTCACCCGGGTCCGGGCGCAGGACACCCAGCAGGGGGAGTTCGGGGTGGTCACCGGCGATCAGGTGCTCTGCGGCAAGGGCTGACGCCCGTGCTGGCGAGCCGGTGAGAGGGCGGGCCCGATCAGGCCCCGTCTTCGAAGCCCTGGGAGGCCCGCAGCTCGCGCAACTCCATGATGGCCCGCCGGCGGGCCAGCCGGTGGGTGCGCCGGATCTGAGCCTCCTGGTAGCGCCGCTTGTCCCGGTCGGTCTCCGGTGTCACCGGCGGCACCGTACGGGGCTTTCCGTCGGCGTCCACGGCCGCGAACACCAGGTACGCGCTGCCGACCTGGGTGGCGGGGGTGGATTCGTTCCAGCGCTCGGCCAGCACCCGGACGCCGATCTCCATGGAGGACCTGCCCGTCCAGTTGACCTGGGCCTTCACATGGACGAGATCACCCACGCGCACCGGGGCGAGGAAGGCCATCTCGTCCATGGAGGCGGTGACGGCAGGGCCTTCCGAGTGCCGGCCGGCGACCGCTCCGGCCGCATCGTCCACAAGTTTCATGATCACGCCGCCGTGCACCGTACCGAGCAGGTTGGTGTCGTTGGCCGTCATGATGTGGCTCAGGGTGGTTCGGGACGCCGAGGTGGGCTTGCCCGCGGGAACTGTCATGCTCCCCACCTTAAGCCGCTGGTCAGACCGCGACATTGCATCAACCGTGCAACAGCGGTGGACCGGATCCGCACCGGAAGAGCCCCCGCTCTGTTGCCCGCCCCAACTGCCCGTGCATTCTTGTCCGCATGAATGAGTGGCCCGACGGGTGGACCGACAACCGCGACGACCGGCACGGACGCGGTAGCGCAGGCGCGCAGCCGGAGGGTGCCCGGACGATGCGGCACGTCCAAAGGGGCCCGGCCCCCGCACAGCCGCCCTCCCATCCGCCGCGCCCGACCCAGGCCCCGGCGGGCATTCCGCAACAGTACGGGCAGCCCGGGTACGACAGCGGCTACAACACCGGTCAGGTCTACGGCTCCCCGCAGGGTCCGGGCGGTCCGGGCGGCTCCGGGGGCCGCACCGGTGGCGGCCCGCCGTCAGCCCGGCCCGGCAGCAGTCCGGCGGCGGCCCCGGACTGGCGGCGCCGGATCAAGATCGGTTCCATCGTGCTGGCCTCCGCGCTGGTGGTCACGACGATCTGCACCTACTTCTGGGCCGATTCCAAGATGCGTCGCGAGGTCGATCTCTCCAAAGTCATCGAACGGCCCAAGGAAGGCGACTGCACGACCTATCTGATCGTTGGATCGGACAGCCGCGAGGGCATGACGGCCGAGGAGAAGAAGAAGCTGCACACCGGCTCCGCCGAGGGCAAGCGCACTGACTCCATGATGATCCTCGCCGCCTGCGGGAGTGGGAACACCATGGTCTCGCTGCCCCGTGACTCCGATGTGGAGATCCCTTCCTTCGTCGGCTCCGAGTCCGGCAAGACCTTCCCGGCCAAGGGGCGCCACACCAAGCTGAACGCCGCGTACGCCGAGGACGGCCCGGAGCTGCTGGTGCGCACCGTCGAGTTCAACACCGGCCTGCGCATCGACCACTACGCCGAGATCGGCTTCGCGGGATTCGCGAACATCGTGGACGCCCTCGGGGGCGTCGAACTCGACATCCCCAAGGGCTTCAAGGACAAGAAGTCGGGCGCCGACTTCCAGGCCGGCAAGCAGACTCTCAACGGTGAGCAGGCGCTGGCCTTCGTGCGGACCCGGTACGCCTTCGCGGAGTCCGACCTGGCGCGTACCAAGAACCAGCAGAAATTCCTCGCCGCCCTGGCCAACCAGGCGGCGACGCCGAGCACGATCTTGAACCCTTTCGACCTGTACCCCACCTTGGGCGCGGGCCTGGACACCCTGATCGTCGACCAGGACATGGGCCTGTGGGACCTGGGGCAGATGTTCTTCGCGATGAAGGGCATCAGCGGCGGTGACGGGACTTCGATGAACATTCCGATCAGCGGTAGCCGCGGCGGGAACCTGCTGTGGGACAAGGCCAAGGTGCGGCAGTTGGTCCAGCAGATCCAGAACGACCAGAAGGTCACGGTCACCGGTAACTGACCTTGTGCCGGGGGCTTTGCGGGCACACGCATGACCGGCCCGCCCGGGCGGGCCGGTCATGCGTGTGCCCGGCTTCGGTTCACACGGTGTGCGTCACCCGTTCGCTGGCCGTGCGCTGAGCCAGCGACTCGGTCGAGAGCTGGTCCGCATGACGGCACAGCACCACGGAGGCGCCCGAGGCGAGCGGGGCGAAGAGGCCCGCGCTGACGCCCTGCCAGGTGTCGTACCCCCGTGTGGAGAGGATGCGCGAGCCCGGCCCAAGGCCGCGTGCGCCGGCGTCAGCACGTGCCTGGACGACCAGTTGCTCATGCGTCAGCTCGGCACCGTCCACGACCAGGGCGGGCTGCTTCGGGTCGACCGGGGTGAAGGGCGCGAACTGATCTCCTTGGCCGGGCACTTCGACTGCGTAGTCGAGGAACCCGGCCGGCGGCGAAGGAAAGCGTCCGCCCAGCGGACGCAGGGCGAGCGCGATCCGCTCGCCGGTGCAGGACCGGGCTTCCTCCAGGGTGCCCGGACCGCTGACCACCAGGTCCGCATCGGCGGGCGCGGTGCCGATCTGGGCCACCACACCCGTGGAGGCGCAGGCGAGCAACCAGACCGCGCTCTGCCAGTGGGCGGGCAGCAGGAGCGCGAGCCGGTCACCCGGTTCGGCGCCGAGATCTCCCTGGAGGAGGTTGGCGGTCTTGGCCACCCAATTGGCGAAGGTGGCGACGGACAGTTCGACGCGTTCGCCCGTGGCGTCGTCGTAGAAGGTGACCAGCGGGCGGCCGGGATCCGCGGCCAGCGCGGATCGCAGCAGGTCGGCGGGGGTGCGGTCGTTGGAGTTCACCCGCGCTAGGGTACGCGGGCCACTGCGGGTGCCTGCTCCGTTCGGGCGGTGCGGGGCTCCCCCGGACGGAGCAGAAGTGGCGCTCCGTCAACAGATGGACCGTCAGATTCGAGTGGCGGGATGCCGAAACGTTACTCAACATCACATTATGCGTGGATTCCTTGCTTCCTCGATCGGCGTCGTGTGCACGGCCGCACTGGCCCTTCCGCTCGCGTGCGCGTCCCCCGTCATGGCCGCTCCGGCGGCCCCCGCGAAGCCCGCCGCATCCGTGTCCCCGCACGGCTCCGCCGTGCGGGGTACTACCCAATCGCTCCCCCTCGTCCCCCTCTCGCCTCTCGTCGGCCCCATCCGGGGCATGGCAGCTACACCAGGAGGCGGGCACCTCGCCGCCCCCGACATCCAGGGCCTGCCCGCCCGCGATGTGGAGACCTTCTCCATGGTCGGCGTGGTCTGGGACGATGCGGCCAGTGAGCTCCACGGCCAGGTGCACGTGCGCACCCGGGACGCGGAGAGCGGCGGTTGGTCCCCCTGGCAGGAACTGCAGACCCACAACCGGGAGCACGCCGCGGATCCCGACGACGTCGAGCGGGCCAGCGGTCGGGTGCGCGGCAGCACCGCCCCCCTGTGGGTCGGGCCGTCGGACGCCGTGGAGGTGCGTGTCGAAGCCGAAGCCGAAGCCGAGGCCGCTGACCAGACCGGGCCCGGCCGGCTGCCCTCCGGCATGCGCATCGAACTGATCGACCCGGGCGAGAGCCCGGTACCCGAGCCCCCGGCCGGAGGCGATCCGGCCGGAACTCCGCCGCCCGCCGGCGATCCGGCCGACGACAGCAAGAACCAGGCGTCCAACGCGGCCCTCGGCATGGCAGCCGCCGAGGCGTCCGCCGCGAACTTCCCCCTGGCGACCCTCGGCGCCGACGCCATCCAGCCCTTGAACAAGGCGGACGCCACCGCGGACGCGGTCTTCGCCGCCGACGGCAGCGTCACCTTCGGGGCCAAGCCGTACATCGGCCCCCGGCCGCGCATCATCACCCGCAAGGGCTGGGGGGCCGACGAGAAACTCCGCGAGAGCAGCTTCCTCTACACCGGTTCGGTCAAGGCGGCCTTCGTCCACCACAGTGCCACCGGCAACAACTACACGTGCGCCCAAGCGCCCGCGGTGATCCGCAGCATCTACCGCTACCACGTGGTCAGCAGCGGTTGGCGGGACATCGGCTACAACTTCCTGGTCGACAAGTGCGGCAATATCTACGAGGGTCGCGCCGGGGGCGTGGCCAAGGCAGTCCAGGGCGCCCACACCTTGGGATTCAACAGCAACAGCATGGGCGTCGTCGTGCTCGGCACGTACACCTCGACCAGCCCCTCGGCCGCGGCCACCACATCGGTCGCGAAACTGACGGCCTGGAAGCTGGGCCTGTTCGGCGCGAACCCAGCTGCCAAGACCACGCTGGTCTCCGCCGGCGGGGGACGCTACGCCAAGGGCAAGAGCGTCAAAATGAACGTCATCTCCGGTCACCGTGACGGTTTTGCCACGGAATGCCCCGGAACTCGCCTGTACGGCAAGCTGGGTGCCACCCGCACCTCCTCGGCCAAGCTCCAGGGACGGTGACGGACCTCGAAAGGCCCTCTGCATACTGGACAGCCCACATCCGGTAGCAGAGAGACAGCACGTTGACCGAAGCGGTACGAGCGACAGAAGCGATACTCCTCGTCGGCGGCAAGGGAACGCGGTTGCGCCCACTGACCGCGCGCACCCCCAAGCCGATGGTCCCGGCGGCCGGCGTGCCCTTCCTCACCCACCAGTTGGAGCGGGCCAGGGCCGCCGGTGTCGAGCGCATCGTGCTCGCCACCTCCTACCTCGCCGAGGTCTTCGAACCGTACTTCGGGGACGGCTCCCGGCTCGGACTCCAACTGGAGTACGTCACCGAACGCGAGCCCCTCGGTACCGGAGGCGCCATCAGGCACGTCGCCGACCGGCTGCGATCGGCGCCGCAGGACCCCGTCCTGGTCTTCAACGGAGACATCCTCACCGGCCTCGACATCCGCTCACTCCTCGCAGCGCACCGGAACAGCGGCGCCGACGTCACCTTGCACCTGACCCGGGTCGCCGACCCGCGCGCCTTCGGACTGGTACCCACCGACCCCGACGGCCGGGTCACCGCGTTCCTGGAGAAGCCCCAGACCCCGCAGGAGATCGTCACGGACCAGATCAACGCGGGCGCTTACGTCTTCCGCCGCGCGGTGATCGACTCCATACCCGCGGACCGCCCGGTCTCCGTGGAGCGCGAAACCTTTCCCGGACTCCTCGCAGCCGGCCGGCATCTGCACGGCATGGTCGATTCCACCTACTGGCTGGACCTCGGCACTCCGCAGGCCTTCGTCCGGGGCTCCGCGGACCTGGTCCTCGGCCTCGCCCCGTCACCCGCGGTCCCCGACACCACAGCCGATGCCCTCGTCCTGCCCGGCGCGCACGTCGCCGCGGACGCCAAACTCAGCGGCGGTACCGTCGTCGGGGCGGGGGCGCGGATCGGCGCCGGTGCACGCGTGCACGGCAGCGCCGTGCTCGACGGAGCCGTCATCGAGGAGGACGCCGTGCTCCGGGACTCTTTCATCGGAGCCGGCGCCCGGGTGGGTGCCCGTACCGTCGTCCGTGACGCTGTGATCGGCGACGGGGCCCGGGTCGGCGCCGACAACGAACTCTGCTCCGGCGCCCGGGTGTGGTGTGACGCCGAGCTGCCACCGGCTGCGCTGCGCTTCTCCTCCGACCAGTAGCGGCCCGGCCGCTACCCTCGGAGGATGGCCGGCCGCTTCGATCCCATGAACCGCACCGCGGTACGCGGCGGTCGCACCGCGGTGCGACCGAGCACCGTCCCCACCCCCACCCCCACCGGGCGTATCCGTCAGTGGACGCCGCCCGGCCCCCTGGACCTCGGGCTGGTGCTCGGCCCGCTGCGCCGCGGTCCGGCCGACCCCACCTTCCGTACCACCGGGGACGGCTCCGTGTGGCGGGCCAGCCTCACGCCGGCCGGCCCCGGCACGCTCAGGGTCGCCGCCCGCGACGGTCGGATCGAGGCCGAGGCGTGGGGGCCGGGCGCCGCCTGGCTGCTTGACACCCTGCCCGGGCTGCTGGGGGAACAGGACGACCCCGGGGCGTTCGTCCCCCGCCACCGCATCGTCCACGCCTCGCACCGACGCCGCCCCGGCCTGCGACTGTGCCGCACCACCTTGGTACTGGAATCACTGATCCCGCTGATCCTGGAGCAGAGGGTCACCTCGGACGAGGCCTACCGGGCCTGGCGGCTGCTGGTACGCGGCTACGGCGAGCCGGCCCCCGGGCCGGCCCCGGCTGGCATGTTCGCGATGCCGCACCCGCAGATCTGGGCCCGCATCCCCTCCTGGGACTGGCACAAGGCAGGCGTCGACGCGAAGCGCTCCGGCACCGTCCTGCGGGCCGTTCGCGCCGCCGCCCGACTCGAAGAGGCCGCATCGATGCCCGAGCACGAAGCCCGGGCACGCCTGGAACTGATCCCCGGCATCGGGCCCTGGACCTCGGCGGAAACCCTCCAGCGCAGCAACGGGTTCCCGGACGCCGTCACCACCGGTGATCTGCACCTGCCGCGCATCATCGGCCACGCGCTGACCGGCGAGCGGAACACCGACGACGCGGCGATGCTGGAACTCCTCGCCCCCTACCAGGGCCAACGCCACCGGGCCGCCCGCCTGATCCTGTTGGCCGGTTCCGCGCCACCGCGCCGGGCCCCGCGCATGTACCGCAACGACATCGGCCGGATCTGAGGCCTGACCCGGGGCGTGAGATCGGCCCGGGTCCGATCAGCGCACCGTGATGAACGCGGAAGCCTCGCGCGGTGGTCGCTCCTTGGGGGGCTCCGCGGCACGGCCGATGGCCACCGCACCCATGGGGTCCCAGTCGTCGGGGAGGTCCAGCACCTTGCGCACCACCTCGCGGCAGAACATGGTCGAGGACACCCAGGCGGATCCGAGGCCCTCGGCCGCGAGGGCAACCAGGAAGTTCTGCACGCCGGCGCCGGTGGCGACGACGAACATCTCGCGCTCGGCGGTGTCCCGCCGCTGGTGCCCGTAGTGGTGCGAGCCGTCCATGACCAGGCACGGGACCGCCAGGTAAGGGGCCTTGCGTAGTACCTCGCCGCGGCTCACCCGCCGGGCGATGGACTCCGCAGACTTGCCGTCCTCGCGCAGGTCCGCGATCCAGGCCTGCTCCATGGCGTCCAGGAGTTCCCTGCGGGCGCCGGCCGATTCCAGCAGGACGAACCGCCAGGGTGTGGTGTGGTGCGGGGCCGGAGCGGTGACGGCGGCGGCGACGGCGCGACGCACGGCGCCCGGGTCCACCACTTCGTCCGTGAAGGAGCGCACCGTACGGCGCTGGGCGACCGCCTCCCGGATCGCCTCGGAGGTCCCCAACCGGAACATGTCGTCCGCGGCCGGGCGGATCAACTCGCGGGCCGAGCCGCCACCGAGAGCGGCCGACAGCCCACGGACCACGGCCACCGGCAGCCCACCGGCCTTGCCCTTGACCAGATCGCCGGCGGCGGCGAGCTCGTCAGCGGTGGCCACCACGGTGGCGTTCAGCGGGTTTCCGTGGGCGTCGGTGGCGCCGCGCAGGTCTTCGAGGACCCTCACCCCGCTGGCTCCGATGGCGATGTCGGTCAGTCCACTGCGCCAGGGCCGACCGGAGGTGTCGGTGATGATGACGCCCACCTCGATGCCGAGCAGTGAGCGCAGACCCGCACGCAGGGCGACAGCCGAGGCGTCCGGGTCCCGCGGGAGGAGGAGCACCGTGCCGGCGGCGGTGTTGGACGCGTCCACTCCCGCCGCCGCCATGACCAGCCCCTGCCGGTTCTCCACGATGCGCAGCGGGCCGCGGCGGGCCACCACCCGCACCGTTTCGGCGTCGATGGCCGCCTCCCGGGAGTCGGCGGTGACGACCCTGCCCTCCGCCTTGGAGACGATCTTCGAGGTGACCAGGAGGATGTCCCCGTCCCGTAGGTCGGGAGCGGCCCCGGCGATCAGTTTCGCGAGGTCCGCCCCCTCCTGGACCTCGGGCAGCCCCGCCAGGGCCCAGACATGAAGGGAGCCCTCCGGGTAGTCGTTCGCCGTCGTCACCGGACCTCCCCGGCCAGTTCCAGCGCGGCCCTGGCCATGGCGGCGCTCGCTTCGAGGTCGGTCATCATCAGAGGTACCGCACGGCAGGCCATGGAGCCGGCCCGCACCTTCGGGACCGCGTCGGCGTCGACGGTGTCGACCAGCCAGCCATCCAACAGGTCACTTCCGTAGTGCGCGGCCACCGCCGCGGCCGTTGCTTCGACACCCACGGCCGCCAGCACCTTGTCGGCCATGCCGCGTACGGGGGCGCCGCCGACGATGGGGGAGAGCCCGATGACGGGGGCGCTGGTCGAGGCCACCGCCTCGCGGATCCCCGGTACGGCGAGGATGGTGCCGACCGAGACGATCGGGTTGGACGGTGGGAGGAGGACGAGTTCGGCGTCGGCGAGGGCCTCCAGGACCCCGGGCGCGGGCTTGGCCTCTTCGGCTCCGACCGGCACGATCGCGTGCGCGGCCACCGACGCCCGCAGCCTTACCCAGTACTCCTGGAAGTGGATCACCCGGCGCTGGCCGTCCAGATCGACGGCGATGTGGGTCTCGACGCGGTCATCGGTCATCGGGAGCAGTCGGACGCCAGGCTTCCAGCGGTCGCAGAGCGCCTCGGTGACCGCGCTCAGCGGGTAGCCGGCGGCAAGCATCTGGGTACGGACGATGTGGGTGGCGAAGTCCCGGTCTCCGAGCCCGAACCACTCGGGGCCCACTCCGTAGGCGGCGAGTTCGCTCTTGACCGCGAAGGACTCCTCGGCCCGCCCCCAGCCTTGTTCTTCGTTGATGCCCCCGCCGAGGGTGTACATCACGGTGTCGAGGTCCGGGCAGACCTTGAGTCCGAACAGGTGAATGTCGTCGCCGGTGTTACCGATGACGGTGATGTCCGCGTCGGGCACGGCCGACTTCAGTCCGCGGAGGAAACGGGCGCCGCCGATGCCGCCGGCCAGTACAACAATGCGCATGCACCGCAGTCTGTCAGGCCGGTGCTCCGGGCGGTCAGGCCGGTACGGCGTCCGCCGTGTCGCTCCGGGCGGCGGTGTCCGCCGTCGTTGCGTGCATGGGCATCTCCGTCAGACCGGGGAAGTAGACGTGCAGGCTGACGGCGCCCTCGATCGAGTCGTTGACGACGTGGTGGACGTGGCCGGGGGCGAGCACCTGCTGGCTGCCCGCCACCAGCGGGCGTCGTCGGCTGTCGGTGCGTTCGGCCAGCTCGCCTTCGAGCACGGTCATGATGCCGGTGGACGCGCCGTGGCCGTGTCGGCCACTGCCCTGTCCGGGGAGCCAGCTCAGCAGCCAGACCTCATAGCCGGGACCGGTGCGCAGCCGGTGGTACCAGCGGGTGGTCGCGTCGTACTGGACGAGGTGTTCCCACTGGGGGCGGTCGGTGGCGATCTCCCGCGCGAGACCGATGAACTCGGCCACGGTCGAGGGGTGTTCGCGGGCGGGCTGGAGGAGGTGCTGGACGGCGAGGATATCGCCGGCGATCTGGAGGTCGCTGTCGCTGTTCATGTGCGGAGGTCCTCGGCAGGGACGGGCGCAAGGGGCGCAAGGGTCTGTTGCGGGGGGCGTTGCGAGGGGGTGGCAAGGCTGCGTGAGCCATGGGCCACGGAGACGCTGGAGCGCTAGGGCATCAACAGCTGGAACAGCAACAGCGCGCCTGAACAGCACTGCGGAACCCACGGTGGGGGGTCGCGTGGAGTGCTGCGGTCGCTGGCATGCAGACAAGGAGAGCGGCTCACGGGGGCGACTGTCAACCCAATGTCCGGTTTGGGGGAAATCTTTCACCTCATCCGGTTACTGTGATCGGAGAAAGGTTTGTGCACTTCGAGTGCGGGGATGTGGCGCTCCGTCCGCACGCCAAGTGTGGGGGATCGGGTGTATGGAAAGTGTCACGATTTTTGGCGATATCAACACTTACTGCATACGCTTGGTTCCGCAGAGTGAATAAGGGGCCTAATAGCAGATCTCGGCTTGACTGCCCCGGATCGCACACTTGTAATTTCACTCGTGTCGTTCCGCCGCTGGACTGCTGGCCGGTGACGGCTCATCACGGGGACGCAAAAGACAGACGAGGGGCGCACATGACCGAGCTGTTTGAGGAACTGCTGGTCGAGGAGGCGGACGAGGAACTCGGATGGCAGGAGCGCGCTCTGTGCGCCCAGACCGATCCGGAGTCCTTTTTTCCCGAGAAGGGTGGCTCCACCCGAGAGGCCAAGAAGGTCTGCCTCGCCTGCGAAGTCCGCTCTGAATGCCTGGAATACGCCCTTGCCAACGATGAACGGTTCGGCATCTGGGGTGGATTGTCCGAGCGTGAGCGGCGCCGCCTGAAGAAGGCCGCGATCTGAGGTGACCGGCCAGCGCCGGGAGAGTCGCACCCTGACGGGGTGGTCACCGCGGTGGCCGCCGTACCCGACCGTCGATCGACTGGGCTTCCCCATATCGGCGCAGAACAGAGCGAAACTGCAACTCCTTCCAGAAAAGTACAAATAGTGATAGCTGTAGAGCTCAGGCACGGTCCGCCTCCTGCACCTTCCCCGCAGGAGGCGGACCGCTTTGTGCTCAGCGGTTAGTGTGGGGCGCTGTCCAGCAGCCTCCCGGGGAAGCTCCCCGGACCCCCGGCCGGAGGGCCCTTACCGCGATGTCCGTGCACAGCCACTCGGCGGCCCCCCATGCGGAGACCGCCACCCCCGAGTTCCCGCGGCATGTCGTCACCGCGGTACTGGTCGCGCACGACGGTGGCCGTTGGCTGCCCGACGTCCTGGCCGCACTGACCGGCCAGGAACGCCCCGTGCAGAACGTCGTCGCCGCCGACACCGGCAGCGCGGACGAGTCCGCGCGGCTGCTCGCCGAAACACTCGGCGACGACCGAGTCCTGCACCTCGCACGCCGTACCGGATTCGGCACCGCCGTCGAAGAGGCCGTACGCGGCGCCGCCGTCCTCACCCCCGAGGAGCTCCCCTACCTCAAGCGCCCCAGCGGTTGGGACCCCGTCAGCCGCACCTGGCGGGACGACGCCTACGACCTGCCGGAGCTCCCCCACGGCGAACCCGTCCAGTGGCTGTGGCTGCTCCACGACGACAGTGCGCCGGCGGTCGACGCACTCACCGAACTCCTGCGCGTCGCCGACCAGAACCCCGACGCCGCGATCATCGGTCCCAAGCTGCGCGGTTGGTACGACCGCAAGCAACTCCTCGAAGCAGGCGTCTCCATCGCCCGCAGCGGGCGCCGGTGGACCGGCCTCGACCGCCGCGAACAGGACCAGGGCCAACACGACCAGGTCCGCCCCGTGCTGGCCGTCTCCTCCGCGGGCATGCTCATCCGGCGCGAGGTCTTCGAGGCCCTCGGCGGCTTCGACCGCCGACTGCCCCTGATGCGCGACGACGTCGACCTGTGCTGGCGCGCCCACGCCGCTGGCCACCGCGTCCTGATCGCCCCCGACGCGGTGCTCCGCCACGCCGAGGCCGCGGCCCGCGAACGCCGTCCCATCGACTGTGTGGGGCGCGGCTCCCGCACCCCCACCGACCCGAACCGCTCCAGCGGGGGCTTCGGCCGACGCGCGGCCTCCCCACACCGGGTCGACAAGGCGGGCGCCGTCTACACCGTGCTGGTCAACGCCCGGGCCGCCGCCCTGCCCTACGCGCTGCTGCGGATCGTCCTCGGCACCCTGCTGCGCACCCTCGCCTACCTGGTCATGAAGGCCCCCGGCCAGGCCGTCGACGAAGCGCGCGGCCTCGTCGCCACGCTGCTGCGCCCCGGACGCATCCTCGCCGCCCGCCGCCGGCGCGGCCGGCCGAGCACCCCCGCCGCCGAACTGCGCCCGCTCTTCCCCCCGCCCGGAGCGACCGTCCGAGCGGCGATCGAACAGATCGCCGGCTACCTCGGCGCGCGCTCCGACAACGACACGCCCGGCGCCGGCCGCCACGGAGCGGTGGAGACGGGGCCCGGCGGCGACGAGGTCGAGTTCCTGGAAGTCGAGCAGTTCGCGCGGGTGAAGCGAATCGCCCGCAAACCCGCGCCGGTGCTCTTCGCCCTGCTCCTGCTGGTCTCGCTGGTCGCCTCTCGCGCCCTGTTGGCCGGCGGTTCCCTCGCCGGTGGCGCCCTGCTACCCGCCCCTGGCAGTGCCTCCACCCTGTGGAGCAGCTACCTCGGCCACTGGCATCCGGTCGGCACCGGATCCACCGAGTCGGCGCCGCCGTACCTGGCGGTGATCGCCGGCCTCGCCACCTTGCTGTTCGGCTCCACCGAGGTCGCCCTCACCCTGCTGCTGGTCTGCTCCGTCCCGCTGGCCGGACTCAGCGCCTACTTCGCCTCCCGGCCGCTGGTCACCTCCAAGCTGCTGCGCGCCTGGGCCGCAGTCGCCTACGCCTTCCTGCCCGCGGCCACCGGAGCGCTCGCCCAGGGGCGGATCGGCACCGCCGTGCTGGCCGTGCTGCTGCCCCTGCTGGCCCGTTCCGGTGTCGCTGCCTTCGGCTTCGACGCCACCCGGCCCGCTTCAGGCGGCGTGGCCCCGAACGAGGGCCTCGGCTCCTGGCGGGCGGTGTGGACCTTCACCCTGCTGCTCACCGTCGCCACCGCCTTCACCCCCGTCCTGTGGCCGCTCAGCGCCGCCCTGGGACTGACCGCGCTGCTGCTGCGCCGACGGGAGCTGACCAGCTACGGGCCGCGCTACCTCGCTGTCCTGGCCACCCCGCTGGTGGTCCTGGCCCCCTGGTCGCTCACGCTGTTCACCGACCCCGCGCAACTGCTGCGCGAGGCCGGACTGCCCTACCCGACTGATCCGGCCGGCGCCCTCGACCTGATCGGCATCAGTCCCGGCGGCCCGCAGGCAGCCGGCGGGGTGCTGTTGATCGGCATCGTCCTCGCCGCCCTCGCCGCCCTCCTGCGAGGGCAGCGGCAGTTCGCCATCCGTACCGCCTGGGCGGTCGCCGTCGCCGGGCTGCTCTGCGCCGTACTCGTCAACCGCACGGGCTGGGCCGGACCCGCCACCTTGGTGTACGGGATCGCCCTGCTGGCGGCGGCCGTACTCGGCGCCGACGGCGCCCGTGAACGGGTGGCCGCCCAGAACTTCGGCTGGCGTCAACCCCTCGCCGCCCTGATCGCCTTCGCCGCCGCCGCAGGCCCGCTGCTGGCCGCGGCCGGCTGGATGCTCTCGGGGGCCGACGGCCCGATCAAGCGACGCGACCCGGTCCAGGTCCCCGCCTTCGTCGCCGAGGAGAGTGGTACCCGCGACCAGGCGCGCACCCTGGTGCTCGGTGGCCGCTTCGCGGCCGAGGTCTCCTACGCGCTGGTCCGCGGGTCCGGTGCCCGACTGGGTGACGCCGAACTCGCCGCCGCGGCCGGCGACGACGCCCGGCTCGACAAGGTGGTCTCCAACCTGGTCGCAGGCTCCGGCGCCGATCAGACCAGTCAGCTGGGTTCCTTCGCGATCCGCTACGTGCTGGTGCGCGACGGCGCCCCGCAGCAGATGCGCCGGGTCCTGGACGCCACCCCCGGACTGAGTCGACTCAGTCAGCTCGAAGGCAGCGCCCTGTGGCGGGTGGACCGTCAGGTGTCCCGCGTGGTGATCGTCTCCGGTCGGGAGGGCGACGACCCGATCCCCGTCGCCTCAAGAGCAGTAGGGGCCGAAACCGAGGTCCCCGCGGGCCCGGCAGGTCGGACCCTGCGCATCGCCGACACCGCGGCGGCCGGCTGGCGCGCCACCCTCGACGGCCAGCCACTCAAGAAGAAGACCGTCGACGGCTGGGCCCAGGGCTTCGCGTTGCCCGCCGAAGGCGGCAAGCTGGTCCTCGGCTACGACGCACCCCTCTCCCACACGGCCTGGAACTGGACCCAGGGCGCCCTCGCCCTGCTGCTCCTCGTCCTCGCCCTGCCCGGTCGCCGCACCCAGCTCGATGACGACCTGCCGGACGAGCCCGTCGCCGTGCCGCAGCAGGCCGCGGACGGCGAGGGCAGGCGAGCTCGCCGGCTGCGCGCCGAAGCGCAGGCGGCCCAGGGACCGGACGCCTCGCAGGACGGCCCGACGCCGGACTACACGACCCAGGCCGACCCGTACGCGACTGCCGTGCCCCACCAGGCCAATTACGGCGAATGGGAGTCTCCCGCCTACGCCACCGAAGCCCATCCCACCCAGGACGGCTACGGCTACGGGTACGACGGCGCCCAGGGCGGGTACCAGGGGGCGGGTCCTACCTACGGCGCCGCGGACGCCAGCCCCTACGGCGAGCAGAGCGACCCCGCGCGGTCCTTTGGAAACGGCCCCGGGGGCTACTCCGACCCCTACACCGCACAAGGCCACCCGCTGTCCGAACCGGACTCCGCCGGCACCCAGCCCTACCAGGACGGCACCGTCCACCCCGGTGACGCCCACGGCACCTACCAGACCAACGGCACCCATCACGGTGGCGGCCACCCCGAATCCGGCGGGGGCACCGTCGATGAGGACGCCGCCTTCGACCCCTTCGGCCACGGCTCACCGCCGTACCCTCCGGGCCAGTACGACCGACACGGCCAGCAGGACCAGCGTTCCGACGGGAGCAACCAGCAGTGAACCGCGCCCCCCTCTCCCTGGCCGCCGGCATCGCGGCCCTCGCCGTGACGGCAGGCCTCGCCACCTTCACCAAGCCCGCGGCCCCCGACGCCGCGGCTGCCGGCGCAGCGGCCCGCCTGCCCGTCGAACGGTCGACGCTGCTGTGCCCCGCGCCCAGTGGCTCCGACCTCGCCGAGACCGCGTACACCTCCATCACGCCCCTCGGCGGGGACGGCGCGAAGGGCAAGCCCAGGGCCGGCAGGGCCACCTTGCTGCCCGCTCCCGACGGCTCCACCGGGGAGCCGCAGAAGAGCAAGACCAAAGCCGCCCCCAAAGCAGTCGTCACCCTCACCGAACCCGGGAAGCCCGCGGCCGGTACCGCCACCGGTGCCGAAGCCCCCGCGCTGGTGGGCGCGGCCGAAGGCGGACTGGCACCGGGCTGGGCTGCCCAGCAGACCACGGTGATCTCCGCGGGCACCACCCGAGGAGTCCTCGGGATCAGCTGCACCCCGCCCGACACCGAGTTCTGGTTCCCCGGCACCAGCACCGCCAAGTCCCGCCAGGACTACCTCCACATCACCAATCCGGACGACAGCCCGGCCGTGGTCGACGTGGAGCTCTACGGTCCCGAAGGAGTCATCAAGTCGGAGTCGGGAGAGGGCATCCCGGTGCCCGCCATGTCCTCGGTGCCGGTTCTGCTGTCCACCCTCACCTCCAGCCCGGTCGCCGACCTCACCGTCCACGTCAGCACACGTTCCGGCCGTGTCGGCGCCGCCGTACAGGCCCGGGAAGAGGGCGTGGGCGCCGACTGGCTGCCGGCCTCGGCCACGCCCTCCAACAGCCTCGTCCTGCCGGGCATCCCGGCTGACGCCACCTCCGTCCGACTCATCGCCTTCGCCCCCGGCGAGACGGACGCCGACCTCACGCTCAAACTCGCCGGTCCCAGCAGTTCCTTCACCCCGGCCGAAGCGGAGGACCTGCACATCAAGGCGGGGATGACGGCCACCGCCGACCTCAAGGACGTCACCCGCGGCGAAGCCGGCTCACTGCTGCTCACCCCCACCAACCCGCGCCAGCCCACGCCCGTGGTCGCCGCCCTGCGGATCACCCGCGGCAGCGGGGCCAAGCAGGAGCTCGCTTTCGTTCCGGCCGCCTCGCCGGTGGGGGAGCGGGCCACCGCGGCCGACAACCGTTCCGCTGGCTCCACGCTGTCGCTGACGGCCACCCGAGCGGACAGCACCGTGCGGGTCACCGCGTCCGCCGGTACCGGCGGCGGCACCGCGGTCTCGAAGACGTACACCATCAAGGCCGGTACCACCCAGGCCGTCGAACCACCGGTCCCGTCCGGCCTCAAGGGCGCGTACGCGCTGACCGTCGAGACCACCGGCGGCGGCCCGGTCTACGCGGCGCGCACCCTTGAGGTGCCGACCGAGGGCATCCCCATGTTCACCGTGCAGACCCTCCTCGACGACCGGGGCACCGTCACGGTGCCCAAGGCCGTGGAGGAACTGTCCGTGCTGGACGAGTGAGGGGCGCCGATCAGTCCTGTCCGTACCGCGGGTCCACCGACTCCGGTGCCAGGCCGAGCAGCTCGGCCACCTGTTCCACCACGATCTCGTGGATCAGCAGGGCCCGTTCGTCGCGGCTCTTGGTGCGGATCTCCACCGGCCGCCGGTAGACCACGATCCGCGCCGGGTTGCCCTCACCGGCCACGATGAGTGCCCCCAACGGCACGGCCTCGTCGTTCCAGCCGCTCTGCGCACCACCTGCCCGGGGCACCTCCAGCACGGCGAAGTCCACGTCCGCCAGCTGCGGCCAACGCCGCTCCAGGCGTTCCACCGAGTCCTGGACGAGATCGCCGAACACCTCACTGCGGGAGGCCGACAGCGGGACCTGGGGCGGTGCGACAGGGCCGCGCATCCCGCGGCCGTGCCGGTCGCGGCGCCGGGGGCGCGGTTCGCGCGGGGGAGGCGGTACAGCGCTGTCCATCACCCACGCAGGGTAGCGCCAGGTGCGCCCGCCGGTGATCGGGACAAGGGCGGTGCCCGCGGCCGTGTCCGGGCCGGGAGTACGGTGCGCCGTCAAGACCAGGGGCACCCCGCCCACCGTCGGGCAGCTGTCCCAGCGCTGCCACGAGCACCGCTCGGTGACCGAAACCAGCCGTCGCCGAACCGGGTACGCCCCGCACCCACCGGGTCCGTCTGCACATCCCGCGACTCATCAGGGAAAGGATCGCGCCACGACACGGGGCGGCGAGCTGCTGGAGAGTCGTCGCGGCCCGCTCAAGAGTGCGGTACCGTCCAACGTCGTGAGCCCTGTACGTCGCTGTTCGCGCACCGCGTGCGGTCGCCCTGCCGTCGCAACACTGACGTACGTCTATGCCGACTCGACCGCAGTCCTCGGCCCCCTCGCGACCTACGCCGAACCGCACTGCTATGACCTGTGCGCCGAACATTCCGAGCGCCTGACCGCCCCGCGCGGCTGGGACGTCGTACGCCTCTCGGACGGCTCAGCCCCCTCCCGCCCCAGCGGCGACGACCTGGAAGCCCTCGCCAACGCGGTGCGCGAGGCCGCACGGCCGCCGGACCGAGCCGCCGACGCCGCATCTCCCGGACGGCCCGCCGACCCCGGCATGGCGGGCGAGACGCGCCGCGGCCACCTGAGGGTCCTGCGTTCCCCCGACTCCTGAACCCGCGGCCCTGGTCGCCCGTCACGAATCCGCCCAGCACGGATACGCCCTCCGCCCGGACGGTACGCTGAGCCGACCGCACCGGACTTCAGGAGGGACAGCAGACCGTGGCTGCTGATCTGTCGCAGATCGTCAAGGCGTACGACGTGCGCGGAGTCGTCCCCGACCAGTGGGACGAAACGCTCGCGGAACTCTTCGGAGCAGCATTCGTCCAGGTCACCGAGGCCCGGGCGATCGTGGTGGGTCACGATATGAGGCCTTCCTCGCCCGGCCTGGCCCGAGCCTTCGCCCAGGGTGCGGCGGCCCGGGGAGCTGATGTCACCGAGATCGGCCTGTGCTCCACGGACCAGCTCTACTACGCCTCCGGCGATCTGAACCTGCCCGGCGCGATGTTCACCGCCTCGCACAACCCGGCGCAGTACAACGGCATCAAGATGTGCCGGGCCGGAGCGGCGCCGGTGGGCCAGGACACGGGGCTGACCGAGATCCGCACGCTCGTCGAGGACTGGTCCGAGCACGGCGCGCCGGCCCCGGCCGCCACCTCGGGCACCCTGACCGCCCTCGACACCCTGCCCGGCTACGCCGAGCACCTGCGCTCCCTGGTGGACCTCACGCACATCCGGCCCCTGAAGGTGGTCGTGGACGCGGGCAACGGCATGGGCGGCCACACCGTCCCCACCGTCTTCGAAGGTCTTCCCCTCGACCTCGTCCCGATGTACTTCGAGCTCGACGGTAGCTTTCCCAACCACGAAGCCAATCCGCTCGACCCCAAGAACATCGTCGACCTGCAGGCCCGGGTGCTCGCGGAGGGCGCCGACCTCGGCCTCGCGTTCGACGGTGACGCCGACCGCTGCTTCGTCGTCGACGAACGTGGGCAGGGAGTCTCCCCTTCCGCCATCACCGCCCTGGTCGCCGCCCGGGAGCTGGCCCGTAACGGCGGCTCCGGCACGGTGATCCACAACCTGATCACCTCCTGGTCGGTCCCCGAGGTCGTACGTGAGCACGGCGGCCAGCCGGTGCGCACCCGGGTCGGCCACTCCTTCATCAAGGAGGAGATGGCCAAGACCGGTGCCATCTTCGGCGGCGAGCACTCGGCGCACTACTACTTCAAGGACTTCTGGAACGCGGACACCGGCATGCTCGCCGCGCTCCACGTCCTCGCCGCCCTCGGTGAGCAGGACGGCCCGCTCTCCGAGCTGGTCTCCTCCTACGACCGCTACCTCGGCTCCGGCGAGATCAACTCCACCGTCGCCGACCAGGCCGCCAGCCTCTCCGCGGTGAAGGGCGCGTTCGCCGACCGGGCCGGTACCGAACTCGACGAACTGGACGGCCTCACCGTCTCCAGCGCCGACTGGTGGTTCAACCTCCGCGCTTCCAACACCGAACCGTTGCTCCGCCTGAACGTCGAGGCCCGCGACGCGCAGACCCTGACCCAGGTCCGCGATGAGGTGCTCGCGCTCATCCGCGGTTAGCGCCACAGCTGGAAGGGGCAGCGTGAACCTTCCCGGTCGCCGTACCGGCCCGGCTCCCCACCCGACCTCGGACCTTGCGCGTCCCACCCGGCGCAGGTCCGCCACGTAGGCCAGGACCGGGCCGCACAGCCGTCCACGCGGCGGTACGCTGACCTGGCCCAACCTCATACGCACCGCACGTCCGAAGGGACACCCCATGCCGCTCGAAGCCGGGCTTTTGGAGATCCTCGCCTGCCCCGCCTGCCACTCCCCGCTGCGGGACGAGTCCGCGGACCAGACGAATCCCGAGCTGGTCTGCACCGGTACCGACTGCGGCCTGGCCTACCCGGTGCGCGACGGCATTCCGGTACTACTGGTGGACGAGGCCCGCCGCCCCGCGTAGGAACCTCGGCCCAGGCACGCGCGATCGGAGACCACCCTCCCATGCTCGACGAGTCGCTCCTCGACCAACCGGCAGCCCTGGCCCGTGCCGATCGCCGCGCACTGCTGCGCGGCGCCGCCGAGGCCGGAGCCCGGGTCCGAACCGCGGTCCGGCACGCCACCGAGGCGGGCCTGGGCGCCCTGAAACCGGAGGGCCGCCCCCGTGCGGTCCTGATCGCCGGGCCCGGTACCGCCGCGTCCGGAGTCGCCGACCTGCTCTCCGCCCTCGCCGGCGCCGCGGCGCCGGTGACCCGCCTGCGCCCCACCGGCGTGGCCGCGGCGGCCGGCGCGCTGCGCTGGAACCTGCCCGGCTGGGCCGGTCCGGTCGATCTGCTGCTCATCGCCACCACCGACGGATCCGAACCCGGCCTCGCGGTCCTTGCCGAACAGGCCTACCGCCGCGGCTGTACCGTGGTCGCCGTCGCCCCCCAGCGCGCCCCGCTGAGCGAGGCCGTCGCCGGTGTCCACGGCATGGTCGTGCCCATGGCCACCGCGCCCCACGAGGAGTACGACGAGAGCGCCGGCGCCGGCCCCGGCGCCCTGTGGGCGCTGTTGACCCCGCTGCTGTTGCTGCTCGACCGGGTGGGCCTCGTCAACGCGCCCTCCGATGCCCTCCAGCAAGCGGCCGACCGTCTCGACCGCACCGCCGAGCGCTGTGGGCCGGCCATCGTCGCCTACAGCAACCCTGCCAAGTCGCTGGCCGCAGAACTCGCCGACTCGGTGCCGCTGATCTGGACCGAGGGCGAGGCCGCCGCGCCCGCCGGCCGCCGTTTCGCCGCCGTACTGGCCGAACTCGCCGGCCGGCCCGCCCTGGCCGCCGAGCTCCCCGAAGCGCTCCCGGCACACGGTGTGCTGCTCTCCGGTGCCTTCGCCGCCGGCGCGGACCCCGAGGACTTCTTCCGCGACCGGGTGGAGGAGCCCCAGGCCCTACACGCCCGGGTGGTGCTGCTCCGGGACCGGCCGGCCGGGGGGCTGACCGCCGCGCCCGCGGCCCGCGAGCTGGCTCTGAGCCACGACACCACCGTCAGTGAGCTCGAACCGGAAGAGGGCACCGAGCTGGAGCAGATCGCCGAACTGCTCGCCGTCACGGACTTCGCCACCGCTTACCTGGCGTTGGCCTCCGGAGGACGGACCTGAACCCTCTCCCGAGTGGAGAGCCTCACCCCAGGAAGAACCCACCAGCGATGGACCGTCTTTCCAACACCATCCGCCCCTACGCCTGGGGTTCGACGAGGCTGCTCCCGCAGCTCCTCGGAACGGAGCCCACCGGTGAGCCGCAGGCGGAGATGTGGATGGGCGCTCACCCGGGTGCGCCCTCTCGACTGGTCCGCGATGGCGGGACGGACGGCCGGGAAAGCTCCGTGCGCACCTTGACGGAGGTCATCGCCGCCGACCCCGTACGCGAACTCGGCCGGGCCACCGTCGACGCCTTCGGCCCACAACTGCCCTTCCTACTCAAGATCATCGCGGCTGGCGCCCCGCTGTCCCTCCAGGTCCACCCCAACCTCGAACAGGCCAGGGAGGGGTACGCCCGGGAGGAGCGAGCGGCCGTCCCGATCGAGGCCGCCCATCGCAACTACAAGGACGCCAACCACAAACCCGAACTCGTCTGCGCCCTCACCCCCTTCGAGGGCCTGTGCGGCTTCCGCCACCCCGAGGAGGCGGCGGACCTCTTCTCCGCCCTCGACGTGGACTCCCTCAAGCCCTACGTGGACGTCCTGCGCGCCCACCCCGAAGAGGCCGCGCTCCGCGAGGTATTGACCGCCGTACTCGGTGCGGACCGGGCCGAGACGGCCGTCACCGTCACCGAGGCCGCGGCTGCCTGCGAACGCGCCGGCGGTCGGTACGTCCCCTTCGCCTCCCTCGCCCGGCACTACCCCGGCGACCCCGGTGTCCTCGCCGCGATGCTCCTCAACCCGTTGCGTCTACAGCCCGGGGAGGGGCTCTTCCTCGGCGCCGGCGTCCCGCACGCCTACCTGAGCGGCCTGGCAGTGGAGTTGATGGCCAACTCCGACAACGTGCTGCGTTGTGGGCTGACCCCCAAGCACGTGGACGTACCCGAACTCCTGCGCGTCGTCCGCTTCGAGCCCTCCGACCCCTCGGTGCTGCGCCCCGAGGGCAACGGCGAGGAGGTGTACGAGACGCCGACCGAGGAGTTCCGGCTGTCCCGCTTCGTACTGCCCCCCGGCGCGAGCGCCCACGCCCTCCCGGCGGCCACGGCGCAGATCCTGCTCTGCACGGCCGGCTCACCGGTCCTGCGGGGGCCCGACGGGGCCCCGCTCACCCTCGCTCCCGGCGAATCGGTGTTCGTGGCGGCGGGCGAGGAAGTCGAACTGTCGGGTGTCGGTACGATCTTCCGGGCCGCGGCCGTGGTCTGACCCTGCTCCGTGGCCCCCGCTGTCAGAACGCGCCGTCGCATCCCGTCGCGGTCCGACCGCGACCCGTAGCCGGCATCATCGAAGGGACCCCCGCATCCATGAGCGCGTCAGGCGGAACCAGGGCGATCGTGGCGGCCCTCGCCGCCAACCTCGCCATTGCCGTAGCCAAGTTCGTGGCCTTCATCTTCAGCGGCTCCTCCTCGATGCTGGCTGAGAGCGTCCACTCCCTCGCCGACTCGGGGAACCAGGGACTGCTGCTCCTGGGCGGCAAGAAGGCACAGCGGGAGGCGACGCCCCAACACCCCTTCGGCTACGGGCGTGAGCGCTACGTCTACGCCTTCCTGGTCTCCATCGTGCTGTTCTCGGTCGGTGGCATGTTCGCCGTCTACGAGGGCTACGAGAAGATCAAGGACCCGCACGAGATCGAGGCCTGGTACTGGCCGATCGGCGTGCTGGTATTCGCGATCATCGCTGAGTCCTTCTCGTTCCGCACGGCGATCAAGGAGTCCAACCAGATCCGCGGAAACCTTTCCTGGAAGGACTTCATCCGCCGCGCCAAGGCCCCCGAACTCCCCGTGGTCCTCCTTGAGGACTTCGGAGCCCTGATCGGCCTGGTCCTGGCCCTCGGCGGTGTCGGCCTGGCCCTCGCCACCGGCGACGGTGTCTGGGACGGCATCGGCACGCTGTGCATCGGCTTGCTCCTGATCGTGATCGCGATCGTGCTCGCCGCCGAGACCAAGTCCCTGCTGCTGGGCGAGGCCGCCGGCACGGAGGACGTAGACAAGATCAAGAACGCGCTGGTCGACGGTGACGTCGTCACCGGCATCATCCACATGCGCACCCTGCACCTGGGCCCCGAAGAGCTGCTGGTCGCCGCCAAGATCGCGGTGGAGCACGACGACACCGCCGCCGAGGTGGCCGACGCGATCAACGCTGCGGAGGCACGGATCCGAGCCGCTGTACCCATCGCCCGGGTCATCTACCTGGAGCCGGACATCTACAACGCGGCGGCAGCAGCCGCCGGCGTCAACCCCGCCAAGTCGCCCGGTGACAGCGGCCACTGAGAGCACCGGGCCCCACCCGACCGGGCCGCCGCCCACCCATGATGGCGCGCAAACCGTCACGCCTCACCGGCTCGCCCACGGGCCAGGCGCCCCCACCGACCGGCTGGGGCGGGCCGGGGCGCTCGGTGTAGATTCTTAGCAGTGCCAGACGTCGCTGCTGAGGGCGGCCGGGCGGTCCCCGCGACCGGCCGGGTGGAGAGAGGGCCTCCGACGGACTGCGCTGCGCGTGATGACGCGCGGGCGTCAGACCTGCCCGCACGCCGCACGGCACAGCCAGCCGTACACACCCTTCGAGACCAATCCCACGAGGAGCAGCTCGCATGACGACTGTCACCACCGGCCAGGACTTCAAGGTCGCCGACCTCTCGCTCGCGGCCTTCGGCCGCAAGGAGATCACGCTCGCCGAGCACGAGATGCCCGGGCTGATGTCGATCCGCAAGGAGTACGCGGCGGCCCAGCCGCTGGCCGGTGCCCGCATCACGGGCTCGCTGCACATGACCGTGCAGACCGCCGTCCTGATCGAGACCCTCGTCGCCCTCGGCGCCGAGGTCCGCTGGGCCTCCTGCAACATCTTCTCGACGCAGGATCATGCGGCGGCAGCCATCGCGGTGGGCCCCGACGGCACCCCCGACAACCCGCGGGGCGTCCCGGTCTTCGCCTGGAAGGGCGAGACCCTGGAGGAGTACTGGTGGTGCACCGAGCAGGCACTGACCTGGCCGAACACCCCCACCGGCGGCCCGAACATGATTCTGGACGACGGCGGTGACGCCACCTTGCTGGTCCACAAGGGCGTCGAGTTCGAGAAGGTCGGCGCGGCCCCGGACCCGTCCACGGCCGACAGCGAGGAGTACGCCCACATCCTCACCCTGCTGGGTCGCACGCTCGGCGAGAGCCCGCAGAAGTGGACGCAACTGGCCTCCGAGATCCGCGGCGTCACCGAGGAGACCACCACCGGCGTCCACCGTCTCTACGAGATGATGCAGGAAGGCACTCTGCTCTTCCCGGCGATCAACGTGAACGACGCGGTCACGAAGTCCAAGTTCGACAACAAGTACGGCTGCCGCCACTCCCTGATCGACGGCATCAACCGAGCGACCGACGTACTGATCGGCGGCAAGGTCGCCGTCGTCTGCGGCTACGGAGACGTCGGCAAGGGCTGCGCGGAGTCGCTCCGCGGCCAGGGTGCCCGGGTCATCGTCACCGAGATCGACCCGATCTGTGCCCTGCAGGCCGCCATGGACGGCTACCAGGTCGCGACCCTCGACGACGTCGTGGAGATCGCCGACATCTTCATCACCACCACCGGCAACAAGGACATCATCATGGCCGCAGACATGGCCAAGATGAAGCACCAGGCCATCGTGGGCAACATCGGTCACTTCGACAACGAGATCGACATGGCAGGCCTGGCCAAGATCGACGGAATCGTCAAGGACGAGGTCAAGCCTCAGGTCCACACCTGGACCTTCCCCGACGGCAAGGTCCTGATCGTGCTCTCCGAGGGCCGTCTGCTGAACCTGGGCAACGCCACCGGCCACCCCTCCTTCGTGATGTCGAACTCCTTCGCGGACCAGATGCTGGCCCAGATCGAGCTCTTCACCAAGCCCGAGGAGTACCCCACCGACGTCTACGTGCTGCCCAAGCACCTCGACGAGAAGGTCGCCCGACTCCACCTCGACGCCCTCGGCGTCAAGCTCACCACGCTCCGCCCCGAGCAGGCCGACTACATCGGAGTCAAGGTGGAGGGCCCCTACAAGCCGGACCACTACCGCTACTGATCCGAGGGCCAGACGGCGGCGAGCTCCTGCCCCCGTTCCCCTACAGCGGCACCCATCGAGGCAGGCCCCGGCACCCCGAGTGCCGGGGCCCGTCCCGTACCGGCGCCACCTCCGTACCGGACCGTGAAGGACCCAGCCCCATGCCCCGCGGCCGCTATTCGCTCCACGACCCGCACGATCACACTCCTCTGGGCGAAGAACACTTCCACTGCGCCCCCGGCCCTTCTGGCTGGCGTTACGTCGCACAGACCGTCACCCCCGCCGGCGACCACCGGGGCTCCATCGACCTGGCCGTCGACGGCCTCGGCCGCCCCATCCGCCTCGAACTGCACGCCGCGAGCTGGCAGGTGCGCGGAGCGGCGCTCAACGGCGTCACCTGGGTCCGGACGGACCCCGCGGGCGTCGAGGCCACCGAGGGCAACGTCCCCGCTCACGGATTCACCGGCACCTCCCCGGCCTTCCTCATCGCCACGGCCCGGCTGCTGCGCCTGACCCCGGGCTCCCCGGTCAGCCGGGTGCGCCTGGTGGCCCTCACCGACCCGGTGCTCGCACCGAGAACCGTCGACCAGGCCTGGACCCTCTTGGGATCCGCGGTGCACAGCACGGACAGCGGGCCACTGGTCGTGGACGAATACCAGGTCAGAGCATTGGACACGGGGGAGCAGCACAGCATCCACCTGGCCGGTGACGTGGTGCTCTCCGCCCCCGGGATCGAGCTGGAACAGCTAGAGAGCCCGCCGTCCCGCTTCCCGGACGACTGACCGGGCGACTGACCGGGCGGCGGCCCGGCCGACGCTCAGGAGGGCGGCGCGAATCCGGTCGAGGGAGCGGGTGGGGTCGAGGCGCTGGCGGAGTCCGACGGCGCGACCCATGGGTCCGCGGGGGCGGACGGCGCTGACTCGCCCGCACCACCCGGCGCCACGACCTCGAAGCCAACGGCTACGGCGGAGCCGGGCGGTGTCCCCGGGGCCGAGCCATGCGAGGCCGGAGCCGGGTGTCCCCCCGCTCCTGAGCCGAAGGCCCGGTGCGCGTCCCGAACCTGCCGCTCCTGCAACACCGCCGCCAGATAGGCGACCGCCGGCACCCCGGGTGGAGCGGGCGTACCTGTACGAGCCGCAAGATCGGCGGCCAGATGTACCGCCATGGCTTCACCGACGCGCGGATCGAGCTGCCGCATCCGGGTCAGGCACTGCCGTATGGCCAGCCACAAGGGCTCCGGCACTCCGGAAAGGTCGAGCTCGGTGAACCGTCCCGCCAGGAAACCCGGCGGAGGCGGCAGGGCGACCGCCCGAGAAGCTCCGGGCACCCGCTCCCGCACCACCAGGGTGCCGGCGAACACGTCCCCGATCCGACGGCCCCGCTCGGAGACCAGGGAGGCGACACAGGCCACCACCCCGAAGAAGAGCATGATCTCCACGACCCCGATCGCACCGCGCACCAGCGCGTGGCGGAAGCTGATCGGCCCGCCGTCGTCGCGCACCACACGCAGCCCGCAGGCCAGCTTCCCCAGCGACCGGCCACGGCTGAGCGTCTCCACGGCTATCGGCCCGCCCACGAGCACCAGCACGAAGCAGGCGATCGACAGCGCCGCCTGTGCGGCCTCGTCCAAGGAAGCGGTGCCGAGGAGGAGGACCAGGAAGAGCAGGAGGAACACCGCCCAAGCCACGAACAAGTCGATGAGCAGCGCAAGCACCCGGCTGGGCAGCTTGGCCGGCTGCAAGCCCAGTACCACTGCATCTCCGGTCACCAGATCACTCATCGAAGCCCCCGCCCATTCCGCCTGCACACCGTCCCGTGGGACCAGTCTGCCAAGCTGACCACAGCAGTGCCCGTGCGGCCTCGACGGCCGATGCGTACCGTGCGTACGGGCCCCAGCACTGGAGCGGAGCAGCAGCCGGATGGACCTCGACGTCTTCGTGACCGCCCACCGACCCGAGTGGGACCGCCTGGAGCGACTGCTGCGTCGCGGCAAACGGCTCACCGGTCAGGAGGCGGACGAACTGGTCGCCCTCTACCAGCGCACCGCCACCCACCTCTCGCTCCTCCAGTCCAGTGCACCCGACCCGATGCTGGTGGGCCGTCTGACCCAGTTGGTGGCCCGGGCGCGCGCCACCGTGACCGGGAGCCGTCGCTCGGGCTGGCGCGACGTCGTCGGTTTCCTCACCGCGGGCTTTCCGGCAGCCGTCTACCGCAGCCGCCGCTGGTGGATTCCCACTGCGTTGCTCTCCACCGCGCTGGCGGTGGTGATCGGCCTGTGGATCGGTTCCCAACCGGAGGTCCAGGCCGCGATAGCCGCACCCGAGGAGCTTCGAGATCTGACCCGCCCGGGTGGTGGCTACGAGACGTACTACTCCAGCCACCCGGCTGCTTCCTTTGCCGCACAGGTGTGGACGAACAACGCCCAGGCGGCTGCGATGTGCCTGGTCCTCGGGGCCTTCCTCGGCCTACCGGTGATCTGGGTGCTCTTCCAGAACATGCTCAACCTCGGGGTGGGCATCGGTCTGATGGCTGACGCGGGTCGTCTGGATACCTTCCTCGGCCTGATCCTTCCGCACGGCTTGCTCGAACTGACCGCCGTGTTCGTCGCGGCAGGCACCGGGCTGAAGCTGGGTTGGACCGTCATCGACCCGGGCCCGAGAACGCGCCGTGCCGCCTTGGCGGCCGAAGGCAGGGCGGCGTTGGGCATGGCCATCGGTCTGGCCCTGGTGCTCTTCGTCTCCGGAGTGATCGAAGGCTTCGTCACCCCCTCCGGCCTGCCGACCTGGGCCCGCATCAGCATCGGTGTCGCAGCGGAGCTGGCCTTCTTGACCTACGTGTTCGCGCTGGGCGGCCGGGCAGCACGCGCTGGCGAGACGGGCGACCTTGAGCAGGCCGGCCGCAGTGCCGTTCTGCCGACGGCGGCCTGATGTGCAGGAGACCCGGTTGAGCTGCTAGTGTCCTCGTCGTCCCGCAAAGACTGTTGACACGGTCCTCGCGGGGAGGTAGATTCGAACGGTTGCGTCGAACTGGACAAGTTCGACGGCAAGGGTTTAACATCTCTCTCGCTCCTCTCGTGGGAATTCAATTCCCCCAGGAGCACGCCGACGCCTATCAGGTCTCTGAAGCCGGAATAAACCGGTGGAAAACTTCTGATAGGGTCGGAAATGCGGAAAGGGAAATCGCGAAAGCGAGGGACCTTAAAGCGATCCCGTTTCGACTGGGAGTCAGGTCCGAAAGGATCTGGTAGAGTCG
>NZ_JBIAGC010000024.1:0-50340 GCF_042869595.1 Streptomyces sp. NPDC006879
CCGTCAAACGCAAGCTCAAGCAGATCCAGTACCGCCCACACCTGATCGACGGCTGCCTCGCCGGCACAGACCTGATCATGGACGGCTGACCGACAACACGAATTCAAGTTCAGTAGCCTCTGCCGGTGACCCTCGCCCGCCGTGACGCCTTTACCCCGGAGAGCCGCGACGAGCACCCCCTCGCCGTCGGCCGCCAAGCCTGCTGAGAACTGAGCCTCCAAGAGCTAAGCCTCACGCCCAATGGCGGCTGACTGGTGAAGATCAAGGTGTAGCACCAGGAGCCAGGGCGCTGGGGCAGTAAGGTGATGATCTTGATGTGGCAGGTGTGACCCACCTCGGATCCGTCCTGGATAGCCTCATTTACCGGGCTGGGCCTGTGTGCGTTCGGCAAGCTGATCACGATGTTGCGGCGCGAAGGTGTCGACGTGGTGCACCCGGGAGGGACGTAGTCACTTCCCTCGGGGGCCGTCCCCTTCGGGGCCTCAAAGTTTCGGTTATCCGGCCGAGGCGAAGAGCCGTTCGTGGGTCAGCGACGCATGGAGTGCAATCCGGCCTACCCCACGAGCGCCGAGGGGCCACCCAGCGAATAGGACGACCCCTCGCTTCGCCCCTACTCGGATACCGCCTTGCTGCTGGCGACTGCCGTGGGCTCCCGCGGGGTCCTCTTGCGGGTTGCGCCCTGCGCAGCCGGCGTGAGGTTCGCCTTCTGGAGGAACAGCAGGAACGGGGAGACGTAGGCCGATGCTTCCATGGGCGTCGTCTTGCCGTAGAGAACGAGGACGACGCCGGCCGAGAGGGCGCTGCCGAACATCGCGGCCCGCGCGAACAGGGCTGCACGCCCTTCTGTGTTTTCGGACATACTGGAATTGCTCCTGTCTCTTCGAAGGACTGTGGGCACGGGCCACCCGCTTCGTTACCAGGCGCCGCGGGTGGCCTGTTCAGTGTTCGGGCACCGGATGTGCCCTGCGGCTCAAGGGCGCTCCCCTCGTCTCCGGCGGGTGTGGGGCGCCGGCTGCGACGCCCCACTGCGCGGCCCGACCGCCCGAATGCGTGGGGCGTGAGGGCGACCCTCCGCCTCGCGATGCACTGCGTCGGACGTCGAGGGCTGATCCGTCGGGGAGGAGAGGAGAGCGCTTAGGCCGCGTTGGTGGACGCGTATCCGTCTCCTTCCGGCCAAACGATGGTGATCTGCAGCTGAGCGCACAGATCCACTAGGTCGTCCTCGGGACGGGACGGGACCAGCAGGCCGAGTTCCGGCTCAGGTAGGAAGCGGGAGTAGTCCAGGAGTTGGCCGATGGCCATGCGGATGGCACTCCGGGCGACCGACCCTTTGGCCTCGTACAGCCGGTTGGCGGTGACGTCGTAGAGGTCGGTCAGGAGCACCTTGGCCACGCCGGCCGGCGCGATCCGGTGGCGTGTCGTTTCGTGGCCCAGCAGGCGCAGGTGGTCGGCGTACCCGAGTACGAGCTTCGCTTCCGCCCGCTCGGCCTCGTAGGGTTCGCGGGAAGGCTCGACCAACATCCGCTCGGTGTACTGGGCTTCCACCTCCAGCGTCTCCACCTTGGGCTGGTCCTGCGGGGTGTGGGGCAGCTGGGAACCCGCGGGCCGGGCCGCAGTTACGGGCTGGAAGCGGAACATGATGACACTGCGGATCGGGCCGCCATTGGTCTCCGGGGCTTCCGTGCGGTACCAAGGCCGGTCGGCGGGCAGGGTGAACTCCCCGACGTACTGACACATGCCGGAACCGGCGCCCCTGAAGAGACGGAGGGCGCGGCCTTCCCGTGCGTGGTTCAAGATTGCCAGGTTGCCCTGAGTCATCTTCTGGTCGCCGAGCTGGCCCTCACCGGCGTAGTGGTAGCAACCGTCCTCACCCCAACCGTCGAAGTACCCGTGCTTGTGGCCCTTCGCGGGGTCCGTGAAGCAAAAGACGTTGTTCGACACCCGCGAGGGGCCGATGCCCCCCTGGCGGCGCCCCCCGTACTTCTCGTGGAGTTCGACGCGCTTGAGGACATCGCCGACGGCGATGTCCCAGTCGACCGACGTGCCCGTAGCCATCAAGCCGTACCCCTACCCTCCACTTTTAGGTCGCTTCTCGCACCTAAAAACATACTCTACATCGAAGCGCTGACGTGGCCGCATAAATGCCATCAGCGAGCTTTCGTCAAGAGTACCGCTCGACTGCACATGAAAAAAGGCCGCCGGCCGCCCTCTCCATGTCCGGAGAGGGCGGCCGGCGACCCAAAGGCTGACCAGGTCGGAGCGTGACCCGCTCTGACCCGTGGTGACCTTAGATGTCGAAGTACAGCTCGAACTCGTGCGGGTGCGGACGCAGCTGGATCGGGGCGATCTCGTGCTGACGCTTGTAGTCGATCCAGGTCTCGATCAGGTCGGAGGTAAAGACCCCGCCCGCCTGAAGGTACTCGTTGTCCGCCTCCAGGGCCTGGAGCACGGACTCCAGGTTGGTCGGGACCTGCGGGACACCCGCGTGCTCCTCGGGAGCGAGCTCGTAGAGGTCCTTGTCGATCGGCTCGGCGGGCTCGATCTTGTTCTTGACGCCGTCGAGGCCGGCGAGCAGCAGCGCCGAGAAGGCCAGGTACGGGTTCGAGGACGGGTCCGGCGCACGGAACTCGACGCGCTTGGCCTTCGGGTTGGAGCCCGTGATCGGGATGCGCATGGCGGCCGAGCGGTTGCGCTGCGAGTAGACCAGGTTGACCGGGGCCTCGAAGCCGGGGACCAGGCGGTGGTAGGAGTTCACCGTCGGGTTGGTGAAGGCCAGCAGCGAAGGCGCGTGCTTGAGGATGCCGCCGATGTAGTAGCGGGCGGTGTCCGAGAGGCCGGCGTAGCCCTGCTCGTCGTAGAAGAGCGGCGAGCCGCCTTGCCACAGCGACTGGTGCACGTGCATGCCCGAGCCGTTGTCGCCGAAGATCGGCTTCGGCATGAAGGTCGCGGTCTTGCCGTTGCGCCAGGCGACGTTCTTCACGATGTACTTGAAGAGCATCAGGTCGTCGGCCGCGGCGAGCAGCGTGTTGAACTTGTAGTTGATCTCGGCCTGGCCACCGGTGCCGACCTCGTGGTGCTGGCGCTCGACCTGCAGGCCCTGGGCGTCGAGTTCCAGGGAGATCTCTGCGCGCAGGTCGGCGAAGTGGTCCACCGGGGCGACCGGGAAGTAGCCGCCCTTGTAGCGGACCTTGTAGCCCCGGTTGTCCTCTTCCTTGCCCGTGTTCCAAGCAGCGGCTTCGGAGTCGATGTGGTAGAAGCCCTCGTTCGCGGAGGTCGCGAAGCGCACGCTGTCGAACACGTAGAACTCGGCCTCGGGGCCGAAGTACGCGGTGTCGGCGATCCCGGTGGAGGCGAGGTAGGCCTCAGCCTTCTTCGCGATGTTGCGCGGGTCGCGGCTGTAGGCCTCACCCGTGATCGGGTCGTGGATGAAGAAGTTGACGTTCAGCGTCTTGTCACGACGGAACGGGTCCAGCCGGGCGGTGGACAGGTCGGCGCGCAGGGCCATGTCCGACTCGTGGATCGCCTGGAAGCCGCGGATCGAGGAGCCGTCGAAGGCCAACTCCTCGTTCGGGTCGAACGCCGCCGCCGGGATGCTGAAGTGCTGCATCACACCGGGCAGGTCACAGAAACGGACATCTACGAACTTGATGTCGTTGTCCGCGATGTACTTCTTCGCATCGTCGGCGTTCTGGAACATCCAACTCCTCCTACTCCCGACCCCGGGGCGGAGGCGGGTTGCGTAGCTCGTGGTGCGGCCAGTGCGGTGGCGCACGCTGCCCTGACCATAGGCAGGCGGGATTTCTCAAGCATGACCCATTTGTTTCGCACAAGTTAACCGGGGACCCGTCAGAGGGGACCAAACGGACGCGGGTACCGTGGTCGGGTGGACAACAGGCAAGCAATCGGATCGTGGCTCTCGGGACCTCGCTCGGCCGCCGAGGACATGGGTGTGGACTTCGGTTACCGGGGCGAGCGCCTCGGGCTGCCGCAGGAGGGTCCGGGCTCGATCGCCCGGTTCGGCCGCCGGATGGCTGCCCTCGTACTCGACTGGTTCCTCTGCATGCTGATCGCCTACGGCCTGTTCTCGGCCGGTGAGCAGCGGGCGGCCACCAACATCGCCATGGCGGTCTTCTTCGTCCTGTCGCTGTTGACCGTCGGCACCGTGGGTTTCACCCCTGGTAAGCGGCTGCTCGGCCTGCGCGTGGCCGCTGAGGACGGAGGGCGGCTGAGCCTGCCCCGGGTGCTCCTGCGCACGGTGCTGTTGTGTCTGCTGGTGCCGGCGCTGGTCTGGGACCGGGACGGCCGTGGGCTGCACGACCGCCTCAGCCGTGCGGTGCAGGTCCGGCTCTGAATTTCGCTGACGCCGTCGCCGCTTCCTGTGCACGCCGGAGGTGCTGTGAGCCCTGCCCGCTGTGTGGCGCGGGAGGAGTGGGCTCACCCGGCGCTGTGCGGGCCGGTGCGAAACAGTCCAGCTCCGGCCTTGTGCAGGCCGGAGCTGGAGGGTGTGACAGTGCGTAGGGCGGTCAGCGCGCCTTTCCGCCGCGCGGCATGCGCATGCCCTTGGGCATCGGCCCCTTGGGGATTGGCATATTGCTCATGAGGTCCCCCATGGCGCGCAGTCGGTCGTTGACCGTGGTGACCTGGGGGCCGGACAGCGTGCGCGGGAGCTTGAGGAGGGTGGTGCGCACCTTCTTCAGCGGCACTTCGCCCTCGCCGGTGCCGACGATGATGTCGTGCACCGGGATGTCCGGCATGATGCGCGCCATCCTCTTCTTCTCGGCCGCGAGCAGCGTCTTGAGCCGGTTCTGGTTGCCCTCGGCCACCAGGACGACGCCGGCCTTGCCGACCGCGCGGTGGACGACGTCCTGGTTGCGGTTCATCGCGATGGCGGGAGTGGTGGTCCAGCCGCGACCCACGTTCTCCAGTACCGCCGCCGCCGCACCGGGCTGGCCCTCCATCTGTCCGAACGCGGCCCGCTCGGCACGCCGGCCGAAGGTGATCGCCGCCGCGAGCAGTGCCATCAGGAAGCCCAGGATGCCCAGGTACACCGGATGGCCGATCAGGAAACCGATCGCAAGGAAGACACCGAAGGTGACGATTCCCACGCCCGCGAGCACAAGACCGATCTTGGAATCGGCCCGTCGCGTCATTTTGTACGTCAGGGCGATCTGCTTCAGTCGCCCGGGGTTCGCAGCAGTGTCTGCGTTTGCCTTCCTCGCCATGTACTGAAGTTTACGTGTCCTACGAAGAGCGGGTAGCCACGGCCTTCAGTGCGTGCTCCGTCTCGACCCGGTCCTTGGCCCGGCGGCGGTCTTCGAGGACGGCTGTCCAGGCGTTGCGACGGGCGGTGCTCTGGCCGCCGCGCAACAGGACGGACTCGACGGCGCGCAGGGCGTCGCCGAAGGAGGGGAGTGCGTGGGCGCGAACGGGCGCGGCCTGCATGATGTCGGTCCTCTCGTGGTCGGCCTGGTGCAGGGTGCGGTGGTGTGATCGCGACTTGCTTCCGTTGCAGAAACGTTGCGCCTCACATGGTCCGCAGAGCGCCGCACCAGAGTGCTGAGCTGTTGCGGTGTGTGGAGCAAGTGTCACTGACTGGTGTTACCAGGGCGTGACCCGGCGGTCAAACGCTGATGAAGCCATGTCGCGCGACGGGTGGAAGTCCTGACACTTGCTGGACGCAAACGTGACACGGCCCGCCCCGTTCCCGACCTGCGGGGACTGGGGCGGACCGTGTCACGGGGCCGGTCGAGTGCCTCTTCTGACGATCTACCGGTCAGTAATCTCTTGTGCGCGAATTCACACGCCGGGACTTGTGACCGAATCAGACCGCTTGCGACGCGATGATCTCGCCACGCTTCTCGATCGCCTGCTGGTACAGCCGACCCGCCCGGTACGAGGAGCGGACCAACGGGCCGGACATCACCCCGGAGAAGCCGATCTGCTCGGCCTCCTCCTTCAACTCCACGAACTCCGCCGGCTTGACCCAGCGCTCGACGGGGTGGTGCCGCGGCGAGGGGCGCAGGTACTGCGTGATGGTGATGAGCTCGCAACCCGCCGCGTGCAGATCGTGCAGCGCCTGGCTGACTTCCTCGCGCTCCTCGCCCATGCCCAGGATCAGGTTGGACTTGGTGACCAGCCCGTAGGCGCGTGCCTGGGTGATCACATCCAGCGAGCGCTCGTACCGGAAGCCGGGGCGGATGCGGCGGAAGATGCGCGGCACGGTCTCCACGTTGTGCGCGAAGACCTCGGGGCGGGAGGCGAAGACCTCCTCCAGCTGTTCCGGAACCGCGTTGAAGTCCGGGGCGAGGAGCTCCACCTTGGTGCGGCCGTCGGCGCGCTCGGCGGTCTGCTGGTGGATCTGCCGTACGGTCTCCGCGTACAGCCAGGCGCCGCCGTCCGCGAGGTCGTCGCGTGCCACGCCCGTGATGGTGGCGTAGTTCAGGTCCATGGTGACGACGGACTCGCCCACACGGCGTGGTTCGTCCCGGTCCAGCGCTTCCGGCTTGCCCGTGTCGATCTGGCAGAAATCGCAGCGCCGGGTGCACTGGTCTCCGCCAATGAGGAAGGTGGCCTCGCGGTCCTCCCAGCATTCGTAGATGTTCGGACAGCCGGCCTCCTGGCACACGGTGTGCAGTCCCTCGCCCTTGACGAGGTTCTGCATCTTGGTGTACTCGGGGCCCATCTTCGCCCGGGTCTTGATCCACTCGGGCTTGCGCTCGATGGGGGTCTGGCTGTTCCGGACCTCCAGGCGCAGCATCTTGCGTCCGTCGGGTGCGACAGCGGACACGTCCGGCTCCCTACGACTTTGATTCCTCGGCGTCCACCAGGGTACGCCCGTTATTCGTACGCTCTTACGTCCGACCAACCTGTGGCTGTAAGGACGCATTCCCGAGACACTGCGGCCCGCTAGAGGGCGGTGGCCGCCTCGACCTCGCGCGGGCGCAGATCCGCGCCCTCCAGCACCTCCCGCAGATGGCGTTCGAGTACCGGCAGTACCTGCGTGATGGTGATCTCCCGTCCGAGTTCGGCGGAGAGCGAGGTCACACCGGCGTCCCGGATTCCGCAGGGCACGATCCGGTCGAACCACGTGTTGTCCGGATTCACGTTGATCGCGAATCCGTGCATGGTGACGCCCTTGGCCACCCGGATGCCGATGGCGGCCAGCTTCCGGTCCTCTCGGCGCTGGCCCGCGTTGGAGGGGGCGTACTCGGGGCCGTTCAGCCGGGGGTCGAACTCCTCGTCGTGCAGGCGCGGGTCGAAGTCCAGGGAGAGCCCGCCGATCGCGGGGCGCTGGTCGACGGGGTCGCCGAGCACCCAGACTCCGCTGCGGCCCTCGATCCGGGTGGTTTCCAAGCCGAATTCCGTGGCCGTGCGGATGAGAGCGTCCTCAAGGCGTCGGACATGGGCGACCACGTCGACCGGTCGCGGCAGTTTCATGATCGGGTAGCCGACCAGTTGGCCCGGCCCGTGCCAGGTGATCTTGCCGCCGCGATCCACGTCCACGACCGGAGTGCCGTCCAGCGGTCGTTCGTTCTCGGCCGTGCGCCGGCCGGCGGTGTACACCGGAGGGTGCTCCAGCAGCAGGCAGGTGTCCTCGATCTCGTCGGCGAACCTGGCGGAGTGCACTCGGCGCTGTTCCTCCCACGCCTGCGTGTACTCGACCGCGTCCGGACCGAACCCCATCCGGACAAACCGCAGCTCAGCCACCGTAGTGCCTCCCTTGAGAACCTTCAGTGTGCATCTACCGCACCCCGCCACTGTACGGCGACGGATCCGGTCCGTGTCGGGGCGGGTCCAGCCGTCGCGGACCGAGGGGCGGCCGGACCCCGCCGCCAGGCCTATCGGGCAGGGCCCACCCCTCAGCTCACCGCGCGGGGGCTAGTGGGCGGGACCGCGGCGGCGTCGGTGGGTGCGGCGCGGGCGTGGCAGATCGGGGTCCTCGTCGGCCCGCGGCAGCCGACGGTGGCCCTCGGTGTGGTCGTTGACCCACCCGCACACTCCGCAGGCATAGCGGCCGTCGAGCCCGGCGATGAGCGTGCCGCAGCGCCGGCATTCGGACTCGGTCAGTTCGGGGGCGGGCAGCGGCGCGGTCGGCTCGGGGTCCGATGCCTGCGGGGATGCCGGCTTCGGCTGCCTCGGGGTCATATCGGCAGCGTACGAGACGGGTGGGGACGGGTTGAAGGGGCGGGAGGGGTTGGTGTGGTGATCGGGGCGGCAGTTGCTTAGCGCAAGGAGTGGCCTCGTCGTAAAGCAGCCACCTCATTCTTCGCACGATCGGATGAATGTGGGGCAGAGGGGGCAGCAATGAGGGAGTTGGCCGCTACATTCACGCCGTTCACAGGGCTGTCCACCGGCCCGGAAGGCAGGAGACCGCACACCTGATGACGGAACGACCTCCGCAGCGCGTCCCCAACCGCCAGCTCGCGGCGCTGATCGCGGAAGCCGGCTTCTCCAACGCCGGGCTCGCCCGGCGCGTGGATCAGCTCGGGCTGGAGCACGGTTTGGATCTGCGGTACGACAAGACGTCCGTAACTCGATGGCTGCGTGGCCAGCAGCCACGGGGCACCACTCCCGCGCTGATCGCCGAGGTCTTCACCCGGCGGTTAGGCCGCCGCCTGTCGGCCCAGGACCTCGGTCTGGATGCCTGCGCTCCGGTCTACGCCGGACTGGAGTTCGCCGCCACCCCGGAGGAGGCCGTGGACATCGCCAGCGGCCTGTGGCGCAAGGACTCCGGAAGCCACGCGGAGCTCCGCAAGATCGCTTTCACCCCCGCCGGACTGGTCGTCCCCAGCCGCGACTGGCTGATCGGCCGGCCCGACGAGCGGGTGGGGCGGGGGGAGGCGTCCCCGCCCGCCGGGCGGGTCCCCCTCCAGGGCCGTACCTCGGTGCCCCGGCAACGTCAGGGCGACCGCGGCCCGGGGCAGCGAGTGACAAGCGGGGACATCGCCGCCCTGCGCTCGGTGGGTGAGCTGTTCCGGGCACTGGACCACGCCTACGGCGGTGGACACGCCCGCCAGGCCCTCGTGCGCTACCTGGAGCACGAGGCGGAACCCATGCTGCGCGGCACGTACGGGGAGTCCACCGGGCGGAGGTTGTTCGCCGCCGCCGCTGATCTCACCCGGCTGGCCGGCTGGACCTCGTACGACATCGCCGCCCACGGGCTCGCCCAGCGGTACTTCGTACAGGCGTTACGACTGGCCCAGGCGGCCGGGGACCGTTCCTACGGGTCGTACGTGCTGATCACCATGAGCAGGCAGGCGATCTACCTGGGGCACGGTCGGGAGGCGGTCCAACTGGCCCGTGTCGCCCAGCAGGGCGTCGGCGTCGGCGCTCCCGCCGTGGTGCAGTCGCTGCTGCACTCGGTGGAGGCGCGCGGGCACGGGGTGCTCGGCGAGGTGCGGGCTTGCACCGCCTCCCTGGTGCGCGCCGAGCGAGCGCTCGGCAGCGCCCGTCCAGGGGAGGACGTGCCCTACTGGGCCCGGTCCTTCGACGAGGCGCAGCTCGCGGACGAACTCGCGCACTGCTACCGGGATCTGCACCAGTACCGGCCGGCGGCGCAACACGCAGAACGTTCCCTGCAACTACGCGCTCCCGGGTACGCCCGGAGCAGGCTCTTCTGCCGGGTGGTGCTCGCCTGCGCCCGACTGGGCCTGGGGGAACTCGACCAGGCGTGCGCGCTGGGCGCCGAAGCGGCCCAGCAGGCCATGGAGATGCGTTCCGCCAGGGCGGTGGAGTACGTGCGCGACTTCGAGCGCCGGCTGGAGCCCTACCGCGACGCCGCCCCGGCACGGGCCTACCGAGAACGGGTGGCGGCGCTGCTGTAGGGCCACCACCCGTCCGACTCGACCGGCACCGGGCGGGTTGTTCAGGCGGCGACCGGAAGTACCGGCGTCATCAGACCCGGTTGCAGGCCGAAGTCGCGCAGGATCGCGGCGGACGCGCGCCGTGCCGAGTGGAGCGCCCCCTGCACTGTTCCGGTGTCCCGGTGGTCACCGCAGACGTACAGGCCGGACAGGACTCGTACGGGCCGCCGCAGGTCGTGGGGCGGCGCCATCGCCGGTACGGCCTCCGGGGTGTGGTGGACCGCGAGCAGCTCCCAGTCGGCCACCGAGGTGCCGTACATGGCTGCCAGGTGGGACCGCACGCTCCGTTCCTCCGGCGGGGGGCCGAGAACGGTGGAGGAGACCAGCACCCGGCCGTGCGGGGCTCGCGAGGGGTCGACCTCGCTCATGACAGCGGTGTGCTGGACGGGGCCGCGCAGGTCGGCGTCGAGGATCAGGGATGGCTCGGCCAGCGGCGAGACCGGCGCGGTGTGGTGCAGGACCGTGATCGGGTGGAAGGCGGGCACGCGCAGGCCGGGCAGTAGGTCGGCCGCGGCACGGGCACCGGTGGCGAGGAGCACCGACCGGCAGCCGAACTCCCCGTGCTCCTCGGTGGACACCGCCCGGGTGGAGACCGATCGCACGCGTACCCCGGTCCACAGCACCCCGGTGGGCAGGCTGTCGGCCAGGAGCTCGGGCAGGGCCGACGCCCCACCCTGGGGCACGGCGAGCCGGCCCCGGGCGAAGGAGCGCAGCGCGAGGTCGGCCACTCGGCTGGAACTCGTGAGCGCCCCTTCGCCGAGCAGGGTCGCAAGGAGGGGCCGCAAGAAGCCGTTGACGGCCCGGGTGGACAGTCCACGGGTGCGCAGGGCTTCCAGCGCGGTGCGCTCCGGTCGGCTCAGGAGGCGCTCGGCGGGCATGGCCGCCAGCCGACCGAGGGCCGCGCTCAGTCGTGCCTGGTCCAGTGCGCCCCCGCGCGCGCGGGGGGCGCTTGCCAGGGCGCGCGCTGCTGTGAGTGCGCTGCGCGTGCTGCCGTTGATGCTGGCGCCCGCCCGCTGGGTGCGTCCCTCTCCGTGTAGCAGGACCCCTGGTGCGAAGGGCCGCAATACCAACTCCCCCAGTCCGGGGGAGCGGGTGAGCTCCGGATAGGCGGTGCTGAGCAACTGGCCGATCCGGTCGAGACGGAAGCCGTCGATCCGCTCGGTGGACATGCGCCCGCCCGGACCGGCTGCGGCCTCCACCACGGCCACGGACAGGCCCGCGTTGATGAGGTGGTGAGCCGCTGAGAGTCCTGAGACTCCCGCTCCCACGATGACGACGTCCGTGAAATGTGCGCTCCTGAGCACGTGCCCCTCCCCGAGGTCGGCGCGGCTGTGTGGGATCGTCTTTCCCCAGCCGGACCCAGGAATACCCCTGTGCCAGTCGAATTGGCAGCGCAGCGACGGTCGCGTTTGGGCGCACAGCGGTCGCACGGCGTTCCGTGCGCGTTCATAACCGGTCACCTTGCGGTCGCTGTTGGGTAGTCGGATGGACCTGGCCCACCACGGCGAGCCCCTCAGCGCAGTGCGGCCCGCAGTGCGTCGTCGATGCCGGCGTGGGTGAAGCCGAAGCCCGAGGCCAACAGTCGTTTGGGCAGCACCCGCTGACTTCCCAACACGTCCTCGGCGAACTCCCCCAGCGCCAAACGCATCGCCGGCGCGGGCACCGTGAACACTGCCGGACGCCGCAGCACCCTGGCCATGGCCGCCGTGACCTCGCGATTCGTCAACGGCTGGGGGGCCGTCAGGTTCACCGGCCCGCTCAGCTCCTCGGTATTGATCAGATGCCGCAGCGCGGCCAATTCGTCGTACAGGGAGATGAAGCTCCAGTACTGCCTGCCGTCGCCCAGTCGGCCACCCAACCCCGCACGGAAGAGGGGGAACAACCGTCCCCAGGCGCCGCCCTCCCGCGCCACCACCAGACCCGTACGGGCGAAGACGGTACGGATTCCCGCCTCCTGTGCGGGAGCAGCAGCGGCCTCCCACTCCACGCACACCGAGGGCAGGAAACCGGCACCTGGTGGCGAGTCCTCGTCCACCGGCTGGTCACCGGTGTCCCCGTAGTAGCCGATCGCCGATCCGCTCACGAGTACCCGCGGCGGCGTCCGGAGCGAGGACAGCGCTCGTGCGAGGGTCGCCGTGCCCCGTACCCGACTGTCACGAATCCGCTGCTTGTACGCCTCGGTCCAGCGGTGGTCTCCGACCCCGGCGCCCGCGAGGTGCACCACGGCGTCCAGGCCCTCCAGCCCCGCACGGTCCACCTCGCCGCCCATCGGATCCCAGCGAACCTCGTCCGCCCCCTCGGGAAGCTGCCGCACCAGCCGCAGCACCGAATGACCCTCCTGCCGCACCGATTGCACCAGAGCCGTGCCGATGAGTCCGGTCGAGCCGGTAACAGCGATTCGCATTTCCCCATCCTGACCCAACTGCGCCCACCGCTCACGCGGCTACCGCCCCCAAGAGGGAACCTGCCGCGTACGTGACGCCCATGGCGAGTGCGCCGCCGGTGGCGTTGCGCAGCACCGCCCGCAACGGCGGAGCGGCCCCGAGCCGGGCACTGAGCCATCCGCATACCGCCAGCGCGCACAACACGGAGACGAAGGTGACCGGCACCCGCAGGGAAGCCTGCGGCAGCACGATCGCCAGAAGCGGAAGGATCGCGCCCACGGTGAAGGAAGCGAAGCTCGCCAGCGCCGCGTGCCAGGGGTTGGCGAGCGCGTCCGGCTCGATCCCCAGCTCCACCCGGGCGTGTGCCCGTAGCGCGTCCCGCTGGGTCAGCTGCTCCGCCGCCTCCCGTGCGACCGCTGCGCTCAGGCCACGGTCCGAGAGCAACCCGGTCAGCTCGATCAGCTCTGCCTCCGGGTCGTCGGCCAGCTCGCGCTGTTCCTTGGCCAGTGCGGCCCGCTCGGAATCCCGTTGGGAGCTCACCGACACGTACTCGCCCGCGGCCATCGACAGCGAACCGGCCAGCAACCCCGCGATCCCGGCCGAAAGGATCGCAAGGCGCGAAGTGGTGGCGCCGGCGACACCGACGACCAGCCCGGCGGTGGAGGTGATCCCGTCGTTGGCGCCCAGCACGGCGGCCCGCAGCCAGTTCAGCCGGGTGCCCAGGTGTGAGGGAGGAACGGTCGGTGTGTCCGGCGCCGGCGGCCGGGGGGCGTCACTCACTCCACCACTGTCCGGCCCCCAGAGGCACCAGGCCACCGGACGCCTGCTGGGTGACCGCCCGCGAGGACCACTCGGCGTGCGGTGGACGGCCCCTCGTACCAGGGTTGAGGCGTGAGGCCGCGAAAGGAGCGCGACGAACCCGGCTGGATGCGCGGCGCGCCCCCGCCGCGCTGGGCGCGGATCGCGCCACCGGCCGCGGTCGTCGTGCTGTCCCTGGCTCAGGCACTGACGCCGAGCTACGTCGAGCTCGGCTTCTTCCTCGCCGCGATCCCTCCGGTCGCGGCCTTCTCCTACGGGGCGGCCGGCACCGCGCTGCTGGCGCTCCTGGTGCTCGTGCTCCTCCTCCCGGCGATCGGGGTGGGCAACGCGCAGGGCACCGACCTGTTCACGGTGGCCACGGTGGGGCTGCTGAGCGTGGTCATCGCCTGGGTGCGGCGGCGCCGGGACGCCCAACTGGTGAGCGTGCGGACGATCGCGGAGGCCGCCCAGATGGCCGTGCTCGCGCCGCTCCCGGACCGGGTGGGCCCGGTGCGTTGCTCGGGCCTCTACCGCGCCGCCCAGCGCGGCACCCTGGTCGGCGGGGACCTGTACGACGTCAAGGCCGGGCCGTACGGTGTTCGGGCCCTGGTCGCTGACGTGCAGGGGCACGGGCTGGCCGCCGTCGGGACGGTGGCAGCCCTGCTTGGGGCATTTCGGGAAGGAGTGCTCGATGATGCGGGGCTCGGTGCTCTGGCCACCCGGCTGGACCGCAGGCTGATCGAGGACTCCGAGGGGGTCGAGCACCCGGAGCTCTTCGCGACCGCGGTGCTGCTGGAGTTCCCGCCCGGGGCCGGTGTGGTGCGCATCGCCTCCTGTGGGCATCCTCCCGCCCTGCTGCTGCGCGAGGCGACGGCGGTCGAGGTCGGGGTGGATCCGGCGCCCCCGCTGGGCCTGGGGATGGTCTCCCTGAAGCCGCCGCCGGTCATCGAGGTGCCGCTGCGGGCGGGCGATCGCATCTTGGCCTACACCGACGGCGTGACCGAGTCCCGGGACGCGGCCGGCGTCTTCTACCCGCTGTTGGAGCGGCTCCCGCTGCTCGCCACCTCCGCGGCCGGCCGTCCCCGCTCGGCTCGTCTGGCCGGCGCGCAGGGCGACGGTTTGGCACCCGGGGGCCTGGCCCTCGCCCTGTGGCATGACCTCGACCACTTCAGCGACGGCCCGAAGGACGACGTGGCCCTCCTGGTGCTCTCCCCGGACCCGGTGGCTCCGTAGCCGCCGAGGGCCGTCCGGGCTCGTTTCCGGTGCTGGCATCGCCACCGGGCAAGGTGGCCGTCGCTGGCGCCGGTTGCGGGCGGCGGGCGCGGACGTTCCACTGGGAGCAGGGAGCTTTCGGAGACGTGCCGTGAGGAGTTCGCCATGGGCATCGGAGTCTCCAAGGTCGCCGCTGTGTCCCTCCAGGTGAGCGATCTGGATCGGAGCGTCCGCTGGTACTGCGATGTCCTCGACCTACGGCTGGTCCGCGAGTTCGTGGTGACGGAGGAGCTGTGGGGGGTGGTTCTCCTCGACACCGACGCGGAGTACGCCCTCGTCCTCCAGCCGCTTCCTCCGGGTGCCTCGGCGGCGAACTTGCGGGGGAGTCGCCCGGTGGTGCTGGCCGTTGACTCGCGCGGCTGCGTGGAGGACATCGCCGGACGGCTTCGGAGACTGGGGCTCAGACCCAAGGGGCCGCTGACGGACCCTGACGGGGTCCTGGTCGACGTGGCCGACCCGGACGGGATCCTCCTGCGGTTCCGTTACGTGACCGCGCCCGCCTCGACGGCTTTCCGTGGGGTCACCTATGACGCTGCCGGCACTATCACCGGGACGTACGAGCATGCGCGGCTGAGTACGCCCGAGCGCCTGGTCCCGGATCGAACCCCACCGGTGTCGGACCGGCCGCCGGAGGCTTCAGCTGCCGAGCAGCCGCATGCCGGAGGTGAGCTCCCGCAGGCATCGCAGGGCGATCGGGGCCGGTTCGGGGGCTGAGGGCGTGGCGGCCCACACCTCCAAGGCGACGCGGATCGAGTCGGTGGCCGCGGCGGCGAGCAGGCGGATCTCCAGCGGCTCGTAGTCGCTGCCGACCAGCCGGGTCAGGACGGGGACGAGGTGTTCCTCGGATTCCCGATTCACCCGGTACCAGACGGCTCGTAGCGCCGGGTCCTGCTGGGCCGCCAGCAACAGCCCTCGGGTCCATCGGAGTTCCTCCCTGTCCACGACCGGCTCCGACAGTGCGTCCTGCACGGCCCGCTCCAGGGCGGCGGAGAGCGGTGTGCCCGGCTCTTCCCTGGCGAGCAGGGCCCGCCAGGTCTCGCCGCCTCCGGCGAGGAGCGGTGCCACCGCGTCCTGCTTGCTGCGGAAGTAGCGGTAGAAGGTGCGCAGGGCCACGCCGGCGCGCTGTGCGATGTCCTCCGCGGTGGTGGCGTCCGGGCCGCGCTCGGCGAAGAGGGTTCCGGCGGCACGGGCGATCTCCAGTTGGGTCGCCGCCTTGCGCCGTTCGGTCAGGGTCAGGGGACCGGCGGAGTCCGGGAGGGAGTACGGGCGTGGGGATCTCACTCTGGTGAGGGTACGCCCCGGATCCGACGCCGGCCGGATAGCTGGCTTGAAATGTCTCTCTGGCAAAACGTGCCAGGTGGGCGTAGCCTCCTCTGGCTGACACACCCACCTACCCGCACGGGAGCTCCCCAGATGAACCGCTATGAAGGCCGCCGCGTACTGATCACGGGCGCCGGTTCCGGCATCGGCCAGGCCACTGTCCACCGCATCCTCGCCGAGGGCGGCCGTGTCGTGGGCGCCGATGTGAACGAGGAAGGGCTGAAGGTGACGGCCGCGCGGGCCGCCGAGGAGGGGATGGCCGAGCGGCTGACCACCCTCGTACTGGACATCTCGGACGAGGTGGCGGTGCGGGACGGAATGGCAGCCGCCCTGGGAGGTCTCGGTGGGTTGGACGTGCTGGTCAACGCCGCCGGGATCCTCGACTCCGAGCACACGCACAAGACCACCCTGGACTTCTGGAACAAGATCATATCGGTGAACCTCACCGGCACGTTTCTGATGATCCGTGAGGCATTGCCCGCCCTCCTCGAAGGGGCGGGCCCGGTCATCGTCAACTTCAGCTCGACCTCGGCGAGCTTCGCGCACCCCTACATGTCCGCCTACGCCGCCAGCAAGGGCGGCATCCAGTCGATGACCCATGCCATCGCCGCCGAGTACAGCAAGCAGGGCCTGCGAGCCGTCTGCGTGGCGCCCGGCTCCATCGCCAGCGATATGACCAGCGGCAAGGGGCCGGGGCTGCCGGAGGACACCGACTGGAGCCTGTTCGCCAAGCTCGCCCCGGCGATCGGCCAGGGCTTCGCCGGCCCCGAGACCGTGGCCGGAGTCGTCGCCATGCTGGGTTCGCAGGACGGTGCGTTCATCACCGGCACCGAGATCCGCATCGACGGCGGCACCCACTACTGAGGTCGCACGCCTCGCCGGGGCCGCACGCGGCGGGGCGCTGCTCGAAGCCCGCTGGGTGCGGGACAGGCCTCAGGCGTCCCGGAAGCGTTCCCACAGCCGGGGGAAGCGTACCGCCAGCACGGCTTCGTCTTCGAAGTCCAGCGGGGCTCCCCCCGGCTCCGCCGGTTGCACCGCGATGCCCAGGTCCGGTGCCACCGTGCCGGTCAACTGCTCGTAGGCCTCGTCGGCGGCGTATCCGAGTTCCTCGCCGTCACCGTCGACCTCCTCGTCGAACTCCCCCAGCAGATCGGCCAGGTTGTCTGGTTCGTGGACCCCGCCCTCGAAGACCTCCCGGCCCTGGCCGATCAGCCAGCACCGGAAGTAATCGAAGGCGTCGTCACTGGCCCCGTCGAGCAGTACCCAGGCCGCGCCCCACAGCTCCCAGGTGTACGCGCGGTTGTAGCGGGCCTCGAAGTGCCGGGCGAAATCCAGCACGGAGTCCGGATCGAGTCCCAGCAGCCGCTCCACCAGCAGGTCGGCCTGCTCCTCGGGGTCGCCCGCAGCGGCCTCTCGGGTGCCGTCGACGATCTCCCAGAACTCCGTTTCGTCCATCACGCGTCAAGCATCGGCGCTGGACCGGGCCTACGCCACCGCGGAAACCAGCACGAGCGGATGGCCGAAAGTCGGTGCGAGCGGCAGTCCGCGTGCGAGGGTCACCGCAATCCGCGGTGAACCAGCCGCATGCACGGAGGGAACGACCGACATGACTCCGAAACCGTTGAACGGGAGGATCGCTCTGGTGGCGGGGGCCACCAGGGGCGCCGGCCGCGCGATCGCCGTGCAGCTCGGCTCAGCCGGGGCCACCGTGTACGTCACCGGCCGCACCACCCGGGAGCGGGCCAGCGAGGTGGGACGGAAGACCGAAACCATCGAGCAGACAGCGGAACTGGTCACCGCAGCAGGCGGAGAAGGCGTGCCTCTCCCCGCCGACCACCTCGACCCCGCCCAGGTGGGCGCCGTCATCGCCCGTATCGATGCCGATCACGGGCGGCTCGACCTTCTGGTCAACGACCTCTGGGGCGGCGAGCACCTGGTGGTGTTCGGCAAGCGGATGTGGGAGACCGGCCTGGAGCAGGGCTTGCGGATGCTCGACCTCGGAGTGCGCAGCCACATCATCACCAGCCACCACGCCCTGCCGCTGCTGGTCCGTCACCCCGGCGGACTCATCGTCGAGGTCACCGACGGTACCGCCGAGACCAACCGCCGCTTCCGCGAGAACTTCTACTACGACCTCGCCAAGAACGCTCCGATCCGCATGGCCCACAACCTCGCCCATGACTTGGAGGGCACCGGCTGCACCGCCGTCGCGGTCACTCCCGGCTGGCTCCGCTCGGAACAGATGCTCGCCGCGCTCGCGGTCACGGAGGAGAACTGGCGCGAGGCCGTCGACCGCGTTCCGGGGTTCGCGGTCTCGGAGTCCCCCACCTATCTGGGGCGGGGGATCGCCGCGCTGGCCGCCGACTCCCGGGTGGCCCGGTGGAACGGGCGCTCACTGTCCAGTGCCCAGCTCGCGCGGACGTACGGCTTCACCGATGTGGACGGCAGCCGTCCGGACGCGTGGGCCTACATCGAGGAGGTCGTGCACGGGGGCGCCGCCCGCAGCGCCGAGGACTACCGCTGAAGCGGGCGCCCCGCCGCGGGCAGTGCCACGGGCGGGCGGCGCCCCGGTTGGGGTGCCGCCCGCCCAATATGACCCTCGGCCTGCCTACAGGCCGTAGCGCTCCCGCGCCTCCTTCACGGCCGAGGCCGGTACTTCACCGCGGCGCGCGAGCTGCGCCAGGGTCGCAACGGCGATCGACTCGGCATCGACCCCGAAGTGGCGGCGGGCGCCCTGACGGGTGTCCGACAGGCCGAAACCGTCAGTGCCGAGCGAGCTGTAGTCCTGCGGTACCCACTGGCTGATCTGGTCGGGGACCTGACGCATCCAGTCGGACACGGCCAGAACCGGGCCGGGGGCGCCTTCCAGTACGCGGGTCACGTACGGGACCCGCTCCTCACCGCGCAACAGGGCCTCGTCACACTCCAACGCCTCCCGGCGGAGCTCGCCCCAGGAGGTGGCGGACCACACGTCAGCTGCCACACCCCAGTCGGCGGCCAACAGACGCTGTGCCTCCAGCGCCCAGTGGATGGCCGTGCCGGACGCCACGAGTTGGGCCTTCGGAGCTTCGGCGGCCGGAGCAACCTCCAGGTCGGTTGCCTGGTTGAAGCGGTACAAGCCCTTGATGATGCCCTCTTCGACGCCCTCGGGCATCGCCGGTTGCACCTTCGGCTCGTTGTAGACCGTCAGGTAGTAGAAGACGTCCGAGTCCTCGCCCGGGGCGCTCTCGCCGTACATCCGGCGCAGACCCTCCTTGACGATCACCGCGATCTCATAGGCGAAGGCGGGGTCGTAGTTCAGCGAGGCCGGGTTGGTGGACGCGATCAGGTGCGAGTGGCCGTCCGCGTGCTGCAGGCCCTCCCCGGTCAGGGTGGTGCGGCCAGCGGTGGCGCCCACGATGAAGCCCTTGCCGAGCTGGTCGGCCAGCTGCCACATCTGGTCGCCGGTCCGCTGCCAGCCGAACATCGAGTAGAAGATGTAGAAGGGGATCATCGTCTCGCCGTGCGTCGCGTACGACGTGGCCGCGGCGATGAAGTCCGCCATGGCACCGGCTTCGGTGATCCCCTCGTTGAGGATCTGGCCGTCCTTGGCTTCCTTGTAGTACATCAGCTGGTCGCGGTCGACCGGCTCGTACGTCTGGCCCAGCGGGGAGTAGATTCCGGCCGAGGGGAAGAGCGACTCCATGCCGAAGGTGCGAGCCTCGTCAGGGACGATCGGAACCCAGCGCTTGCCGGTCTCCTTGTCCCGCATCAGATCCTTCACCAGGCGGACGAAGGCCATGGTGGTGGCCATCTCCTGCTTGCCGCTGCCCTTCAGCAGGGGAGCGAAGGAGCGGTCCGCCGGAGCCGGCAGCGCCACCTGGTGCACCCTGCGGGCCGGCGCCGGGCCGCCGAGGGCGGCGCGCCGCTCCTGGAGGTAGCGGACCTCGGGGGAGTCCGCGCCGGGGTGGCCGTAGGGCACGAGGCCGTCGGCGAAGGCGCTGTCCGGGATCGGCAGTCCGAGCAGGTCCCGCATGCCCTTGAACTCGTCCGTGGTCAGCTTCTTCATCTGGTGGTTGGCGTTCTTGGACTCGAACCCAGCACCCAGGGTGTAGCCCTTGACGGTCTGCGCCAGGATCACGGTCGGCGCGCCCTTGTGCGAGAGGGCAGCCTGATAGGCCGCGTAGACCTTGCGGGCCTCGTGGCCACCGCGCGAGGTGTGGAAGCACTCGGAGATCTTCGCGTCCGACAGGACACCGGCCAGCTGCACCAGCTCGGCGCTGGCGCCGAAGAAGTGCTGGCGGATGTACGCCACGTCGCGCGTCGCGTAGGTCTGGAACTGGGCGTCGGGAACCTCACGCAGTCGCCGGACCAACGCGCCGGTGGTGTCGAGTGGGAACAGCTCGTCCCAGGCCGACCCCCACAGGGACTTGATCACGTTCCAGCCGGCGCCACGGAACTGGGCCTCCAGCTCCTGCACGATCTTGAAGTTGGCGCGGACCGGACCGTCGAGGCGCTGCAGGTTGCAGTTCACCACGAAAGTGAGGTTGTCGAGCTGCTCACGGGCGGCCAGAGCGAGGGCGGCGGTCGACTCGGGCTCGTCCATCTCGCCGTCGCCGAGGAAGGCCCACACGTGCGAGGCGGAGGTGTCCTTGATGCCGCGGCCGTTGAGGTAGCGGTTGAACCGCGCCTGGTAGATCGCGGACAGCGGGCCCAGGCCCATGGACACGGTGGGGAACTCCCACAGCCAGGGCAGGCGGCGCGGGTGCGGGTAGGACGGCAGGCCGTTGCCCCCCGACTCCTGCCGGAAGTGGTCGAGCTGCTGCTCGCTGATCCGGCCGTCGAGGAAGGCGCGGGCGTAGATGCCGGGGGAGGCGTGGCCCTGGATGTAGAGCTGGTCGCCCGAGCCGTCCCCCTCCTTGCCGCGGAAGAAGTGCTGGAATCCGGTCTCGTAGAGCCAGGCTGCGGAGGCGAAGGTGGCGATGTGGCCGCCGACGCCGAAGCGGGAGCCGCGGGTCACCATGGCCGCCGCGTTCCAGCGGTTCCAGGCGGTGATCTTCGATTCCAACTCCAGGTCACCGGGGAACTCCGGTTCCGCGGCGGTGGGGATGGTGTTGACGTAGTCCGTCTCCAGCAGCTTGGGCAGGGCCAGGCCGGCCGCCTCCGCGTGTTGGAGCGTACGGCGCATCAGGTACTGGGCGCGATGCGGGCCGGCGGCCTGGGTGACGGCATCGAGGGAGGCCGCCCATTCGGCGGTCTCCTCGGTGTCACGGTCCGGGAGCTGGTCGAGCTCGCTCGGAAGCTTTGCTACGGGGTCGGACATCGGTGTGCGCCGCCTTCCGGACTTGGGAGGGGGGTGAAGAAGAATCCCTGACGGGCAGGACAGGGCGTGCGGGCCTGGTTGTGGCCCGTCGGAAACTGTAAGCGTCTGATCGATGATCGATCAAAGAAAACCCTCGAAAAAATGCCCTATCCATCGAAATTGGCATTCCGTGCCGCGCGATCGGGCACGGAGTGCCAGGGTAAATCAGGGCAAGTCGGGCGCCGGGGCGCAGCCGAGGACATGCTGCTTCACCATCAGGGCGATATCCGGATCCCGCCGCCGGAACGCCTCGACCAAAGCCTCGTGCTCCTGCGCGTACTGCTTCTGCACCGTCCCCAGCCATCGGATCGACAAAGCGGTGAACACCTCGATGCCGAGGCTCTCCCAGGTATGCAGCAGCACGCTGTTGCCTGCCGCCCGCACCAATTCCCGGTGGAAGGCCACTGTGTGCCGCACCTGCGCGGTGCCGTCCGAGGCGCGGTCAGCCTCCCGCAACGCGGCCACGTGCGGTTCAAACAGGGCATCCAGCCGGGACGGGTCGGCCGCCAGGACCGGCGCCGCCAACTCGGCCGCGATCTGCTCCAGGCCGGCCCGCACCGGGTAGATCTCCTCCAGGTCGGCCGCCGAGAGATTGCGCACCCGCACCCCCTTGTTCGGGGCGGACTCGATCAGCCGCAGGGTCTCCAGCTCGCGCAGCGCCTCGCGCACCGGGGTCTGGCTGACCTCAAGCTCCACGGCGATCCGGCGCTCGACGATCCGCTCGCCCGGCTTCCAACGCCCGCTGACGATCCCCTCCACGATGTGCTCGCGGATCTGCTCGCGCAGCGAATGCACGACGGGTGGGGTGATCATCGGCGATTCATCTCCTGTGGGTCACGCCTGGCCGGTGGTTCATCGAGTGGAGCTGACAACCCTTAGACAATACGGCGGCGCCCCCGCCCGGAAGTGCTCCGGGCGGGGGCGCCGCCGGTGAGGCTGGTAACAAGCGGCCCCGCAGGGCAGCTTGTTACCGGTTCGGGCGCTTCCCGCCGATCAGGTGGGGAGCACCCGAACGGGGCTCAGAGACCGAGCTCGACCTCGAACTCGCCCGCCTCCAAGATCGCCTTGACCGCCGACAGGTAGCGGGCGGCGTCCGCGCCGTCCACCAGGCGGTGGTCGTAGGAGAGCGAGAGGTAGGTCATGTCGCGGACGCCGATGACGGTGCCCTCGGCGGTCTCGATGACCGCCGGACGCTTGACCGTGGCGCCGATGCCCATGATCGCGACCTGGTTCGGCGGCACGATGACCGTGTCGAACAGCGCACCGCGCGAACCGGTGTTGCTGATCGTGAAGGTCGCACCGGACAGCTCGTCCGGGGTGATCTTGTTGCCCCGGACCTTGCTCGCCAGGTCGGCGGTGGCCTTGGAGATGCCCGCCAGGTTCAGGTCACCCGCGCCCTTGATGACCGGGGTCATCAGGCCCTTCTCGGAGTCCACGGCGATGCCGATGTTCTCCGAGTCGAAGTAGGTGATGGTGCCCTCGTCCTCGTTGATCCGGGCGTTGACGACCGGGTGGGCCTTCAGCGCCTGGGCAGCGGCCTTGACGAAGAACGGCATCGGGGAGAGCTTGACGCCCTCGCGGGCCAGGAACGAGTCCTTGGCCTGCCCGCGCAGCTTCATGATCTTGGTGATGTCCACCTCGACCACCGTGGTCAGCTGCGCCTGCGAGTGCAGGGCCTTCATCATGTTGTCGCCGATGACCTTGCGCATGCGGGTCATCTTTACCGTCTGACCACGCAGCGGGGAGGGCTCCAGGGCCGGAGCCTTGGCAGCCACCGGGGCGGCGACGGCGGGGGCGGCGGCAGCGGCTGCCTTCGCCGCCTCCGCGGCGGCCAGCACGTCCTGCTTGCGGATGCGACCGCCGACGCCGGTGCCCTGGACCTGCGCCAGGTTCACGCCGGACTCCGAGGCCAGCTTGCGGACCAGCGGGGTCACGTACGCGCCCTCGTCAGCGCCGGCCACGGGAGCCGGAGCGGCAACAGGTGCCGGCGCGGCCACGGGGGCGGGGGCCGGTGCGGCCGGAGCTGCGGGCGCCGGGGCGGCCACGGGGGCGGGCGCCGGGGCCGGAGCTGCGGGAGCCGGAGCCGGGGTGGCTACGGGGGCCGGGGCGGCGGGAGCCGGAGCCGCTGCGGGAGCCGCGCCCGCCGCCCCGATGACGGCCAGACGGGCGCCGACCTCGGCGGTCTCGTCTTCGCCGACCACGATCTCCAGCAGGGTGCCGGCTACCGGGGCCGGGATCTCGGTGTCCACCTTGTCGGTGGACACCTCCAGGAGCGGTTCGTCGGCTTCGACGCTTTCGCCGACCTGCTTCAGCCATCGGGTGACGGTGCCCTCGGTGACGGACTCACCGAGCGCGGGAAGGACGACGTCGGTGCCCACGGCTCCGCCGGCCGGAGCCGCTGCCGGCTGCTCGGGGGCGGGGGCCGGGGCGGGGGCCTCGGCAGCCGGAGCCGGGGCGGCGGGCGCCTCGGCGGCGGCAGGCTCGGCCGCCGGGGCCGCGACAGGGGCGCCGCTGCCGTCGTCGATGATGGCCAGCTCGGCGCCGACCTCGACGGTCTCGTCCTCGGCGACCTTGATGGAGGCGAGGATGCCCGAAGCCGGGGCCGGGATCTCGGTGTCTACCTTGTCGGTGGAGACCTCGAGCAGCGGCTCGTCAGCCTCGACGCGCTCTCCCTCGGCCTTCAGCCAGCGGGTGACAGTGCCCTCGGTCACGCTCTCTCCGAGCGCCGGAAGGGTTACGGAAACCGCCATGGTTTCAGTTGCTCCTAACGAATGTGCGGAAGTGGTCGTCGCGCCCGTGACTGCTAGTCGTGGGAGTGCAGCGGCTTGCCGGCCAGGGCCAGGTGGGCCTCGCCGAGCGCCTCGCTCTGGGTCGGGTGCGCGTGGATGAGCTGCGCGACCTCGGCCGGCAGAGCCTCCCAGTTGTAGATCAGCTGGGCCTCGCCGACCTGCTCGCCCATCCGGTCACCGACCATGTGGACGCCGACGACGGCACCGTCCTTGACCTGGACCAGCTTGATTTCGCCGGCGGTCTTGAGGATCTTGCTCTTGCCGTTGCCGGCGAGGTTGTACTTCAGGGCCACGACCTTGTCCGCACCGTAGATCTCCTTGGCCTTGGCCTCGGTGATGCCCACGGAGGCGACCTCGGGGTGGCAGTACGTCACCCGCGGCACGCCGTCGTAGTCGATCGGGACGGTCTTGAGGCCGGCCAGACGCTCCGCCACCAAGATGCCCTCGGCGAATCCGACGTGCGCCAGCTGGAGGGTCGGGACGAGGTCGCCGACGGCCGAGATGGTGGGCACGTTGGTCTGCATGTACTCATCGACCAACACGTAGCCGCGGTCCATCGCGACGCCCTGCTCCTCGTAGCCAAGGCCCTGGGAGACCGGGCCTCGGCCGATGGCGACCAGCAGCACCTCGGCCTCGAAGGTCTTGCCGTCGGCGAGGGTGACCCGCACACCGTTCTCGGTGTACTCGGCCTTCTCGAAGAAGGTGCCCAGGTTGAACTTGATCCCGCGCTTGCGGAAGGCGCGCTCCAGCAGCTTGGAGCTGTTCTCGTCCTCGACCGGGACGAGGTGCTTGAGTCCCTCGACGACCGTGACGTCGGTGCCGAAGGACTTCCACGCGGAGGCGAACTCGACGCCGATGACGCCGCCGCCCAGGATGATCGCGGACTCCGGGACGCGGTCGAGGACCAGCGCGTGGTCCGAGGAGATGATGCGGTTGCCGTCGATCTCCAGGCCCGGCAGCGACTTCGGCACGGAACCGGTCGCGAGCAGGACGTGGCGGCCCTGGACGCGCTGGCCGTTCACGTCGACCGAGGTGGGGGAGGACAGGCGGCCCTCGCCCTCGATGTAGGTCACCTTGCGGGAGGCGACCAGGCCCTGCAGGCCCTTGTACAGTCCCGCGATCACGTCGTCCTTGTACTTGTGGACGCCCGCGATGTCGATGCCCTCGAAGGCGGCCTTCACGCCGAACTGCCCGGCCTCGCGGGCCTGGTCGGCGATCTCACCGGCGTGCAGCAGAGCCTTCGTGGGGATGCAGCCGTTGTGCAGGCAGGTGCCGCCGAGCTTGTTCTTCTCGATCAGGGCGACGTCCAGACCCAGCTGAGAGGCGCGCAGCGCCGCGGCGTAACCGCCACTGCCACCGCCGAGGATCACTAGGTCGAAAACGGTGCTGGCGTCGTTCGCCACGTCACGTCCTCCATGCATGTGCGCCGGGCGCCGGTCCTCAGTGACCGGGCGGCGGCTGGTATTCGGCCGCTTTTCTTCGGCCCTGTGGTGGGGGCCCTGTCCTGCCGAGAACCCATCTTCGCACTTGTCGGTCGGACAGGGGACGCCGGGCCGGTGTGTGAGACGTCCGATCCGCCGCATCCGACGGTTACCAGTGCGTAAGAACGTGTGGATTTCGTCGACAGTGAACGAACAAATACCGCGGTCCCGGGCATTCCCGCCCGGAACCGCGGTGACCGGGCAATGACCCGGAGTGGCGCGACTAACCGAGGTCGCCGATGGCGGTGCGCTCCGCGAGCCGCACCAGGGTGCGTACGGCGGAGCCGGTGCCGCCCTTGGGGGTGTGGCCGAAGGGGGCGCCCTCGTTGAAGGCCGGGCCCGCGATGTCGAGGTGGGCCCACGTGATGCCCTCCCCGACGAACTCCTGCAGGAAGAGGCCGGCCACCAGGCCGCCGCCCATCCGCTCACCCATGTTGGCGATGTCGGCGGTGGGCGACTCCATGCCCTTGCGCAGGTCGGCGGGCAGCGGCATCGGCCACGAGGGCTCGCCGACCTCCTCGGCGATCTCGTGCAAGGAGGTACGGAAGGCGTCGTCGTTGGCCATGATCCCGAAGGTGCGGTTACCCAGGGCCAGCACCATGGCGCCGGTCAGGGTCGCTACGTCGACGATCGCGTCCGGGGACTCCTCGGAGGCCTTGGTGAGCGCGTCCGCCAGGACGAGGCGGCCCTCGGCGTCGGTGTTGAGGACCTCGACGGTCTTGCCGCTGTACATCCGCAGCACGTCGCCGGGGCGGGTGGCGGAGCCGGAGGGCATGTTCTCGGCGAGCGCGAGCCAGCCCGTGACGTTGACCTCCAGGCCCAGACGGGCGGCGGCGATGACAGCCGAGAAGACGGCGGCGGCGCCGCTCATGTCGCACTTCATCGTCTCGTTGTGGCCGGCGGGCTTCAGGGAGATGCCGCCCGAGTCGTAGGTGATGCCCTTGCCCACGAAGGCCAGCGTCTTGCTCGCCTTCGGGTGGGTGTAGGCCAGGCGGACCAGCCGCGGCGGGGCCTCCGAGCCCTTGCCGACACCCAGGATGCCGCCGAAGCCGCCCTTGGTCAGGGCCTTCTCATCAAGCACCTGGACCTTGACGCCGTTCTCCTTGGCCGCGGCCGTGGCGACAGCGGCGAAGGCCTCCGGAGTGAGGTCGTTGGGCGGGGTGTTGATCAGGTCGCGGCAGACGTTGATCTCGGCGGCCACGATCCGGGCGCGCTCAGCGGCTGCCTTGTGCTCCTTGTCCCGCGGCTTGGCCCCGAGGAGAGCGACCTCGCCCACGGGCTGCTTGCCGTTGCCGTTCTTGCCGGAAGCCTTCTTCTCGCCGCCCTGGTAGGCGGTGAAGGCGTAGGCGCCCAGCAGGGCGCCTTCGGCGACGGCCGTCAGGGCGGAGGCGTCCTCGACGGGCAGGGCGAAGCCGGCCTTCCTGGTACCGCTCAGCGCGCGGGCCGCGACACCGGCGGCGCGGCGCAGCGCGTCCTCGTCGTAGGACTCGTCCTTGTCCGGAACCTGGCCGAGGCCGACCGCGACGACCACCGGGACCTTGAGGCCGGACGGGGCCGGCAGCTTGGTCAGCTCGCCGTCCGCGCCGCTGGCGCCCAGGGCTTCGAGGACGGTGGCGAGCTTGCCTTCGAACGCCTTGTCCACGGCCTCCGCGCCGGGGGCGACGACGGGGCCCTTGGCACCCTTCGCCACTCCGACGACGAGGGCGTCGGCGCGCAGCGTCGCGGCGCCGGCAGTGCTGAGAGTCAGAGCAGTCACGGTGGTGAAGTCTCGCTTCCGTTTGGGTGTGGAGGGGCTGTGGTCACGTCGGGATCGGCCGGCCGTGCCCCGCGATCGTATTCCGGCCCGACAGTCGCCCGAAAAGAGCCTACGCGTAGGTGCACTCCCGCACGTCATTCGAAGGTTTAGCAAGTTGTTCGATCCAGACGGGATGTCCTTCACCCATCTGTGGCTTCTGTACCAGGTTTGCCGTCCGGTCATAAACCCGTTCGCCACAGTGGTTCCACCACTCGCAGGGAGCCATCGGGGCCCCGCTGCGCGCATCCAAGCACCGCATGCACCCGGGCACCGCCATGCCCGAAAGCGTGCCGAGGGGGGAAGGACGAGCATGGTTCACAGGCTCAAAAGGGTTCAACGGAAGCGGATGAGCGGGGCGGCAGCCGCCTGCGCGGCCGTCGTACTGGCCGCGGTGGCCCTGCCGGCCACCGGAGCCGCGGCGGCCGTCACCCCGAGGATCGACCTCAAAGTCCTCGTCGTCGACGACGGTAGCGGCGCCGTCAACGCGGTCACCGCGGAACTGCGTGACACCGGAGTGCCGTACACCACGGTGACCCTCGGCGAGGGCGGTCGGCCGACCATCGACGCCGCGTTCCTCAGCGACACCGTGGGCGGTCGCCCCCGCGCCCGGTACCAGGGCGTCGTGCTGCCCAACGAGAACCCCTTCGGCGGCGGTAGCGCCGAACTCGACGCGCTCGTCGCCTACGAGAAGGCCTTCGGCATCCCACAGGTCGACGCATACACCTGGGCGCACCCCGGAGTGGGCCTGGAGTACACCGACAACGGCGGCTACGCGGGGGTCCTGGACGGCACGGAAGCCGCCGTCACCTCTGCCGGGCAGAGCGGCCCCTTCGGCTACCTCGACGGTCCCGTGGTCTTCGAAGACAACTCGACGCTCATCCCCGAGAGCTACGGGTTCATCGGTAAGCCTCGCGAGGGCTACACCAGTTACCTGGACGCACCGGTACCCGGCGGTGGCCGCGCCAGCCTGATCGGCGAGTACGCCCACGACGGTCGCCGCGAACTCGTCGTGACCTTCGCCGCCAACGAGCACCAGCGGCAGTTCCGGCTGGTGGCCAGGGGCATCGTGGAATGGCTCACCGAGGGCGTCCACCTCGGGCAGAGCCGCAACTACTTCTCGGTGCACGTGGACGACGTGTTCGCCCCCGACGCCCGCTGGAACAAGGAGCTCAACTGCACCCCGGGAGACTTCGACTGCCCGGGAGGCGAATCAACCGGTGACACCATCCGGATGACGGCGGCGGATGCCCAGTACGCCGCCGCCTGGCAGGCGGCCACCGGCTTCACCATGGACATGGTCTTCAACGCCGGAGCCGGCGAGGAATGGAAGGCCGAGAACGGTGGGGCCGACCAACTGACCGCCCGACTCCTCGCCGACCGCGCCAAGTACCGCTGGATCAACCACACCTACACCCACCCCTTCCTCGGCTGTCTCCAGGACACCTCCACGGTCCCCTGGACCTGCGAGAAGGACGCCGGCGGTGCCACGCGCTGGACGAGCCGCTCCGAGATCTCCGCACAGATCCGCGACAACCACGAATGGGCGCTGTCCAAGGGTCTGCCCGTCGACCGCGGCGAACTGGTCACCGGCGAACACTCCGGCCTCGCAACCCTGCCGCAGCAGCCGCAGGACAACCCCAACCTCGCCGGAGCCCTCGCCGACACCGGCGTGAAGTGGATCGCCAGCGACAACTCCCGTGAGCCCGAGCAGCGTCCCGTCGGTGCCGCCCGTACCGTCCCGCGGCACCCGATGAACGTGTACTACAACACGGGCACCAAGGCCGAGATGGCCGATGAGTACAACTGGATCTACGCCAGCAGCGCGGACGGCGGCAGCGGCGTCTGCGAGACCAATCCCGCCTCCACCTGCCTGGCCGCCCCCTTGGATCCGGCCACCGGCTACGACGAGTACATCGTTCCCCAGGAGGTGCGGATCGCCCTGCGGCACGTCCTGGCCAACGACCCGCGACCGCACTACGTGCACCAGTCCAACCTCGCCGAGGACCGCATCCTGTACCCGGTGCTCGACGGCATCCTCGCCGACTACCGCTCCCTGTACGCCGACAACACCCCGCTCGTCACCCCGCGCCACCGCGAGGTCGGCACTGAACTCCAGCGCCGGGCGGCCTGGAACCAGGCGTTGGAGGACGGACGGGTCACCGCGTACCGCATCGGCTCCACGGTGACCGTGCGGGCGCCGGGCGGGGTCGACGCCCCCATCAGCGCCCCCGAAGGCACCCGCAAGCAACTGCTGCTCGGCACCAGTGTCTTCGGCGCCGCATACGCCGGTCAGCGCTCCGACTGGACCGGGCCGGAACTGCTCCAGTCCGCCATCACCCTCCGCCTGCCCAGCTGACCCGCGGCCGACCCACCGTCGGCGTCCGAGCCACGGGCGCCGGCCCCTTCCCACGTCCTGATGCGGGACTGTGTCCATGCCGCGTCGCCGACGGCCCGGGCCGGGCTCTGGTCCTCGACCACGCCGCGCACGGTCAGCCCCCGGAGCACGAGCACTCGGTCCTCAGGCTCGGGCGCAGTGGTCGGCCCGTACGAGTGGTCACGCCCGCGGGTCGGCGATCCGGGCGCGGATCTCGGCCGCCTTGCGGCGGGCCCTGGCGGTGAAGATCGACCCGCGGTCGGAGCCCGGCCGCCTGTCCCGGCGGCGAATCCCCGTGTCCTGCCCTGTTCCCCAGGGATTTCGCTTCCCCCCCCCACCCACAGGTGGGGGAATCCACGAAAGGACTTCAGATGAGCCATGGGTGCCATGTCACCATGCTCACCGAAGGCACCTACCCGCACGTCCACGGCGGAGTCAGCACCTGGTGCGACCAACTCGTGCGCGGCATGCCCGAGGTCGACTTCAACATCCTCGCCCTGACCGGCAGCGGCCGTGAACCCGTCACCTGGGAACTGCCGCGCAACGTCTACCGGCACACCAGCGTGCCGCTGTGGGGACCCGCCCCAGCAGCTCCGGGACGACGCCCACTCACCGGCCGCGCCCAACGCCGCTTCGCAGCCGCCTACGAGCGCTTCCTCCTGGGCCTGCTCAGCGCGCACACGTCGCCCGAGGACCACGAGGGCTTCTCCACGGCCCTGTACGAACTCGCCGAACTCGCGCGCGCCGGAAGGCTTTCCGCCGCACTTCGATCCGAGACGGTCCTGAAGATCCTGCGGGCCGTGTGGACCCGCCCGCACCTGCCCACCGCCCCCTCCGCCCCCACCCTCCACGACGCACTGGTCGCCACCGACCTGCTCGAACACGCCCTTCGCCCGCTGTCCGTGCGGATCCCGCCCGACAGCGTCGCGCACGCCGTCAGCAGCGGCCTCGCCACCTTGCCGGCCCTCGCCGCCCACCATTTCGACGGGGTTCCCTTCCTGCTCACCGAGCACGGCATCTACTTGCGCGAGCGCTACCTCGGCTACCGCACCGCCGCCACCCGTTGGCCGGTGAAGGCCCTGATGCTCGGCTTCTACCGCCGCCTGAATACCGAGGGCTACCGACAGGCCGACCTCATCACCCCCTGCAATCAGTACAACCGCCGCTGGGAAGAGCGCGGCGGCGCCCAGCCCGAACGCATCCGCACCGTCTACAACGGCGTCGACCCGCACCGCTTTCCGGATGCCGGGCCCGAACCCGAGGTCCCGACGCTCAGCTGGTGCGGTCGCATCGACCCCATCAAGGACCTCGAAACCCTCATCCGCGCCTACGCCCTGATGCGAGCGGAACTCCCCGTACTGCGGCTGCGCCTGTTCGGGCCGGTCCCCTCCGGCGGTGAGGACTACCGGGTGAAGTTGGAGAAACTCGCCGCCGAACTCGGCGTTTGCGACGGCATCAGCTACGAAGGACGCATCAGCGAGGTCGCCAAGGCGTACGCCGCAGGCAGCGTGGTGATGCTCTCCAGCATCAGCGAGGGATTCCCCTTCAGCATCATCGAAGCGATGTCCTGCGGGCGCACCACCGTCTCCACCGACGTCGGCGGGGTGCGCGAGGCGGTCGGCGACACCGGTCTCGTCGTCCCTCCCCGCGAGCCCGAACTGATGGCCAAGGCGACCCTGGCGCTGCTGCGTGACGACGTCCGGCGGGCCGAACTAGGGCGCCGCTCCCGGCAGCGGGTGGTGGAGAAGTTCACCCTCCACCAGTCGGTGGAGGGGTTCCGTCACATCTACCGCGAACTCTCCGGTGGACCGGCCCTGCCCGTCCGGGCCACCGAGGAGTGGGCCCAGCAGGTCTGCGATCCCTGGTCACGGGAGCTCGCCTCCTGGGGCCGACTTGGGGCCGAACACCCCGGAGGCGTCCGATGAGCGGGCCGCTGTGGCTGACCCCGCCCGATGACCCCGGCGGGCCGCACGGGCCGGTGCACGGCTGCGACACGCTGGCGCTCATCCCGCGCCAGCGCCGTACCGGGGGGCCGGCGGAGGATCCGCTGGAGGAGCTCACCGAGCGACTGGCACACCCGGCCGCCGCTGCCGTCCACCCCGATGAGATCGCCGCTCTCCTCGAATCCGACGGCATGACGGACGAACACATCCGGCTCACCTACGGCCGCGAGGACTCCTTCGGGCTCGCCGAGGAGATCTACGCCAAGGTGCCGCGGAGCTACCCCGACCCCTCCAGGACCGTACCGGACCCCTGGCGGGTATCCCTGATCGCCTGCCTCCTGCGCGGTTTGGTCTTCGTCCTCCCGGGCCTGGCCTATGTGTTGGCCGGCCCGCTCCTCGAAGGGCCACCGGATCGCTTCGGGCTGCCGTCGGGCACCCTCGCCCTGGTCGCTGCCGCACTGGTGGGCTGGATCTGGGACCAGACCCTCTCGCACCGGGCCTACTCCTGGCTGGGGGTGGGGGACCGGTGGGGAGCGGGCCGCACTCTACTGGTCGGCGCCCCGGTGGGAGCCCTGCTGGGCACCGTCGCGGCCCTGTGCGTACCCGGCCCCCCTTTCCCGGTGTTCCACGCTTCCGGACAGGCGCTCTACGTCGGGGCCGCCACCGTGCTCCTCGTGCTGGGCCGGGAGCGGGTCCTGGTGGTCGCGCTGCTCCCGATGGCCGGCGGCGCGGTCCTCGCCCTCACCTTCGGCATGCCGCTGTGGGCCCGCGTCGTACTTCTGCTTGGCTCGCTGTCGGCGGCCTGCGTCCTCGCCGTCCGCGAGCTCCCGGTCCGTGAGGTACTGCGGCGCGGGGCGGGGCATCTGCGGAGGTCCTGCCGGTCGGTGCGGCCGGCGGCCGAATCCGTGCACTGGCAGGTGCTGCGCGCTGCCTCGGAGAGCCCGGCAGTGCGTGGTCCGCGGCTGCGTGAGTCCCTGCCGTACGGGTTGTTCGGGCTGAGCAGCGGTGTGCTCGTCCTGCACGTGGCGCTCGGGGAGGTACTGGCGGGCGGGCCGTCGGCGGCCCTCGCCGCACCCAGTGCGGTGGCCCTCACCCTCAGCATGGGGCCCGCCGAATGGCTGCTCAACCGCTTCCGCAGCGGGTCCCTGGCCGGTCTGCGGGCGGCCCGCACCGCTGCCGCCTTCCGCCGCACCCTGGTGTTGACCCTCGCCCGATGCCTCCTCGGTTACCTCACCGTCCTTCTGACGTTCGGTACGGCCGCCACCCTCGTGTGGCCGGACGCGCCGGCCCTTGGTGGGCTGCGGCTGGCCGCACTGCTGCTGGTCGGCGCGGTGATGTGGACCGGGCTGCTCCTGCAGTCCTTCGGGCAGGTGAGGGTCGCGGCTGCGGTCTGCGCCTGCGCCGGACTCGCGCAGAGCGCGGTGTTGTTCACCGGCGTCGAGCACCCGCACGCGCTCCAGGTCACCATTTCAGCCGGGGCCGCGGGCCTGCTGGCGCTGCTGGCGTGCCTCCTGCTCGGCCGTGTCTCCGCCCACCGTTGACGACGCTCCCACCACGGGAGGAAGGAATCCCATGCTCCTGGTGCCCCTGTACGAGCACCCCGCCCATCGGCCGGAGGCCTGGGCGAGGGTGTTGCGTTCCGCCGACCGACTCCACTCGGTGGTCCTCAATCCCGACAGCGGTCCTGGTTCCGCCCCCGACGAGGGCTTCGCCGAGGTCGCCGGCCGACTGCGGGACGCGGGCGTGCCGGTCCTCGGCTATGCCGACACCGACTACGGCCGCCGCCCACATGCCGAGGTCGTCCGCGAACTGGTGCGCCATCGTGACTGGTACGGGGCGGACGGGGCCTTCTTGGACCAGGTGGCGGCCGGACCGGAGCTGCTCGCCCACTACCGCAGGCTCTCGGTGGCGGCCCGGGCCGCCGGGGCCCGCACCCTGGTGCTGAACCACGGCACCCATCCGGCTCCCGGCTACGCCGCACTGGCGGACCTCCTGGTCACCTTCGAGGGCCCTTGGGACGCCTACCAGCAACTCCAAGTGCCCGCGTGGACGGCCGAGCATCCGGCCGAACGGTTCTGCCACCTGGTCTACGCGGTACCGCCGGGCGCTCCGGCCGCCGAACTCGCCCGATGGAGGCGCGCCGCCGTTCACTGTGCGGTGCCGGGAGCCGGTGCGCACCCCTGGGGCACCCTCCCGGACCTCGCGGAGGCGGCCACGTGAAGCAGCCGGTTCTCTCCCGGCGCGCGCTGCCGTGGCTGCTGGCCGGGGTGCTCGCGGCTGGCTGCGCCAGTGGTGCCGGTGACGACAAGGCGCGGCCGGTTCGTTCCGGGGACGGTGCGTCCTCGGGCAGCCGCTGGCAGCCGGCCGCGGGTACACCCTGGCAGTGGCAGTTGAGCGGCCGGATCGACACCTCCGTGGACGCCCCCGTATTCGACGTGGACGGGTTCACCACCTCGAAGTCCACGGTGGCCGGGTTGCACGGTCAGGGGCGGCGCGTCATCTGCTACCTGTCGGTGGGCGCCTGGGAGGAGTTCCGTCCCGACGCCGGGAAGTTCCCGCGGGAGCTGTTGGGTCGCAGCAACGGCTGGAAGGGCGAACGCTGGTTGGACATCCGCCGCACCGAGGTCCTCGAACCGCTCCTGGCCCGGCGCCTGGACATGTGCCGGGACAAGGGTTTCGACGCGGTAGAGCCGGACAACGTGGATGGCTATCGCAATGACAGCGGTTTCCCGCTGACCGCCGAACACCAGCTCCGCTTCAACCGGATGGTGGCCCGCCTCGCCCGGGAGCGCGGCCTGGCCGTCGGTCTGAAGAACGACCTCGATCAGATTCCCGAGCTGGTGGGCGACTTCGACTTCGCCGTCAACGAGCAGTGTGCGCAGTACCAGGAGTGTGAGGAACTGCTGCCCTTCCTTCGGGCGGGCAAGGCCGTCTTCCACGCCGAGTACGAGCTGCCCACCGAGCAGTTCTGCGCACAGTCACGCCGGCTACGGCTGAGCTCGCTGTTGAAGAAGTACGAGCTGGGAGCCTGGCGGAGGACCTGCTGATCGGTTCGTGGTGGGGTCCCTCGGCGGGAGGGGTCAGCCGAAGGTCAGCGCCACCAGCACGGCGGTCGCGGTGGTCTCCGCCAGCGCGCCGTACACGTCGCCGGTGACGCCGCCGAAGCGTCGCACGCAGTGATGGAGGAGGAGCTGTGCGACCAGCAGGGCGAGGAGCGCCGCTCCGGCCGTGTGCAGCGCGGCCGGCCACCCGAGGGTGAGGGCGAGCGAGGCGCATCCGAGGGCGGCGGAGGCCGCCACGGTCAGGGCTCGGCGCACCGGTACCGAGCTCGCCACGGCGGCGCCCAGCCCGTCGGGGCGGGCCGAGGGGATTCCTGCCCTGGAGGCCAGGGTCATCGCCGCCCGGGCCGTGGTCGCTGCGGTGAGGGCGGCGACGGCGCCGTCCTGCCACCCTCGGCCGTAGAGCTCGAAGAGGGCGGCGGTCTGGGCGCCGAGGGTCAGAAGCAAGACGATGACCCCGAACGGTCCGATGTCGGACTGCTTCATGATCCGTAGTGCGACAGCTGCCGGTTTGGCGCTGCCCAGACCGTCCGCGGTGTCCGCGAGACCGTCCAGGTGTAGGCCGCGGGTGAGGGCGGCGGGCACGGCCACCGTCGCCACCGCCGCCAGCGCCGGGCCCGTGCCCGACAGCAGCAGCGCGGTGCCGAGGGCGGCGGCCAGCGAGCCCACCACGAATCCGGCGAGCGGGGCGCACAGCATGCCGGTGCGGGCAGCCGGCCGATCCCAGCGCACGATGCGCGCGGGCAGCACGGTCAGCGTGCCGAAGGCGAAGCGGATGCCGTCGGCGAGCTGGGCCCCGGCTTCGGGCGGGGGCGGGGCGGCCGAGGCGGGGGCTGAATCGGTCATCGCGCGCAGGCTACCTGCTGCTGCCGCTCGGCGAATTTGTCGATACCGTGACGAAACGCAACAGACCGGGAGCGGGTGGCATGGGTCACTGGTGGTATCGGAACATCGTCGAGCCGGGCAAGCTCCCCCTCCTCCTCGCGTTGCTCTCCTTTCTGGGTTCCTTCCTGGTCACCCGTGTCATCACCCGGATGATCCGAGCGGGCAAGGGGCCGTTCAGGAACATCACCCCAGGGGGCGTCCATGTCCACCACGTGGTGCCGGGTGTGATCCTCAGCGTCATCGGCGGCTTCGGTTCGGTCGCCAGCGATCGCTACGGAGCAGGTGCGCTGGTCTCCGCGGTCATCTTCGGACTCGGGGCGGGGCTGGTCCTGGACGAGTTCGCGCTCATCCTCCACCTCGACGACGTCTACTGGAGCGAGCAGGGGCGCAAGAGCGTGGAGGTCGTCGTCCTCACGGCGGCGCTGGTCGCCCTGGTGCTGGGCGGCTTCCTGCCGTTCGGGGTCAACGAGATCTCCCCCGAGGAGCGGGAGAACCGCGTCTACCTGGTGATGAACGCGGCCACCAACTTCTTCCTGGCCCTCATCGCCCTGTGGAAGGGCAAGGCGCGCACCGCGGTCGTGGGCATCCTCGTCCCGTTCGTCGCTCTGATCGGCGCGGTGCGGCTGGCCCGACCGGACTCCCCGTACGCCAAGAAGTTCTACGCCAACCGCCCGCGCGCCCGGGCCAAGGCGCAGCTGCGTGCCTTTCACCACGACCGTCGTTGGTCGGGGCCGCGGCGCAAGCTGCATGACTGGATCGGTGGGGCTCCCGACGAGCCGACGCCCGCCAGGGAGGCCGCCTCGGAACACGACGAGGCCCCACCCCCGGGGTGACCGGGGGTGGGGCCTCGTCGTGTTGGAGGTGGTGCGGGCCGGGCCGCTCAGCCCGGGATGAGCCCGTCGTCACTGAGCATCGCCCGGACCTCTTCCAAGGTGGAGTCGGGCGCCGGCAGGATCAGCTCGGACGGCTCCAGCGAGTCGTCCGGCAGCGGGGTGCCCAGCGTCCGTACGCGGTCGAGTAGGGCTTGCAGGGTGCTGCGAAAGCCGGGGCCGTCGCCGTTGTCCAGTTCGGCCAGCAGCTCGTCGTCCAGCTTGTTGAGCTGGCCGAGGTGGCTCTCGGCCAGCTCCACCTGTCCCTCACCCAGAATCCGAACGATCATGACCCGTCCTTACGGCTTGTCGAACCGGTGCGGGGTCTGCTGCGGGGCCGTGTTCTGCCCCGCCCCGTCGCCGCCCTCGATGGCCTGCTGCGAGGAGCCGGAGCCCCCGGCCAGTTCGGCCTTCATCCGCTGGAGTTCGAGCTCCACGTCGCTGCCGCCCGAGAGCCGGTCGAGCTCCGCCTGGATATCGTCCCGGGCCAGCCCCGACTGGTCGTCGAGTGCTCCTGAGGCAAGCAGCTCGTCGATCGCGCCGGCCCGCGCCTGGAGCTGTGCGGTCTTGTCCTCGGCCCGCTGGATCGCCAGGCCGACATCGCTCATCTCCTCGGAGATGCCGGAGAAGGACTCCGCGATCCGGGTCTGGGCCTGAGCAGCGGTGTAGGTGGCCTTGATGGTCTCCTTCTTGGTGCGGAAGGCATCGACCTTCGCCTGGAGCCGCTGCGCAGCGAGGGTCAGCTTCTCCTCCTCGCCCTGCAGGGTCTGGTGCTGCACTTCCAGGTCGCTGACCTGCTGCTGGAGGGAGGCGCGGCGGGAGAGCGCCTCCCTGGCCAGGTCTTCCCGACCGAGTGCCAGCGCCTTGCGGCCCTGGTCCTCCAGCTTGCCGGACTGGCTCTGCAGCTGGTTGAGCTGGAGCTCCAGGCGCTTGCGGGAGGTCGCCACGTCGGCGACGCCCCGGCGGACCTTCTGCAGCAGTTCCAGCTGTTTCTGATACGAGTAGTCAAGGGTCTCGCGCGGGTCCTCGGCCCGGTCCAGGGCCTTGTTCGCCTTCGCGCGGAAGATCATCCCCATACGCTTCATGACACCGCTCATGGGCTGCGCGCGCCCCCTTCTGACGGATTGGTCGCTCCAGCACTCCAACAGGACCCACAGTACGGGCCCTGTCTCCATTACCGCACTGTTCGGACCGCGATGGGCTCCTCCCCCAGGAGGAGTCGGGCACCTCAGCACTCCGGCGGAAGGAGTAGGTGAGCCGCGTGGACTCCTAGGGAAGGACGACTGTCGTTGCCGGATCGTTCCCCCGGGGGCTGTGGTCGTGGCCCGCTAGCCCGTACCCTTGGGTTTTGTGTTCCGTAGCCGTTCCAAGGAAGAGAAGGCGCCCACCGACCAGGTGATGGCCGACCTCTCCAATCAGCCCCGTGACCCGCAGGCCCCCAAGGGCCGCCCGACGCCCAAGCGCAGCGAGGCCCAGACGCAGCGTCGTGCTGTGGTGGCCTCGACGGGCAACCGCAAGGAGGACGCCAAGCGCGCCCGTGAGCGGCGCCGCGCGGAGATGGCCCGCCAGCGGGAGGGGATGGCCAGGGGCGAAGAGCGCTACCTGCCGGTCCGTGACCGGGGGCCGGTCCGCAAGTTCGTCCGCGATTTCGTCGACTCGCGTTTCCACGTCGCGGAGATGTTCATCCCGATGGCCGTGGTCATCCTCGCGCTGAGCCTGGTGCGCACTCCGCAGATCCAGAACGTCGCGTTCTTGTTGTGGCTCGGTGTGATCGCCCTGATCCTGGTCGACTCCGCCGGCCTCTTCATCCGCCTGCGCAAGCAGATCGCGGTGCGCTTCCCGAATGAGCCCAAGCGCAGCGCCGTGGTGTACGGCCTGCTGCGCGCCCTCCAGATGCGTCGACTGCGTCTGCCCAAGCCGCAGGTCAAGCGGGGAGAGCGGCCCTGAGCGAGGTCGTGGCCCCCGCTGCCGGGGGCTTCGAGGGCGGTTCCGGGCCCTGGCTGAACTTACTGGGCGGGTTGCGCAATACGGTCCGCCAGGAGCTGGTCGCCCGTCAGGTCGACGAGCAGCTCGCGGCCCACTTCGCGGTGGGGCGGCGGCTGCGCGTGCTCGACGTGGGGATGGGGCAGGGTACCCAGGCGCTACGACTGGCCCGCATCGGGCACCGGGTGACCGGCCTGGAGTCCGACCCGCAGATGCTCAAGGCCGCGCACGATGCCCTCCAGCGGGAGCCGGTGGGCATCCGGAGCCGAGTGCGCCTGTTGGCCGGGGACGGCCGTGAGACCGGTGTGCACTTCTTGCCCGGTAGCTTCGACGTGGTGCTCTGCCACGGTGTGTTGATGTACGTGGCGGAGCCTGATGCGCTGCTCGCCGGCCTCGCCAGGATGCTCGCCCCCGGGGGGCTGCTGTCGCTGCTGGTGCGCAACGGTGATGCGTTGGCGCTGCGGCCGGGGCTGGCGGGCGACTGGTCCGCGGCGTTGGCTGCTTTCGACGGCCTTGCATACACCAACCGTCTGGGGTTGCCCGTCCGGGCGGACCGGCTGGAGGCGCTGACCGCCACCTTGTCCGGGATCGGCGCCCCCTTGCATACCTGGTACGGGGTGCGGGTCTTCACGGACACCGCGCCGGACGAGGCGCGGGCGCCGGAGGGCGAGGAGCTTCAAGCGCTGCTGGCCGCCGAGGACCGTGCCGGACGGACCGAACCCTACCGCCGGGTTGCTGCCCTGTTGCATCTGTGCGGGGTCCGCGGCTGAAGGTCGCAGCCGTGTCCGTTGGGTACCGTCGCAGCGGTACTGCCGCTGGTCGCCGGCGCCGCGTCCGCCCGCCCTCGGGCGAGCGGACGCGGCGACGAGAGCCCGGGGCCGCGGTCAGGCTTCGGCTGCGGCGCGCAGGCTCATCGTGTAGATCTCGGCGGAGTCCTCGAAGAGGCGCACGTTCTCCACGCCTTCGTCGAGGAGGTCTTTCCAGACCTCGCCGATCCAGGTCTCCGCGTCCCCCTGGGTGGTGAACTCCTCGGGCTGTACCGCCGGCTCCGTCTGGGTGCCGTCGGCCTTCTCGAACCGCCATGTCCACGCCATGTACGCCTCCAAGGTGTGAGCGCTCCAACCTGTCGGTCGCGAGCGGGCCGGAGCCGCTCGGGATACTTCCTGTGTACCCGAGACAGCCTGCCCGCAGAGTAGCCGGGCGCGCACCAGCCGCGGCCACGCGGGAGGATCATCATTGTGGAACTGACACTGCTCGGCACCGGCGCCCCGAACGGGCTCCCCCGACCCGGCTGCCCGTGCGCCGCCTGCGCGCTGTCCGTCGGAGTACGGACCCGCGCGGCCAGCTCCCTGCTCGTCGACGGGGCGCTGCTGCTCGACCTCACCCCGGGGGCAGCGCTCGCGGCAGCCCGGTCCGGCCACTCCCTCGCCGGCGTGCGACAGGTGCTGCTCACCCATCCGCACCAGGGACCGGCGATGGAACTACCACCCGGCTTGCCCGCCGCCGGCCGGGTGCCGGACGGTCGCGGACTGGCGGTCATCAGCGGACACCGGGTCCGGGCCGTACCGATGGACGCGCCGGGCACGGGGTACGAGGTGACCGGCCCGGGCGGCGAGCGGCTGCTGTACCTTCCGCCGGGCGGGGCACCCGCGGGGTTGGTCGACCAGGAACACCATCAGCTCACGTACGACATGGTGGTGTGCGATGTGGTGGGGCGGCCCGACGCCGTGGCCCGGCTGCGTGCCGCCGGCGCGATCGGCCCCACCACCGACCTCATCGCCGTCCACCTCGACCACGACGTGCCCCCGGGGGCCGAACTCGACCGCCGCCTGGCCGCCGCCGGCGCCCGGGCCGTGCCCGACGGCACCACGCTGGGCGTCGGCGAGTACCACGCCGTTCCCGATCTGCCCCGACGCACCCTGGTGCTCGGCGGAGCCCGCTCGGGCAAGTCCCATGAGGCGGAGCGGCGGCTGGGAGCCTTCCCGGCCGTCCTGTACGTGGCCACCGGCGGTAACCGCGACGGTGACCGGGAGTGGTCGGCGCGGGTGGCCCTGCACCGTGAGCGGCGCCCCGGTTCATGGCGGACCGTGGAGACCTGCGAGCTCGCGCCGTTGTTGGAGGAGGAAGGGCCGGCCCTGCTCATCGACTGCCTGGCGCTCTGGCTGACGGACGCCATGGACCGCGTCGGCGCCTGGGACGAGGGGAACTGGTCCGAGGGTGGTGAGAAGGAACTGCGCGAGCGTACCTCGGAGTTGGTCGCCGCGATCCGGGCGACCCGGCGCAGGGTGGTCCTGGTGAGCAACGAGGTCGGTTCCGGGATCGTCCCCGCCACGGCGTCGGGCCGACGCTTTCGCGATGAGCTCGGCCGACTCAACGCGGCGGTGGCGGGGGAGTGCGAACAGGTGCTCCTGGTGGTGGCCGGCCAGGCCTTGCCCCTGAGGGGTTGAGGCGGTGGGCCGGGGCTCGTGGGCAGGGGGTGCGGACGGGTTTGCCTGGCGGGCCGGATCGGTATCGCGGCAACGTGAGGAGCCGGGCGGGCGGGGGCACTTCGGGCAACGCACCAGAGCGGCCCCGACGGGGTGTCCGCCTGTACTGTTCGGAGAATGACCAGGCTGAATCTCGACGACTTCTCCGATCTGATCGAACGCCCCGACTCGGGTGTGCGGCGTGACGCCGAGGAACGCCGGGAACGGCTGGCCGTACCGACCGGGTCCCTGGGGCGGCTTGACGAGCTCGCCGAGTGGCTCGGGGCGGCCCAGGCGTCGGTACCCGCCAAGGCCGTGGAGAAGCCACGCGTGATCCTCTTCGCCGGAGACCACGGCGTGGCGGAGCTCGGGGTGTCGGCCCGGCCGGCCGGTGCGGCGCACGCCTTGGTGCGCGAGGTCCTACAGGGGCGCAGCCCGGTGTCGATCCTGGCCCGAAGCCTCCGGGTGCCGGTGCGGATCGTGGATGCGGGAGTGGACTGCGACCCGCAGCTCTTGCCCGAGGACGTCGTGCGACACCGCATCCGCCGCGGCAGCGGTCGTATCGACATCGAGGACGCGCTGACGGTGGAGGAGGCCGAGGCGGCGTTGCGCCTGGGGATGGCCATCGCGGACCAGGAGGCGGACTCCGGTACCGACCTCGCGGTGCTGGGTGACCTCAGCGTCGGGGGTACCACGGTCGCCGCCACCTTGGTCGCCGCGCTCTGCGGCACGGACGCCTCGGTGGTCACCGGACGTGGTGGTGAGGTCATCGACGATCTGACCTGGATGCGCAAGTGTGCGGCGATCCGGGATGCGTTGCGTCGGGCCCGCCCGGTCCTCGGCGACCAGGTGGAGCTGTTGGCCGCGGTGGGTGGGGCGGACTTCGCCGCGATGACCGGCTTCCTGCTCCAGTGCGCCGTCCGCCGAACCCCGGTGATCTTGGACGGAGTGGTCTCGGCGGCCTGTGCGCTGGTCGCCCAGCGAGCCGCCTTCCGGGCCCCGGACTGGTGGCTGGCTGGCCAGCTGAGCGGGGAGCCGGGCCAGGTCAAGGCGTTGGATCGGATGGCGCTCAACCCTTTGCTCGACCACGGCGTCACTGTCGGCGAAGGAACTGGGGCGCTGCTGGCCCTCCCCCTCGTCCGGGCCGCCGCCGCGCTGGCGGCGGAACTGCCCGAGCGGGGGGTGGAGGAGCTGGGCGTGAAGACCGACCCAGACGCCGCGAGCGAAGCCGCGGCATCCAGTCGGTAGCCAACGCGGTTGTACTTCGAGGGCGCGGCCATCATGGCCGTGCCTGCGAAGCTACATGGCAGGGAATGCCCCATATGATCGCATTTCATGGGAGAAGTTCGCTTGCCTGCCGAAGAGATCCACCGGAGTGGCACCGCCCTCACGCGCCGCAGCGCGGCCTTCGCCGTCTGGTACCTGCGAGTGGTCGCCGCCATCAACTTCCTCAGCGCCGTGTGGGTATCCCTGGGCCAGGACCTCCGCCGACACAACACGGCGGACCTCTTCACCCCCTACCTGCTGACGGCCGGCTTCGCCTCCGGCCTGATCGCCATGTTCCTGGCGATCACCATGCGTCGACGCAAACGGGCCGCCTGGATCCTCAACCTGGTGCTGAGCGGGCTGCTGCTGGCCCTGCTCGCCTTCGCCTTCTCCTTCGCGGAGATCCGGGAGCACCCACAGAACTGGGTCTCCCTGCTCCTGACCGTCGCCTTCGTCCTCTCGCTGATCCTGGGGCGCCGGGAGTTCTACGCCAAGGGTGACCGCTCCAACCCGAAGCTCGCCGCGACCGTCGCCGTCCTCGGCCTCCTGCTGACCTCGCTGCTCGCCGCCGTCCTCGTCGGCTGGACCAACACCGCGCCTTCCGGGTCCGAAGCCTCCTTCACCAGCCGGTGGGCTTACGGAGCCCTGCGCCTGGGCACCCTCGCCGGCGACGACGCGACCTTCCACGGCATCTCCACGCCCTCCTGGGTCAACGTCACCATCAACGTGATGTCCACCCTGCTGCTCCTCGCCGTGCTCTACGCCGCCTTCCGCTCCCGGCGCGCCGTCGACCCGCTGACGGAAGAGGACGAGGAACGACTGCGTCAACTCCTCGGGCGCCAGGGCGAACGCGACTCACTCGGCTACTTCGCGCTCCGCCGGGAGAAGAGCGTGATGTGGTCACCCACCGGCAAGGCGGCCGTGACCTACCGGGTGGTCGGCGGTGTCTCACTCGCCTCCGGTGACCCCATCGGTGACCCCGAGGCCTGGCCCGGCGCCATCGACCCCTGGCTGGTCGAGGCCCGCGAGCACGGCTGGGTGCCCGCCGTGATGGGCGCCAGCGAGGAGGCCGGTACCGTCTACGCCCGGCACGGCCTGGATGCGCTGGAGCTCGGCGACGAAGCGATCGTGGAGACCGCGGAGTTCACCCTGGAGGGCCGCGCCATGCGAACCGTCCGGCAGGCCTACAACCGCGTCAGACGAGCCGGCTACCAGGTCCGCATCCGACGCCACGAGGACATCCCGGCCGAGGAGATGGCGCGTCTGCTCGGCCGCGCCGACGACTGGCGCGACGGGGCCACCGAGCGAGGGTTCTCCATGGCGCTTGGCCGGCTCGGTGACCCCGCTGACGGGCAGTGCGTCATGTTGGAGTGCACCGATGGCGAAGGTGAGCTGCGGGCGCTGCTGTCCTTCGTACCCTGGGGCCCCAAGGGCCTCTCCCTCGACCTGATGCGTCGCGACCGCGACTGCGAGAACGGCCTGATGGAGTTCATGGTCATCGAACTCCTGGAGCGCTCGAAGGAGATCGGGGTCACCCAGGTGTCCTTGAACTTCGCCATGTTCCGGTCCGTCTTCGAGCGTGGGTCCCGACTGGGTGCCGGCCCCGTCCTGCGGCTCTGGCGTTCCCTGTTGAGCTTCTTCTCCCGCTGGTGGCAGATCGAGTCCCTGTACCGGGCCAACGCCAAGTACCGACCCATCTGGGAACCGCGCTTCATGCTGTTCGAGAAGAGCTCCGACCTACTGCGGATCGGGCTCGCGGCCGGCCGCGCCGAAGGCTTCCTGGAAGCTCCGGGCCTGCCCAAGTGGCTGCACCGGCGACACCTGGCGGGCAAGCGGTGACGGACCTGACCGAGCGGACGCCCAGCGAGTCGCGGCACCGCATCGCGGACGAATGGGGACCGCTCTTTCGTGCGGTGCGTCAGGCGCTGCGCCGGCGTCGCTGGCGGGCCGCGCCCCTCACCTTGGCCGCCGTCATCCTCACCGCCCTCCTCCAGTTCGTCCAGAACCAGCCCTGGGGCTACCAGATCGTCCACGACCTCGGCGCGGTCCGGGCCGAGGACCCCCTCTGGACCGCCCTGCTGAGGACCCCGCTCTCCCTGTTCGTGCCCGCCCTCGACCTTCCCGTCTGGGGTGCGCTCGCGCAGATCCTGCTCGTCTTCGGCATAGCCGAGGCCGCCATCGGCCGCCGGCGCACCCTCGCCATCGCCTACTTCGCCACCCTGGCCGGAACGATGTACGCGCGGGTGGGTCTCCTCCTCGGCCCCGACCACCCCCTCGGCTTGCCGGCCACGGACCGCTTCGTCGTCGACACCGGGCCCTCGGCGGCCGTGGTCGCCCTGGCGGTCTTCGTCTGCTGGCAGTACCGGGCCCGTCTGACCGCGGCCCTGGTGATCGCCGCGATGGTCGTAGAGGTCCTGGTGAAGAACAACCTGGCCGGCAAGGAACACCTTGCGGCGATCGGAGCGATAGCGCTGCTGTGCGCCGGCAGGGCGTGGCTGGACCGCCGGCGTGGCCGGTACCCGGTCAACCATGAAGGCGAGGGCGCAACCGGGGTCCACCCCGGTGGGGCAGGCCGTAACGTGGGAACGTGACCACGCCCTTCACCCCGGGGCTCACGCCCACCCGTCACTGGCTGCGTGAGCATCCGCTCGCCTGTGACGCGATGCTGGCGCTCGCCGTGCTCGTGGCGATGATCGTCGGCTCCTTCGCCGACGCCCACGGCCCCGCCGGGCGCCCCGTGTTCGGCACCCGAGCCCCCGAGTTCACCAGTCTGCTGCTGATGGTGCTGGGCGCCGGCGCCCTGGTCCTGCGCCGCCGCCGACCCCGTGCGGTGCTGGCTGCCACCGGAGCCGTCTCCGTGGCGGAACTGCTCACCGGGGACCCGCGGACACCCGTGTCGATGTGTGCGGTGGTCGCGCTGTACACCCTGGCAGCGTCCACGGACCGGCCCACCACCTGGCGGGTGGGACTGCTCACCATGACCGGGCTGACCGGGATCGCCATGCTTTCTGGCGAGTTGCCCTGGTACGCCCAGGAGAACATCGCGCTCTTCGCTTGGACGGGCATGGCTGCCGCCGCGGGCGATGCGGTGCGCAGCCGGCGGGACTTCGTGGGTGCCATCCGGGAACGCGCCGAACGGGCCGAGCGCACCCCGGGAGGAGGAGGCCCGACGCAGGGTCGCGGAGGAGCGGCTGCGGATCGCCCGGGATCTGCACGATGTGGTGGCCCATCACATCGCCTTGGTCAACGTGCAGGCGGGCGTCGCCGCGCACGTCATGGAACGGCGCCCGGACCAGGCCAAGGAGGCCCTCGCCCACGTGCGGGAGGCCAGCCGGTCCGCACTGAACGAACTGCGTGCGACGGTGGGCCTGCTCAGGCAGTCCGGTGACCCCGAGGCGCCGACCGAGCCCGCTCCTGGCCTGGCCGCCCTGGACGACCTGCTGGAGACCTTCCGGAACGCGGGCCTGCCGGTGGAGGTGGCCCGGGAGGTCCAGGCGCCGCTGCCGGCTGCCGTGGACCTCGCTGCGTACCGGGTGGTCCAGGAGGCGTTGACCAATGTCCGCAAACACGCGGGCGGTGGTGCTCGGGCCGAGGTCAGCCTGGTCCGCGTCGGTACCTCGCTGGAGATCACCGTCCTCGACGACGGCGGGGCCGAGTCCGCTGGCACCGCGGCTCCACTCAGTGGCGGTGGTGGTCACGGCTTGCTGGGCATGCGGGAGCGGGCGGCGGCGCTCGGCGGCAGTTGTTCCGCCGCCCCCCGGTACGGGGGCGGTTTCCGCGTGCACGCCATCCTCCCGCTGACCCCCGGCCAGGCGCGCTCTTCGGTTCCGCTGCCCGCCTTCCCCTGAGGAAGTCCCGTGTGGGCAGAGCTTGTCGTGGGTCCGCCCCCGGCGTCAGGGGTGGTGCGTACCCTTCGAGGGTGGAGCAGAGCCCGCAGGAGCGCATCAAGGTGGTACTCGCCGACGACCAGGCGCTGCTGCGCAGCGCGTTCAAGGTGCTGGTCGATTCCGAAGCGGATATGGAGGTCGTCGGGGAGGCCTCCGACGGTGCGGAGGCCGTGGAGTTGGCTCGGTCGAGGCAGGCGGACGTGGTGTTGATGGACATTCGCATGCCGGGGACGGACGGTCTTGCCGCCACCCGTCTGATCAGTGCGGACCCCGATCTGGTCGGGGTGCGCGTGGTGATGTTGACGACCTTCGAGGTCGATGAGTACGTGGTGGAGTCGATCCGGGCGGGCGCCGCCGGTTTCCTGGGCAAGGGGGCGGAGCCGGAGGAACTGCTCAGCGCCATCCGCATCGCCGCGGCCGGCGACGCACTGCTCTCCCCGGCGGCCACCAAGGGGCTGATCGCCATGTTCTTGGCGCAGAGTGGCGGTGCGGCTCGCGGTGGGGCCCTCGACGTGCACCGGGAACGGCTTGCCGCGTTGACGGTGCGGGAGCGCGAGGTGTTGGTACAGGTCGCCGGGGGGCATTCCAACGACGCGATCGCCGAACGGCTGGTCGTCAGCCCGCTGACGATCAAGACGCATGTCAACCGTGCGATGGCCAAACTCGGTGCCCGTGACCGGGCCCAGTTGGTCGTCATCGCCTACGAATCGGGTCTGGTGCGCCCGCGTGCCGAGTAGCGGCGCACGGTGGGGCGTCGTCCCCGGCCGCCGCATCGGGGACCTGTTTCCGGTTGCTGGCGCCGATGGCGTAGGGGGTGCCCGCGCGGTTGGCGGGCACCCCCTTGCGGTTCGTGGTCGGGCCCAGTGGTTAAAGATCAGGCTAGGGCAGGGCCAGCATCCGCTCCAGGGCCAACTTCGCGAAGCTCTCGGTCTCCTTGTCCACCTGGATCTGGTTGACGAGCTTGCCGTCCGCCAGCGATTCCAGGGTCCACACCAGGTGGGGGAGGTCGATGCGGTTCATGGTCGAGCAGAAGCAGACCGTCTTGTCGAGGAAGACGATCTCCTTGTCCTCCGAGGCGAAACGGTTCGCCAGGCGGCGGACGAGGTTGAGTTCGGTGCCGATCGCCCACTTGGAGCCGGCCGGAGCCGCCTCCAGGGCTTTGATGATGTACTCCGTCGAGCCGACGTAGTCCGCTGCCGCGACCACCTCGTGCTTGCACTCGGGGTGCACCAGGACGTTGACTCCGGGGATCCGCGCGCGGACGTCCTCGACGGATTCGAGGGAGAAACGGCCGTGCACGGAGCAGTGGCCGCGCCACAGGATCATCTTGGCCGCGCGCAGCTGCTCGACGCTGAGGCCGCCGTTCGGCTTGTGCGGGTTGTAGACGACGCAGTCCTCCAGGGACATCCCCATGTCGCGCACCGCGGTGTTGCGGCCCAGGTGCTGGTCGGGGAGGAACAGGACCTTCTCACCCTGTTCGAACGCCCAGTCCAGCGCCCGCTTGGCATTGGAGGAGGTGCAGATCAGGCCGCCGTGCTTGCCGGTGAACGCCTTGATGTCGGCGGAGGAGTTCATGTACGAGACGGGGACCACCTGTTCGGCGACGCCGGCCTCGGTCAGCACGTCCCAGCACTCCGCGACCTGCTCGGCGGTGGCCATGTCGGCCATCGAGCAGCCGGCCGCCAGGTCGGGCAGCACGACCTTCTGGTCATCCGAGGTCAAGATGTCCGCCGATTCGGCCATGAAGTGCACACCGCAGAAGACGATGTACTCGGCCTCCGGTCGTGCGGCGGCGTCCCGGGCGAGCTTGAAGGAGTCGCCAGTCACGTCCGCGAACTGGATGACCTCGTCGCGCTGGTAGTGGTGTCCCAGGAGGAACACCTTGTTCCCGAGGCGCTCCTTGGCTGCGCGCGCACGTTCCACGAGGTCGGGGTCCGAGGGCGAGGGGAGGTCACCGGGGCACTCCACACCGCGCTCGCTCTTGGGGTCGGCCTCGCGGCCGAGCAGCAGCAGGGCGAGGGGGGTCGGCTGGACGTCCAGGTCCTGCCGGGTCGGGGCGGTGGTCACGTCACGCACCCTTTCTGTTCTGCGGAACGGTGAGCTCGGCAGCGGGGCCTGGTCTCACTTCTCGTCGATTTGACGCTATCTATGATAGCCGCTTCACGTCAGTTTGACGATGTCCATATTGTCGATGTGACGAATTCGCCGGGCCGCGCAGGTCGGTGCGCCGGTCGGTGCGGGTATGCGAGCATGAAAACGGAAAACCAGCGTGAGGCCCGGAATGAATCCGCGGCCCCGTCGGTTGCAGCCGACGGCAAGCAGTCCGACGATCCCCTGCCACCGGCCGGGGAGACCCCACCCCGGGAGTGAATGCAGATGTCCGTTCAGGACGACAAGACCACTGTGAGCGACGGCATCCTCCTGTCCGACGCCGCCGCCGCCAAGGTCAAGGCCCTGCTGGAGCAGGAAGGCCGCGATGACCTGGCACTGCGCGTCGCCGTCCAGCCCGGCGGTTGCTCCGGCCTGCGCTACCAGCTCTTCTTCGACGAGCGTTCGCTCGACGGTGACGTCGTGAAGGACTTCGACGGCGTCAAGGTCGTCACCGACCGCATGAGCGCCCCCTACCTGGGTGGCGCGTCCATCGACTTCGTGGACACCATCGAGAAGCAGGGCTTCACGATCGACAACCCGAACGCGACGGGTTCCTGCGCCTGCGGTGACTCCTTCAGCTAGTCGGGCCCTCTGCCAGCAACGCCGGAGGGCGGCGGCTCCCCCAGGGGGAGCCACCGCCCTCCGGCGTTGCTGGCAGAGGGTCAGCCGACGCGCGGCACCGTCTTCCCGTTGGTCATGTCGATCACCTGGCGCGAGCCCAGCGGCTCATCCAGCGTCGCCGAGAGGGACATCTCCTTGGCGATCATGATGCAGGCGCGGTCCGGGTCCAGCGGTGTTTCGACGATCTTCACGGACACCGTCTTCGGGTGCTCGGTCACCTGGAGCGCATAGGCGCTGCACACACCGCCCCAGAAGTGCACCGTCAACTCCCGATCCGCGACGGAGTACGACTCGGCACCCACCGCCGTGGCCTTGGGCGCCTGCTCCGCCGAAGCGTTCTGGGCCACGGTGTGGGCGGGCGTCGCGCCCTGAGGAGCGATGTCGAACAGCCAAGCCGGAGCCAACGTGTCCGTGCCCTCCACCAGCTCGGCCGACAGGCCGAGTACCGCCCGTTCCACGGTCAGGGTGCGCGGCTCGCCGCCCTTGCCCGGCTCGCAGGGGCGCAGCTTCGAGTCGGCCGGTCCGCTGTCCTCGCCGTACGGCACCGGGGTGGCGCAACCGCCGATGCCGCTGCCCTCACCGACCGGCCCCGCGTTCAGCCGTTGGAGCGCCTCCTCCGCGCTGATCACGGGCTTGGCCGCGCTCTGGGCCAACGAGGTCAGGCGGCCCGATCCGTTGACCAGCTGGGCGTCCGGCCCGACCTGGAGCGAAGTCGTCCATCCGTACGTCCGCAAGCCGTCCACCACGGGGTCGGCGTTCACCGTCCGGTTGGCACCCATGGTCTGGCTGGCGTCGATCTTCGCGTCGTCCTGGCCCAACGCCTTGAACACCGGGGCTGCCACCGCCTTCGCCGTGGCTGCGTCCACCGCCTCCGAGGACCGGTCGGTGGGCTTCTTCACCGGCTGGCAGACGTCCTTGCCGGGCGCGCAGTCGTCCGTGCCTCCAAGCGCGTACGCGAGGTACGTCCAGTTGCCCGGAGCGGCTTGTTCCACCTGGAGCCTGGGCCCATGGCCGTCGCGGATCTGGCCGGCCGTCCAGACCCCGCCCGAGAGCCGCGGCAGCCCGTCCACGCCGAGCGCCCCTGCCAACCGCTCCACATCCTGGCGGGTCACCTCGCCGGTGGGTCGGTAGCCGCTCGCCTTTGCCGGCCCCGTCGGAAGGGGGCCCTTGGCGCGGTACACCGCCGGCCCGTGCGGGTCCGGCTCACCGGGGGCGATCTGCGGAAGCTCCGCCGGGGGAGTGGGCAGGGTGGCTTCGCTCGACCCGCCAGCGGCGGAGTCCCGCAGCGCCGCGGCACTGCGGTTGGTGGTCTTGACGGTCTGCGGATCGCCCTTGCCGGACGCGCTCGCCGACCAGTAGGCGACGGCGACCCCGCTCAGCAGGACTCCGGCGGCGACCGCCGCCAGGCCGGCCCGGCGCCGTTCTTGCCGGTGTTCCCCGCGGGGCGGCTCGGGTCCCTCCGGATCCGGGACAGTGCGCTCGCTGCTCACGGCATCGCTCCTTCGCCTGCGTCGTCTCCGTGGTGCCCATGGGACGTAGCGCCGGCGCAAGCGGTTCCCTCCCCGGAGCTGAGTGGTTCACCGAGGAGGGTCGGGCGCGTGAGGTGGGGACGGGTGCGGGGCGTCAGTCCCCGTACGAGCGGTCCCCGTATGAGTCGGTAGACGCGATCATCCGCGCCGAGGCGGGGGGCACCGCGATCGGGTGAATCTCCGGGGGTGGGGGGGGGGGGGGGGGCCCCGCGCGCCCCCCCCCCCCCCCCCCCGGGGCCCCCCCGGGGGGGGGCCACACCCCCCC
>NZ_JBIAGC010000024.1:50350-58501 GCF_042869595.1 Streptomyces sp. NPDC006879
GGGGGGGGGGCCCCGGGGCGGGGTTGCCGCGGGGGGGCGGGGGGGGGCCCCCCCCCCCCCCCCCACGGACCCCGTCCACTGGGGAGCCATCCGTGCGCAGTCACCCCGCAGCTCGGCCAGGGTGTACGCGGTCGCCGGATCGGCGGGGTAGGGGTCGATCGGGGGGTGGGTCGGCATGCCTAACGCTCCCGGGTCATTTCGGGGTCCCTCGCCCGCTACAACGGGGAGACCCGTGTAGGGGCACGGTATGCACGACCACCCACAGGTAGAAAGCCCTACTATCGGGTAGTTTTGGCCGGTCGACCGCACCCTGGCCGGACCGGGTAGCGTTGACTGTCATCTTCCGGCCCTCCGCAGGAGCATCCACGCCGTGCGTATCGCTGTCACCGGCTCCATCGCCACCGACCACCTCATGACCTTCCCCGGCCGCTTCGCCGACCAACTGGTCGCCGACCAGCTGCACACGGTCTCCCTCTCCTTCCTCGTCGACAACCTCGACGTCCGTCGTGGCGGGGTCGGCCCGAACATCTGCTTCGGCATGGGGCAGCTCGGCATCCGTCCGGTTCTTGTGGGTGCCGCCGGCTACGACTTCGACGAGTACCGCGCCTGGCTGGACCGGCACGGCGTGGACACGGCCTCGGTCCGGATCTCCGAGGTGCTGCACACCGCCCGCTTCGTGTGCACCACCGACAAGGACCACAACCAGATCGGCTCGTTCTACACGGGTGCGATGAGCGAGGCCCGACTGATCGAGCTGAAGGCCGTCGCGGATCGTGTCGGCGGACTCGACCTGGTCCTCATCGGGGCCGACGATCCCGAGGCGATGCTCCGCCACACGGAGGAGTGCCGCACCAGGAACATCCCCTTCGCCGCGGACTTCTCCCAACAGATCGCCCGCATGGACGGCGAGAACATCCGCACCCTGATGGAGGGCGCCACCTACCTCTTCTCGAACGAGTACGAGAAGGGCCTGATCGAATCCAAGTCGGGCTGGAGCGACGAGGAGATCCTCAACAAGGTCGGCACTCGCGTCACCACTCTCGGCTCGCACGGCGTCCGCATCGAGCGGGCGGGCCAGGAGCCGATCCTGGTCGGTTGCCCCGAGGAGGAGGCGAAGGTGGACCCGACCGGTGTCGGCGACGCGTTCCGCGCCGGTTTCCTCGCTGGTCTGTCCTGGGACGTCGGCCTGGAGCGCGCTGCCCAGGTCGGCTGCATGCTCGCCACTTTGGTCATCGAGACCCTCGGCACCCAGGAGTACACCCTGCGCCGGGCCCACTTCATGGAGCGTTTCACCAAGGCGTACGGTGAGGTCGCCGCAGCAGAGGTCCAGGCCCGACTGGCCTGACTCCGAGCTGGCGCGCCCGAGCCGCTGCGGGCGCCTTCGTCCCGGATGGCCGCCCATCGCGCCACCGGGGCCCGACCTTCTCGCCGCTGGTGCCCGTCCAGGCGCGAGCCCTCAACTGAGCCGGCGGACCAGATACGCAACCCCCTGGTCCGCCGGCCGCTCGCCCAGGTACTCCTGGCCCCGCATCGCACACCAGGCCGGGATGTCCAGCCGGGCCACCTCGTCGTCGGCCAGCACCGTGACGGTCCCGCCGACCGGGACGTCCTCGATCACCTTCGCCAACTCGATCACCGGCACCGGGCAACGCTCCCCGATCGCGTCCACCACCAGGGCGTCGCACTCCCCGCCCGGTACCGCGGCCGAGGGGGTCGCGCCGGTCGGTGCCCCGAGCGAGTGGCGGACTTCGGCCACCGTCTGCGCAAGCACCTCCAGGAACCGGTTGACCTCCTCGGCGCTGGTGCCCATGGGCAGGGAGATCCGGATGTTGCCCTCGGAGAGAACGCCCATCGCGCGCAGCACATGGCTGGGTGTCAGGGTGCTGCTCGTACAGGAGGAGCCGGAGGACACGGAGAAGCCCGCCCGGTCCAGTCCGTGCAACAGGCTCTCGCCGTCGACGTAGAGGCAGGAGAAGGTGACCACGTGCGGAAGCCTTCGTGTCGGGTCGCCGACCACCTCCACGTCAGGCACCAGCCGCGGTACCCGGCGCCGGATCCGATCCACCAGGGTCCGCAGCCGCGCTGCTTCGGCCCCCTCCTCGGCCGCGGTCTCGGCCTGTACGGCGCGCAGCGAGGCCGCCGCCGCCACGATCGCCGGGATGTTCTCGAAACCGGCCGCGCGCCCCGACTCCCGCTCGTCGGTGGGGCCCTGGGGCGAGAAGCGCACTCCCTTGCGGACCGCCAGCAGGCCCACCCCGGCGGGTCCGCCCCATTTGTGGGCGCTCGCCGTCAGCAGTGACCAGGGGCCTTCGACCCGCCCCCAGGTCAATGACTGGGCGGCGTCGACCAGGAGGGGCACCCCCCGCGCGCGGCAGGACTCGGCGACCTCCGCCACCGGTTGGACGGTTCCCACCTCGTGGTTGGCGGACTGTAGACAGGCCAGGGCGGTGTCCGCGCGCAGTGCGGCGGCGTACTCCGGGGCGGCCACGGCCCCCGTGCGCCCGACGGCCACCTCGGTCGTGCTGCCCCCACCTGCCACGTGGGCGGCTGCGGAGTGCAGCACCGAGGAGTGTTCGACGGCCGAGAGAACCAGGTGCGTGCCGACGCGCCGACGGCCGGCGAGCGCCCCCTCGATGCCCGAGTGAACTGCTTGCGTCCCCGAACCGGTGAATACGAGCTCGTCCGGACGACACCCCACGGCCTCCGCGGCGGCCTCCCGGGCCGCGTCCAGCAGCATCCGCGCGCGCCGCCCTTCTCGGTACAGCCGGGCCGGATCGGCCCAACCCTCGTCGAGCGAGGCCAGCAGGGCCTGGCGGGCCACCGGGTGCAGCGGGGCCGCGGAAGCGGTGTCGAAGTACGGCATCCGACCACGCTAACCCGCTGGTCGGCGCGGCCGGGCGGATGCTACGGGGACAGTGGTGCCCGGTGCCGGTCCAAGCAGTGCCGGCGTAGCTTCAGGCCCCGTCAGATGCCCTGTACGGGAGGGGGTTCGGGGGTTCCGTGAGTGTCCCCCATTGGGGGGAGCCACCCCTTCGGGGGCCGTAGCGGCGCGTTGGGCACCCTCCCCGCGCGCCCCCAAATAGCGTCCAGTAGGGTTTGGTCCGCATAAACATCCAAACCCCTGCCCGTGTCAGGGCCGGCGACCGACCTGCGAGACGGCCGCAGCCGGCCGCGCGGGCCGAGACTCTCGGGAAGGCGCTACGTGAGTCCCTACGGCTCCGACCGCTCGCCGCGGCGCCCGATGCGGCGGAAGCTGCTGCAGGCGCTGACTGCGGGCCTGGTCCTGGCGACCGCCACTGGTTGCTCGTATACCTGGAAAGACTTCCCCCGCCTCGGAATGCCCACCCCGGTCACGGAGGAGGCGCCGCGCATCCTCTCCCTGTGGCAGGGATCCTGGGCCGCAGCACTCGCCACCGGCGTGCTGGTCTGGGGCCTGATCCTGTGGAGTGTCATCTTCCACCGGCGCAGCCGCAGCAAGGTGGAGGTCCCCCCGCAGACGCGTTACAACATGCCCCTCGAAGCGCTGTACACCGTTGTGCCGCTCATCATGGTCTCGGTGTTCTTCTACTTCACCGCGCGCGACGAGGCGAAGATCCTTTCGCTCTCCGAGAAGCCGAAGCACACGATCAACGTGATCGGCTTCCAGTGGAGCTGGGGCTTCAACTACATCGAGGACGTGGACGGAGCAGCCGGTGGTACGCCGGCGGCGAAGTCCAAGGAACTCGAGTCGATCCCGGACAAGTACAAGGAAGACTTCCCGGCGAACGCCGAGGGCGTCTACACCAAGGGCGTTCCGGGTGACCGCAACCCCCAGACGGGCAACCCGGGTCCGACCCTCTGGCTCCCCAAGGGCGAGAAGGTCCGTTTCATCCTGTCGTCCAACGACGTCATCCACTCCTTCTGGGTGGTGCCGTTCCTCTTCAAGCAGGACGTCATCCCAGGCCACACCAACGTCTTCGAGGTGACCCCCACCGCGGAGGGCACCTACATGGGCAAGTGCGCCGAGCTCTGCGGCGTCGACCACTCCCGGATGCTCTTCAACGTGAAGGTCGTCTCCCCGGAGCGCTACCAGCAACACCTGAAGGAGCTGGCCGAGAAGGGGCAGACCGGCTTCCTCCCGGCTGGAATCGAGCAGACTGAACCGGCCCGGAATGCGGAGACGAACAAACTGTGAGCATCCTCAACGAACCTCAGGGTGCCGCCGCAGCTGACGCCTCGTACGAGGACGAGCTGCCGGTACGGCGCAAGCAGCCGGGCAACGTGGTCGTGAAGTGGTTGACCACCACCGACCACAAGACGATCGGTACGCTCTACCTGATCACGTCGTTCGTGTTCTTCTGCATCGGCGGAGTCATGGCGCTCTTCATGCGCGCCGAGCTGGCCCGTCCGGGTACGCAGATCATGTCGAACGAGCAGTTCAACCAGGCGTTCACGATGCACGGCACGATCATGCTGCTGATGTTCGCGACGCCGCTGTTCGCCGGATTCGCGAACTGGATCATGCCGCTTCAGATCGGCGCGCCCGATGTGGCGTTCCCGCGGCTGAACATGTTCGCCTACTGGCTCTACCTCTTCGGCTCGCTCATCGCCGTCGCGGGCTTCTTCACCCCGCAGGGCGCCGCCGACTTCGGATGGTTCGCCTATTCGCCGCTGTCGGACGCCGTCCGTTCGCCCGGCATCGGCGCCGACATGTGGATCATGGGTCTGGCCTTCTCCGGCTTCGGCACGATCCTCGGCTCGGTCAACTTCATCACGACGATCATCTGCATGCGCGCGCCCGGCATGACGATGTTCCGCATGCCGATCTTCGTGTGGAACGTGCTGCTGACCGGTGTGCTGGTCCTGCTGGCCTTCCCGGTCCTGGCCGCCGCGCTCTTCGCGCTGGAGGCGGACCGAAAGTTCGGCGCTCACGTCTTCGACGCGTCAAACGGTGGAGCCCTGTTGTGGCAGCACCTCTTCTGGTTCTTCGGACACCCAGAGGTGTACATCATCGCTCTGCCGTTCTTCGGCATCATTTCCGAGATCATTCCGGTCTTCAGCCGCAAGCCGATGTTCGGTTACATCAGCCTCATCGGTGCGACGATCGCGATCGCGGGCCTCTCGGTGACGGTGTGGGCGCACCACATGTACGTCACCGGCGGTGTACTGCTGCCGTTCTTCTCCTTCATGACCTTCCTGATCGCGGTTCCGACCGGTGTGAAGTTCTTCAACTGGATCGGCACCATGTGGAAGGGCTCACTGTCCTTCGAGACCCCGATGCTCTGGGCCGTCGGCTTCCTGATCACCTTCACCTTCGGTGGTCTGACCGGCGTCATCCTGGCTTCGCCTCCGCTGGACTTCCACGTCTCCGACTCGTACTTCGTCGTCGCGCACTTCCACTACGTCATCTTTGGAACCGTGGTGTTCGCGATGTTCGCCGGCTTCCACTTCTGGTGGCCGAAGTTCACGGGCAAGATGTTGGACGAGCGCCTCGGCAAGATCACCTTCTGGACGCTGTTCGTGGGCTTCCACGGCACCTTCCTGGTGCAGCACTGGCTGGGTGCCGAGGGCATGCCGCGTCGTTACGCGGACTACCTCGCCGCCGACGGCTTCACCGCGCTGAACACGATCTCCACCATCGCCTCCTTCCTGCTCGGACTGTCGATCCTGCCGTTCTTCTACAACGTCTGGAAGACCGCCAAGTACGGCAAGAAGATCGAGGTGGACGACCCGTGGGGCTACGGTCGCTCGCTGGAGTGGGCGACCTCCTGCCCGCCGCCGCGGCACAACTTCCTCACCCTGCCGCGGATCCGTTCCGAATCCCCGGCGTTCGACCTGCACTACCCGGAGATCGCTGCTCTCGATGAGATCGGCCACGCCGGGCACGGTGCGAGCGCCCTCGCCGAGGGCAAGGAGGCCGGCAAGTGAAGATCCAGGGCAAGATGTTCCTCTGGCTCTCCCTCTTCATCCTGACCATGGCCGTGGTGTACGGCGTGTGGTCGAAGGAGCCGGCGGGAACCACCGCACTCTTCCTGGCCTTCGGCCTCTCCGTCATGATCGGCTACTACCTGGCCTTCACGGCCAAGCGTGTCGACGAGATGGCCCAGGACAACAAGGAAGCCGAAGTCGCGGACGAGGCCGGCGAGCTCGGCTTCTTCTCGCCGCACAGCTGGCAGCCGCTCTCCCTGGCCATCGGTGGCGCGTTCGCGTTCAGCGGCGTCATCTTCGGCTGGTGGCTGATGTACTTCTCCGCGCCGATCATCCTCATCGGACTGTTCGGCTGGGTCTTCGAGTACTACCGCGGTGAGAACCAGAACCAGTAGCACCCGCTGATCCGTCAGCGACCAGCGGTGCCCGAAGGGCCCGAGCTTCCCCAGCGCAGGGGGCTCGGGCCCTTCGTGATGCGGCGGCAGCCCATTTGGAGTCACCCGGCGCGCCGTGTCAGCCCGCCCTCCCTAGCGTGTGCCTATGAGCCAATCTCCGCGTCTTTGGACGGTCATCAGCTGCACCCTGCTGGTCGCTTCCCTCGGGGCCGGCCTGTCCGCGTGTGGTTCGAAGGAGAATCCGCTGGCGGCCCGTCCCCACGACGCGGCCGAGATGGTCTCCTTCAACCAGCCCTCCGGTGGCCGGCCGGTGGACCCCGACCGCCCCCTGGAGGTCACGGCCAAGGGTGAGGAGGGGCGCATCACCGACGTGCTCGCCCAGGACGCCCGAGGACGCCGGCTCGCGGGCGAACTCAGCGCGGACGGCCGTCGTTGGCACAGCACCGTCCCGATGGCCGCGGGGACGCGGTACACCGTCCTCGTGGGCACGGAGGACGCCCAGGGCGCCCCAGGCCGCCGCACGCTGACTTTCGACACCACACCGGCACACAAGCTGCTCAAGGTCACGTTCGGCCCGGACGCGGGCACCTACGGGGTCGGTCAGCCCCTCACGGCTGAACTCAGCGAGCCGGTCAAGGACAAGGCGCAACGGGCCGTGGTCGAGCGGAGCCTGCTCGTCGAGTCCAGCCCCCGGGTGGAGGGCGTCTGGCACTGGGTGGACGACGAGAATCTGCACTTCCGGCCGAAGGAGTACTGGCCCGCCCACGGCAGGGTCACGGTCCGCAGCAATCTGGAAGGCATCCGGGTCGGCGAACTGCACGGGGCGGCCTCCGCCCCGTTGACGCTGGAGTTCGGCGACCGGATCGAGGCCATCACCGATGCCGCGTCGCACCAGCTGACCTTCAAGCGCAACGGAGAAGTGATCAACACCATTCCGGTCACCACCGGAAAGCCGGGCTATTCCACCCGCAACGGGGTCAAGGTGGTGCTGGGCAAGCAGTACTTCGTACGGATGCGCGGCACCAGCATCGGGATCCCGACCAGCAGCTCCGATTCCTACGACCTGCCGGTGTACTGGGCGACCCGGGTCACCTGGAGCGGCGAGTACGTGCACGCCGCACCCTGGTCGGTGGGCTCGCACGGCTACGAGAACGTCAGCCACGGCTGCACCGGCATGAGCACCGGGAACGCCGCATGGTTCTACGAGAACGTCCGAGAGGGCGACATCGTCAAGGTGATCAACAGCTACGGGGAGGACATGAACCCCTTCGGGAACGGTTTCGGGGACTGGAACCTCGACTGGGACGCCTGGCGCGAGGGCAGCGCGCTCCTGGCCGGCGCCCCCGACGGGCGCGGTCCACAGGACGCCGCCCGACTGCGCCCGAAGGTGTGAGATCCAACCCTCCTCGGTGCGGTACCTCCTGCGGGTGCCGCACCCGGTGGATCCGAGCGCTGCGTCAGTGCTCGACGGAGAGGCGGGCGCGCAGCACGGCGGCCAACTGTTCCGGGAAGTCCACCGGGTCCACCGGCAGCGTCACGGCGGCGTCGGCGCGGCTCCAGGTGGCCAACCAGGCGTCCTGGGGGCGACCGATGAGGAGCAGCACGGGAGGGCAGTGGAAGATCTCGTCCTTGATCTGCCTGCAGACGCCCATGCCGCCCGCGGGGGTGGTCTCCCCGTCGAGGACGCAGACGTCCACGCCGCCCCGCTCCAGAGCCCTGAGGACGCCGTCCAGGGTCGCGCACTCCACGAACTCCACCGGCGGGGGGGGGGGGGGGGGGGGGGGGGGGGGGGCGGCGGGGGGCGCGGGGCGGGGGGGGGGGGGGGGGGGGGGGGGGGGGGGGGCGGGCG
>NZ_JBIAGC010000024.1:58509-94234 GCF_042869595.1 Streptomyces sp. NPDC006879
TGGCCCTCCCCCCCCCCCCCCCCAACCTCGTTCTATAACACCCCCCCCCCCCCCCCACCCCAAACCCCCCCCCCCCCCCCCCCCCACACCCCCCCCCCCCCCCCCCCCCCCCCCCCCCCCCCCCCCCCCCCCCCCGCCCGGCGCCCCCCCCCCCCCCCCCCCCCCCCCCCCCGAGCCGGACCTGTTCCCGGGTGTTGGCGTCGTCGCTGTAGACCAGGACCGTCGCAGTCGCCTGCATTGTTCCTCCACGCTGCTGTCGTTGAGCTCGTCGTTGAACTGGCGGAGCCACGCTTTCGGGTCTTGCGGATGGGCGGGATGCTACTCCGTCCGACGGCCTGTCAACATCGTTTCGAGGTGGCCGTCGATGGGCCGTTCGAGCTGTGCACGGGGTGCGGACACTCCGAACGGCACCCCCCGGGGTGAGGGCGGGATAAGCGACCGACATAATGTCGGTCGTGGCGACAGCAACGACAGTAGAAACCGGGCACGCGCACCCGACGGTCAATCGGCCGAACCTCGTCAGCGTCGGAACCATCATCTGGTTGAGTTCCGAGCTGATGTTCTTCGCGGCCCTCTTCGCGATGTACTTCACCCTGCGATCGGTGACCGGAGCCGAGTACTGGGAGAGTCAGGCGGATTTCCTGAACCTCCCCTTCTCGGCGACGAACACCACGATCCTGGTGCTCTCCTCGCTCACCTGCCAGCTCGGCGTATTCGCCGCCGAGCGCGGGGACGTGAAGAAGCTCAGGACGTGGTTCATCATCACCTTCGTCATGGGTGCCATCTTCATTGGCGGTCAGGTGTTCGAGTACACCGAGCTGGTCAAGCACGAGGGCCTTTCGCTCTCGTCGGGACCGTACGGCTCGGTCTTCTACCTGACCACCGGCTTCCACGGTCTGCATGTGACGGGCGGTCTGATCGCCTTCCTGCTGGTCCTCGGCCGGACCTACGCGGCCAAGAGGTTCACCCATGAACAGGCCACTTCGGCCATCGTCGTGTCCTACTACTGGCACTTCGTCGATGTCGTCTGGATCGGCCTCTTCGCCACGATCTACCTGATCAAGTAGCGATCACGTAGCCGGGCCCGGCCCGGCACACATCCAGCAAGCACCGACGCAGAAGATCCTGACACCGGGGTAATCCGTGAAAAAGCTCTCCGCACGACGACGCCATCCGCTGGCGGCGGTCGTCGTTCTACTCCTCGCGCTGGCGGCCACTGGGGGGCTGTATGCCGCCTTCGCGCCCGCGGGCAAGGCGCAGGCCGATGAATCCGCCCAGTCCCTCGCCATCGAGGAAGGCGCCAAGCTGTACGCCGTGGGCTGCGCAAGCTGCCACGGAACTGGCGGTCAGGGTTCCTCTGACGGCCCGAGCCTGGTAGGCGTCGGCGCCGCAGCCGTCGACTTCCAGGTGAGCACGGGACGCATGCCCGCCCAGCAGCCCGGCGCGCAGATCCCCAAGAAGCCCGCCATCTACACGCAGGCGCAGATCGACCAGCTGGCCGCGTACATCGCCTCCCTCGGCGCCGGCCCGGCCGTGCCCACCGAGAAGCAGTACGACCCGGCCGGTGCGAACATCGCCCGGGGTGGCGAGCTGTTCCGCAACAACTGCGCCCAGTGCCACAACTTCACCGGTGAGGGCGGCGCGCTCACGAACGGCAAGTACGCCCCGAACCTTGAGGGCGTCTCCGCGAAGCACATCTACGAGGCCATGCTCACCGGCCCGCAGAACATGCCCTCCTTCCCGGACACGACCATGCCGGAGCAGGAGAAGAAGGACATCATCGCGTACCTGCAGACCGTCAACAGCCCGGACTCGGCGAGCCCCGGTGGCCTCAAGCTCGGTGGCCTCGGCCCGGTCAGTGAGGGCCTGTTCGGCTGGATCTTCGGTCTGGGTGCGCTGATTGCTGTCGCCGTCTGGGTCGCGGCCCACACCGCTAAGGCCAAGAAGTCATGAGTAGCCAAGACATCCCTGAAGAGAACCTGCCGAGCGAGCAGGGCACCACACACGCCGGCACGGTGACCGCCATCGCGGAAGACCCGTTCGCCGACCCGGGCCTGCCGCCCCACAAGCCGCGCATCCAGGACATCGACGAACGGGCGGCCAAGCGCTCCGAGCGCACGGTCGCCCTGCTGTTCACCTTGTCGATGTTGGCGACCGTGGGCTTCATCGCGTCCTACGTGATCTTCCCGGTCGGCAAGATCGTGTACATCTGGCCCTTCGGTCACGTGAGCGCCCTGAACTTCGCCCTGGGGTGGACCCTCGGCCTGGCCCTGTTCTGCATCGGTGCCGGTGCCGTCCACTGGGCCCGCACGCTCATGTCCGACGAGGAGATGGCGGACGAGCGGCACCCGATCGAGGCTCCCCCGGAGCTCAAGGCCAAGGTCATGGCCGACTTCGCGGACGGCGTCCGTGAATCGGACTTCCCGCGCCGTAAGCTCCTGCGCAACACGATGTTCGGCGCGCTCTCGCTGGTTCCGCTGTCCGGTGTCGTGCTGCTGCGCGACCTCGGCCCGCTGCCCGAGAGCAAGCTCCGCCACACCATGTGGGCCAAGGGCAAGCTGCTGATCAACCAGAACACCCTGGAGCCGCTGCGTCCCGAGGACGTCGCGGTCGGGTCGCTCACCTTCGTCCAGCCCGAGGGGCTGGAGGAGGACGCACACGACTTCCAGGTGCAGATCGCCAAGGCCGCCCTGATGATCGTCCGCATCAAGCCGGAGGACATCAAGGACAAGCAGGAACTGGAGTGGTCCCACGAGGGAATCGTGGCCTACTCGAAGATCTGCACCCACGTCGGCTGCCCGATCAGCCTGTACGAGCAGCAGACGCACCATGTGCTGTGCCCGTGCCACCAGTCCACCTTCGACCTCTCCGACGGAGCCCGCGTCATCTTCGGCCCGGCCGGTCACCCGCTTCCGCAGCTGCGGATCGGCGTGAACGACGAGGGCTTCCTTGAGGCGCTCGGCGACTTCGACGAGCCCGTCGGTCCTGCCTTCTGGGAGCGCGGATGAGCACCATCACCACTGAGAAGCCGCAGCCGGGCAAGGGCGAGCGCCTTGCCGACTGGGCCGACGGCCGCCTTGGCATCTACGGCCTGGCCAAGGCCAACATGCGCAAGATCTTCCCGGACCACTGGTCCTTCATGCTCGGTGAGATCTGCCTCTACAGCTTCATCATCGTCATCCTCACGGGTGTCTACCTGACGCTGTTCTTCCACCCGAGCATGAACGAGGTCGTCTACCACGGCTCGTACGTGCCGATGCAGGGCGTCCGGATGTCCGAGGCCTACGCCTCGACGCTGGACATCAGCTTCGACGTCCGTGGCGGTCTGCTGATCCGGCAGATCCACCACTGGGGCGCGCTGATCTTCATCGCCGCGATGATGGTCCACATGATGCGCGTGTTCTTCACGGGCGCGTTCCGCAAGCCCCGCGAGGTCAACTGGGTCTTCGGCTTCCTGCTGCTGGTCCTCGGCATGTTCACCGGCTTCACCGGTTACTCGCTGCCGGACGACCTGCTCTCCGGAACCGGCGTGCGCTTCATGGAAGGCGCGATCCTGTCGGTCCCGCTGGTCGGTACCTACCTGTCGTTCTTCCTCTACGGAGGCGAGTTCCCCGGCGGCGACTTCGTGGCCCGGTTCTACTCGGTCCACATCCTCCTGCTGCCGGGCATCATGCTCGGCCTGGTGGTGGCGCACCTGATCCTGGTCTTCTACCACAAGCACACCCAGTTCGCAGGCCCGGGCAAGACCAACAAGAACGTCGTCGGCATGCCCCTGCTGCCGATCTACATGGCCAAGGCCGGTGGCTTCTTCTTCCTGGTCTTCGGCGTCATCGCTATCATCTCGGCGGTCGCCTCGATCAACCCGATCTGGGCGCTGGGCCCCTACCGGGCGGACCACGTGTCCACGGGCGCACAGCCCGACTGGTACATGGGCTTCTCCGAGGGCCTCATCCGCGCCATGCCGGGCTGGGAGATCAACCTCTGGGGCCACACCCTGGTCATGGGTGTGTTCGTCCCGCTGGTGATCTTCCCGCTGGTCCTGGTCGCGATCGCGGTCTACCCGTTCGTCGAGGCCTGGATCACCGGTGACCAGCGTGAGCACCACATCGCCGACCGGCCGCGCAACGCGCCGACCCGTACGGCCTTCGGTGTGGCCTGGCTGACCTGGTACGTCGTGCTGCTGATCGCGGGTGGCAACGACATGTTCGCCCAGTACCTGCACCTGTCGATCAACAGCATTACCTGGTTCTGCCGGATCGGCTTCTTCGTCGCCCCGGTGATCACCTTCCTGATCACCAAGCGGATCTGCCTGGGCCTCCAGCGCCGGGACCGTGAGAAGGTGCTGCACGGTCGCGAGACGGGCATCATCAAGCGGCTCCCGCACGGTGAGTTCGTCGAGGTCCACGAGCCGCTCTCGCAGGGCCAGCTCCACACCCTCACCGCGCACGAGCAGTACCAGCCGATCGAAATCGGCCCGACGGTCGACGAGAACGGAGTCGAGCGCAAGGTCCCGCTGAAGGAGAAGCTCCGGGCCAGGCTCAGCAAGGGCTACTTCGGCTCGGACCAGCAGATTCCGAAGCCTTCGGCCGAGGAGTACCGGGAGATCCAGAGCGGCCACGGCCACCACTGATCCCCACCCCGGCCGGTCCTTCCGGCCATAGGTCGCCACGGCAAGAGCCCCGTCCACACGCTGGACGGGGCTCTTTGCCGTCCCAGCCGGCTGGATAGGCTGAAGCCCTTCCCTTTTCGACAGTGGACCATCAGGAGCGGACCATGAACGTTGCGACCCCGGCCGGCGGCGACAGCGTGGCGGCCCGCGCCTGGCCGGCCGTCCTCGACGCCCTGCTCAGCGGTTGCGACCTGACCGCCGACGACACCGCCTGGGCCATGGACCAGATCATGCGGGGGCAGGCCACCGACGCACAGATCGCTGGCTTCGCGGTCGCGCTGCGCGCCAAGGGCGAGACGGTGGCGGAGATCAACGGCCTGGTGCGCACGATGTACGCCCACGCCAACCTGATCGACGTGCCCGGCCGGAGCGTCGACATCGTCGGTACCGGCGGGGACGGCGCCAAGACCGTCAACATCTCCACCATGTCGGCCATCGTGGTGGCCGGCACCGGAGCCAAGGTCGTCAAGCACGGCAACCGGGCAGCCTCCTCAGCCAGCGGGGCCTCCGACGTCCTGGAGAAGCTCGGAGTCAACCTGGACCTGGCGCCTTCCCGGGTGGCGGAGGTCGCCGAGGAGGCGGGCATCACCTTCTGCTTCGCGGTGAAGTTCCACCCCGCCCTGCGGCACGTTGCCCCGGCCCGGCGTGAGCTGGGCATCCGCACCACCTTCAACTTCCTCGGCCCGCTGACCAACCCGGCCCGCGTCAGGGCCCAGGCCACCGGCGTCGCCGACGCGCGGATGGCCCCGATCGTCGCCGGGGTCCTTGCCGAACGCGGTTCCTCCGCCCTGGTGTTCCGCGGCGACGACGGCCTGGACGAACTCACCACCACGGCCACGTCGAAGGTGTGGTGGGTGCGCGGGGGCCGAGTGGAGGAGCACTCCTTCGACCCGCGTGAGGTCGGCATCGATCTGGTGCCCGTCGAGGACCTGAGGGGCGCGGACGCCTCGTACAACGCGGACGTGGCACGGCGACTGCTGGCCGGGGAGCGGGGGCCGGTGCGCGATGCGGTCCTGCTGAACTCCGCAGCCGCGCTGGTGGCACTGGAGCCGGGCGAGGGTGGGCTCACCGAGCAGATCGCCGCAGGCATCGACCGGGCCGCCCGATCCATCGACTCCGGTTCGGCCCGGGCGGCTCTTGAACGCTGGGTGGCCGCCAGCAACACCTGAGGGCGCTGCCGCGTTCCGCCCGTGAAAAGCAGCGCGCGGTGTCAGTTGCGGATCCTCGCAAGGCGCAGGGGCGTCCTTCGAGCCCCGGTCCGCATGGCGGACCGGGGCTCGAAGTTCTCCGCGCGTATGGCAGGATGCTGATCAGGTCACGAGTGACAGCGTTCAGGCCCCGGCTTGCTGTCCGGCAACCCTCCGTCCGTGGCGGGGTGCCCCGGGTGATGACCGGGCTGTGGGCAGCGAGGTCCACGGCAAGCGCGGACCCCTCGAACCACCAGGGGTCCTGGTCCGTCGAGGAGCTTTTTCGTGCACCAGCGAATGCGATAGGGCGATCACGCCCCTTCTTCACCTCCACCCGGAACTCCTGCGGGTGTTGAGACGACTCCCGTGACACCAGGCGCTCGCGCGCGGTGCGTCCGGGACCTTCCTGAAGCCTTCGCCTGTTCTGCCGGGAGATACCACCATGTCCGCACACCTGTACGCCGAAGCCCACACCGCGTGTCGCGCCCCCGCCGACCACGCCGCACCGCTGCCCGTCCTCGGTAGCGAGGTCAGCGTCCCCCTGGTCACCGGCGGAGAGGTGGGCTACGCCGCCCTCGACTACGCCGCCAGCGCCCCGGCTCTCCAGCGGGTCTGGGAAGACGTCGCCGCCTACGCCCCGTACTACGGCAGCGTGCACCGCGGGGCCGGGTACCTCTCCCAACTTTCCACGGACCTCTTCGAGGCCAGCCGGCGGACCGTAGCCGAGTTCCTCGACTGCCGCCCCGAAGACCAGGTCGTCTTCACCCGCTCGACCACCGACTCACTGAACCTGCTGGCTGCCGCCCTCCCCGCCGACTGCCAGGTGTTCGTCTTCGAAACCGAGCACCACGCCTCCCTCCTGCCGTGGCGCGACTCCCCGGTGACCTGGCTCGACGCCCCGCACAGCCCGGCCGCCGCGGTCGCGGCGCTGGAGTCGGCGTTGGCCGACCGCGACCCCCACGGTCCGGCGCTGGTGTGCGTCACAGGAGCTTCCAACGTCACCGGGGAGCTCTGGCCGGTCGCGGAACTGGCCGCCGCCGCGCACGCCCACGGGGCCCGGATCGTGCTGGACGCCGCGCAGTTGGCCCCGCACCACCCGGTGTCCGTCCGTGAACTGGACGTGGACTGGGTGGCCTTCTCCGGGCACAAGCTCTACGCGCCCTTCGGGTCCGGCGTGTTGGCCGGGCGGTCCGATTGGCTCCAGCGGGCCGAGCCGTACCTTGCGGGCGGTGGCGCCTCCCGGACGGTGGCGCGTGCCGAGGACGGAACGGTGCAGGTGCAATGGCACACGGGTGCGGCGCGGCACGAGGCAGGCTCACCCAACGTGGTCGGCGTCTACGCCATCGCCTCCGCCTGTCGGGCTCTGACGGAGGCAGGCTTCGACGGACTCGTCGCCCGCGAGCAGGCTCTTCTCGCCCGGGTGAGGGCCGGCCTTGCACAGGTTCCCCAGGTGCGGGTGCTTTCGCTGTTCGGCGATGACGCGCCCAGGGTGGGAGTGCTCTCCTTCTTGGTGGAGGGCTGGAACAGCTCGCACTTCGCCGCCGCGCTCTCCGCGGAGTACGGGATCGGGGTCCGGGACGGCCTCTTCTGTGCCCATCCGTTGGTGCGCACGCTGGTGGGCGGTGACGAGCACCAGCCCGGTGAGTGCGGTGGCGGCGCCGCCAACTCCGCTGACCGCCCGTTGAACGCCATCCGGGTCAGCTTCGGGGCCGGTACCCCGGACGAGCACATCGAGCGCTTCGTGGGGGCCGTCGCCTCGCTGGTCAGGGACGGAGCCCGGTGGCGCTACCGGACCGAGGCAGGCCGCTGCGTACCGGAGCTGTGAGCCGAGGTCCGTCGCCCGTGCCGGGACCCGAGCAGGTGGCGGCTCAGGCGTCCAGTCCGATTGCGAAGGCGGCTTCGAGGTCGTGCTGGGAGTAGGTGCGGAAGGCGACGTGGGTGTCGGTCACCTCGACACCGGGGATCTTGCTGATCCGGCCCGGGATGATGTCGGCCAGGTCGTCATGGCGGGCCACCCGTACCAGGGCGATCAGGTCGTAGGTGCCGGTGACGGAGTACACCTCGCTGACGTTCTCCAGCGCGGCGATCGACTCGGCGATCTCGGGGATGCGGTCCACGCTGGTCTTGATGAGGACGATCGCGGTGATCACGGCTGGCTGTCTCCCTCGGTCGCCGTGGCTGGGGCCCTCACTCTAGCCGCATGCCGGAAACGTCCCCAGGCGTAGAGGAAGCCGAGCGAGAACCCCACCAGGTGGGCCAGGTAGGCGACCCCGGGGCCGTCCATCTGGCGGTGTGCGGCCACCCACTGCACGGCGAACCAGAACACCAGGACGATCCAGGCGGGCAGGCGCAGCGGGAGGAAGAGCAGGAAGGGCAGCAAAGTGGTCACCCTGGCCTTGGGGAAGAGGCACAGGAAGGCGCCGAGCACTCCCGAGATGGAACCGGAGGCCCCCACCAGTGTCTGTGGGGAGTCGGCGTGGGCGGCGGCGTAGGCGATCAGGGCTAGGTAGCCGCCGGCCAGGTAGAAGAGGGCGAACTCGGCTCGGCCGAGCCGCTCTTCCGTCATGGTGCCGAAGACGTACAGGAACAGCATGTTGCCCAGCAGGTGCAGCCAGTTTCCGTGTACGAACAGGGCGGTCAGCGGAGTGAGGGCGGCCCTTGGCGAGCCGGAGAAGAGTTCGTCGGGGACCACCCCCCAGTGGCGGAAGTACTCCGTCTGCGCGGCCAGCAGCTGTTCTCCGCTGCCGTACACGGGGTTCAGGCCGGAGACGGGCCCGATGAGGAAGACGAGGCAGCAGGAGGCAATCAGGGCACAGGTCACCCAGGGGCCCTTGGTGGCCCCCCACCGTACGGTCATGGGCATAGAGCATGGCGTAACGGCACGGACGGGAACAGTTCGCCCCGCCGGGCCTCGCACGCCTGTCCGCCCCCCACCTCCGATGCCGGACCGTGCTCCACCCGGGCTACTAACACGCCGTAGGGTTACGTTCAGTACGTAAGCGAAACGCTAAGGAGACGCGGACGCGATGACGGTTCCCCTGCCGACCGCCACCACTCGGTGGCGCTGCACCCTGTGCGGCAACCTCACCCGCTTCGATGTCACGCGTTCCTCGAAGGTCGTCGAGTACGTCCATTTGGACCTGGCCGGGGATCCCAAGGTCGAGGAGCGCGAGGTCGTCAGTGAGAACATCGAATCGGTCCGGTGCCGCTGGTGCAACGCGGTGGACCAGATCGAGCTCGTAGACAGGCCGGGTGCCGGCTCCTGAGGGAGTCGCCCCCTTTCAAGGACGGTAGTGGGGTGAGCGATGGTGGAGCCCACGAGTGGCGCTGAGTCGGCCGGTGCGGCCGACCGCGCCGCGGAAGTGCTCGACCGCCCGCTGCCGGACGGTGTGCGGCGCCGGGTCGTCGCGCTGGTCTCGGACGCCTTCGGTGCGTTGGTGGTCGGCGATCTGCCCACCCAGTTGCGGCAGTACGCCCGGTTCACCCCGACCCGGCGGGCCAAGTTCGCCGGGAACGCGATGGCAGCGGCCTTGGAGAGCGATCCGGCCTTCCGGGCTCGTATCGGCGAGAAGCTGACGCAGGCGCAGCCGGAACTGGCCGCCGCCTTGGAGGCGGGCGCGCCACCGGCCGCCGCCGATCCCCTGGACGTGGCCGCCGCCGCGTACGTCCTGCGCCCGGTCGGCTGGGTGAAGCTGGTCGCGGCGGCGGGCGAGGAGGCCCAGCGTGCTGACGCCGAGCGGGCCGACGAGGAGAACCGGCGGGAACTCGACCGCCTGCGTGCCGAACTCGCTCAGGCTCGTGAGCAGACGAGGCTGGATACCGAACGCCTGCGCCACGAACTGGAGGCCGCCCGCAAGGAAGCCGAATCGCTTCAGCGCAAGCTGCGTAGTGCGCAAAGCGACATCAAGCGGGGCGAAGCGGCCCTGCGCAAGCTGACCGTGCAGATCGACGGGATCCGGCATGAGGCCGCCACTCAGGTGGCCACGGCGGAGAGCGAGAGTCGGCGTCTGAAGTCCAAACTGCACGAAGCCGAGGCCGCGGTCGAAGCCGGCCGACGGGCCGTGCGCGAAGGGCGCAGTACGGAGGACATGCGTCTGCGGCTGCTGTTGGACACCGTCCTTGAGTCGGCCCAGGGGCTGCGGCGCGAGCTCGCCCTGCCTCCGGCCTCGGTCCGCCCGGCGGATCTGGTGGACGCGGTGGAGCCGGGGCGGATGACGCCGAAGGACATCGCGGCCCGAGCGCTCTCGGAGACCGATCCCGCGCTGCTCGACCAGTTGTTGGCGCTGCCCCAGGCGCATCTGGTGGTGGACGGCTACAACGTCACCAAGACCGGCTATCCGACGATGCCGCTCGAACAGCAGCGGCTGCGCTTGTTGGGGGGGCTCTCCATGCTCGCCGCGCAGACCGGTGCCGAGATGACCTGTGTCTTCGATGGCGCGGAGCTCGCGGCGCCGGTGCTCCTCGCGCCGCCGCGCGGGGTGCGCGTGCTCTTCTCCAAGCCGGGGGTCACCGCGGACGAGTTGATCCGTCAACTCGTGCGCGCCGAGCCGCCTGGGCGACCGGTGGTGGTGGTCTCCGCCGACCGGGAAGTCGCGGACGGAGTGGCCAAGGCAGGGGCTCGTCCGGTTGCTTCGGTCCTGCTACTGAAGCGGCTTTCGCGTGTCTCGTAACTGCTGTACGTAATGCCCGAATTGCCGGAACGTAGGGTCAACTCGTAGCTACCCCCTGTGTGATGTTGGTAAAGATCGATGCCCAGGAGCCACTTTTTTCCCGGCAGGATTTGAACTGATCACAGATCGGTCACTAGGGTCTGGACCCAAACCTTCGTGCGGTTGATCGCTCATTCGGAGTGTCAGGCGAAGGTCCGCCGAGTCTGCGTTCGATCGGCGGCTCTAGGAAGAGGAGCTCGCCTCCGTGGCGTCCCACCGTCGACCCAAGCAGCCGAACCGTGCGCGCGTGACCGTACTCACCGCGACCGCGGCGGCAGCCGTGGCCCTTACCTCCCAGGCCGCGCACGCCGACCCCAAGCCGACCAAGAGCGAGGTCAAGGCCAAGGTCGACGCCCTCTACGACCAGGCGGAGCAGGCGACGGAGAAGGCCAACGGCGCCAAGGAGAACCAGGAGAAGCTGGAGGAGCAGATCAGCAACCTCCAGGACTCCGTGGCCCGCGGACAGGCCGAGCTCAACGAACTGCGCGCGGGTCTGGGCCAGATAGCGAGTGCCCAGTACCGCAGCGGCGCCTTCGACGAGTCCGTGCAGCTCTTCCTCTCCGCCGATCCCGACGAGTACCTCGACAAGGCCGCCTCGCTCGACCAGTTGAGCGGGAAGCAGCTGGAGGCCGTCCAGAAGATCCAGGCCAAGCAGCGCGCTCTCGCGCAGCAGCGCCAAGAGGCCGCGGGCAAGCTCAAGGACCTCTCGGAGACCCGCAAGGTACTCAGCGAGAAGAAGGCCGATGTCCAGGCCAAGCTCGCCGAAGCCCAACGGCTCCTCAACTCCCTGACCGCCGCGGAGAAGGCGAAGCTCCGGGAAGAGGAGAACGAGCGGGCCAACCGCTCGGGCGGTGGCGACCGCAGCCCCGACCTCGGCAAGGTCAAGCCCTCCGGCCGGGCCGGCGCGGCCCTCGCGGCTGCCCAGACCAAGCTGGGGTCCGCCTACGTCCCCGCAGGCACGGGCCCCAACTCCTTCGACTGCTCGGGCCTGACACAGTGGGCTTACAAGCAGGCCGGTGTCTCCATCTCCCGCACCACCTTCACCCAGGTCAACGACGGTGTTCGGATCGGCCGCAGCCAGCTCCAGCCGGGCGACCTCGTCTTCTTCTACGGCGACCTGCACCACGTGGGTCTGTACGCCGGCAACGGCATGACCCTGCACGCCTCCAACCCGCGCGGCGGCGTGAAGTACGAGTCGATGAACAACATGCCCTTCCAGTTCGGCGTCCGCATCTGATTCCGCCTCCGCCTCCGGGCGAACGCCGCCAGCTGTGTCCGTGACGGTGCCGGCGATGACGCACCGGCCGACGTCCCCTTGATGACGTCGGCCGAGGTGTTCCCGGTCCGCCCCGGAAGCGGACCGCCCTTCGGTGGGCCCCGTACGTACGACGCGCCTTCCCTCACCTGCCCCGGGCCCTGTTCCTGAGCACGGGCGGTACCTCCGTGGACCACGGCGGCCCGCGACCAACCGACGTTCCCCGGGCGGCAGGCCCGTGCGACGCTCCGGAGCCGCCCATCCGGGCGAATTCCGATGCGCATGGCTGTCGCCCTCTCGTGCCCATGACCTGCGCCCCAGGGCGGGGTGGAGCCCGGCGCCCGGTCCGCGGTCGTTGGTGGGGGCGTGGCCGCGCGGCTACTGTCTGCCCGCGCGGCACCCGGCACTCGTCCGCCCACCAGGGCGGCACCGGCCGCGCAGCGGAAGGGAGTCGGTCTTCTGTGGCGTCCCATCGCAGGTCCGTGCCGTCGGGCCCCGACCGGAGCACCCGGGTCACCGTCCTATCCGCCGCGGCGGTCGCGACCGCCGCGGCGGCCATCTCCGCCGGACCGGCACTCGCTGAGCCCACCACTCCCGAAGGCGGCGCCCGGGCCCGCGTCGACCGGCTGTTCACCGAGGCGGAACGGGCGACCGAGGCTTACAACGAGGCCGGGGAGCGGGCGAAGGAGCTCCGCGGGCAAATGGGATCCCTTCAGGACGCGGTGGCCCGCACCCAACAGGACGTCAACACCATGCGCGGAGTACTCGGTGGGTACGCGGGAGCCCAGTACCGCTCCGGCGGCATCGACCCCGGTCTCGCCCTGATGCTCTCCGAACACCCCGATGACTACCTCGACAAGGCCTCCGCCCTGGGCCGACTCACAGCCCGCCAAGCCGGCCGCCTTGGCGAACTGCGCCGCGCCCAGCGTCAACTGGGCCAGCAGCGTCAAGAGGCGCTCGGCAAGCTGGCCGAACTCGACCGACTTCGTGCGGACGTGGCCCGCCACAAGCGAGCCGTCACCGCCAAGCTGGCCCTCGCTCGGAAACTGCTCAACGAAATGCCCGTCGCGGACCGGGCCGCCTTCGAACGTGCCTCCCGGTCCGGCGGTCGGGACCAGGCCTCCGCCGAGTTGATCGCCGGAGCCGGTGGCGCCTCCTCCGCTCGGGCCGCGGCGGCCGTGAACGCGGTCCGTGGCGCTCTGGGTAAGCCCTACGTGTGGGGTGCCACCGGCCCCTCCGGCTTCGACTGCTCGGGCCTGATGGTCTGGTCCTACCGGCAGGCGGGGATCTCGCTGCCGCGCACGTCCCAGGCGCAGCGCTTTGCCGGGCGTCGGATCCCGCTGTCCGAGGCGCGACCGGGTGATCTGGTCACCTACCGTTCCGACGCCAGCCACGTCGGGATGTACGTGGGCAACGGGCAGGTCATCCACGCCCCCTACCCGGGAGCTCCGGTGCGCTACGACCCGGTGGGGATGATGCCGGTGGCCACCGTCACCCGAGTGTGAGTCGCCGGCCCGCCCGTACGATCGACGGGTGAAGGCCACTGGGGCAGCGGTTGCAAGGGCGGGACTCGCCCTGCTCTTGGCGATGTTGCTCGCCACGTTCCTTCCCGGCTGCGGCTCTCCGGCGGATCCCGCTGCCGGGCAGATCACCGTGTCATTGGCGAGCCGGGCGGGAGCCCTGCTCGCCCGGGACGAGGCGGGCTGGCTGGGCGCCCTTGAGGGACCGGCGCGGGAACGGGCGCACGAGGAGTTCACGAACCTCCGTGAGGTTCCGCTCGCGTCCTTCGAGTACCGGACGCAGCAGGTCCACCGGCACGGGGACACCGCCGTAGCCGAGGTGGAACTGCGCTACCGGATCGAGGGCCATGACCGTGTGCCGGTGACTCAGAACCGGCAGGTATCCGCCCGCGTGCGGGGCGGCCACTGGCAGGTCACGGGCGATGAGCGCGGCCGGGGCGTGCCGCCGCAGCTGTGGGAGCAGGGTCCGGTGACCGCCGTGCGCACGCAGCGGGTGCTGTTGTTGGGAGTGGGGCACCCACGGGAACAGTTGGACGCGATGGCGGACGAGGCTCAGCGCGCGGTTCCCGCGGTCTCGGCGGCCTGGCCCGAGCCGTGGGCGGAGCGGACGCTGGTCCTGGTGCCCGCCTCGCTCCAGGCGATGGCCGAGCTGCTTGGCTCCTCCGCCTCGTCGTACCGGGGGATGGGCGCGGTCACCACCGGACAGGTCGGCTCGGTCCCCGCTCCGTCCGACCGGGTGGTGGTCAATCCTGAGGCCTACGCCGAGCTCAGCTCGGTCGGGCGCCGCGTCATCCTCACCCACGAGACCGTGCACGTGGCGACGCGGACCGCCACGACGGCGTCCACGCCGCTGTGGCTGTCGGAGGGGTTCGCGGACTGGGTCGCCTATCGCGGCACTTCCCGCCCGCCGGCCGAGGCGGCCCCAGCCCTGCGGGAGGCGCTCTCGGCGGGCGAGCAGCCGGGGGCGCTCCCCGTTGACGCGGCCTTCTCCTTCTCCGGCGACGGCGACGGGCTGGCGCGGGCCTACGAGGGCAGTTGGCTCGCCGTGCGCCTGATCGCCCAGCGATGGGGGGAGGAGCGGCTGGCGCGGTTCTACTGTGCGGTGGGTGCTCACCCCCAGCGGGCGGGCGCCGTCGAGTCAGCTCTGGCCGGTGTCCTCGGTACGGACCTGGCGGGGTTCACCGCTGACTGGCGGGCCGCCGTCCGCGCAGAGCTGGGCTGATGACGGCTGTGCCCGGCGCGGTGCACTGCGGACGGTGGGCGCCCACCCGCCGACGCGGGGGCGGCGGACCCCGAGCCGCCGGGCGCCGGGTACTGTCGGCGGCGATGCACAAGACCCTGATCGTGACCAACGACTTTCCGCCCCGTCCCGGTGGCATCCAGGCCTTCCTGCACAACATGGCGTTGCGCTTGGACCCCGAACAGGTCGTCGTCTATGCCTCGACCTGGAAGCGGGGGGCCGAGGGCCAGGAGGCGACGGCGGCCTTCGACGCCGAGCAGCCCTTCCGGGTGGTCCGCGACCGCACGACGATGCTGTTGCCCACGCCGCGGGTGACCCGTCGGGCCGTGGCTCTGCTGCGCGAACACGGCTGCTCCTCGGTGTGGTTCGGTGCCGCGGCGCCACTCGCCCTGATGGGGCCGGCGCTGCGCCGGGCGGGGGCCCGGCGGTTGGTGGCCACCACGCACGGTCACGAGGCGGGCTGGGCCCAGTTGCCCGGCGCCCGGCAGTTGCTGCGCCGGATCGGTGAGGGTACCGATACCCTCACGTACCTGGGGGAGTACACCCGGTCCAGGATCGCCGGGGCACTGACCGACGAGGCAGCCGCACGCATGGTGCAGCTGCCCCCGGGTGTCGACGAGAAGACCTTCCACCCGGATTCGGGTGGCGCCGCGGTACGGGCCGCACTGGGCTTGACCGACCGCCCGGTGGTGGTGTGCGTGTCGAGGTTGGTACCGCGCAAGGGTCAGGACACCTTGATCCAGGCGATGCCGCGGATCCTCGCGGAGGTGCCCGGCACGGTCCTGCTCATCGTGGGGGGAGGCCCGTATGAGGGCTCCCTGCGGTCGCTGGCGGCGAGGACCGGGGTGGCGGAATCGGTCCACTTCACCGGTGCGGTGCCGTGGTCGGAGCTGCCGGCCCACTACGGGGCTGGGGACGTGTTCGCCATGCCGTGCCGGACCCGGCGTGGTGGGTTGGACGTAGAGGGGCTCGGGATCGTCTATCTGGAGGCGTCCGCGACGGGGCTGCCCGTGGTCGCGGGCGATTCCGGAGGGGCGCCGGACGCGGTGCTCGACGGTGAGACGGGCTGGGTGGTGCGGGGCGGTAGCCACGAGGAGGTGGCTGATCGGATCGTGACGTTGTTGGGCGATCCGCTGTTGAGGAAGCGGATGGGTGAGCGCGGCCGGGAGTGGGTCGAGGAGCGCTGGCGTTGGGACCTGCTGGCCCAGAAGCTGCAGACGCTTCTCTGACTGTCACTCAGATTTCTGTCAACACCGCGTCTGGGCGGACGGCTCGAATCCGCTCATGATGCGGCCATGACACCTCACCTGACGCGCCGTCACCTACTGGGTCTCGGCGCCCTCCAGACCGCCGCCGCGCTCGGCTTCACCCGCATCGGCCTGTCCACCGCGACGGCCGCCGAACCGGAGCCCGTCGACTACGCGCCCGCCGTGGTCGTCGGCTCCGGATACGGTGCGGCCGTCGCTGCGCTCCGCCTCGGTCAGGCGGGCGTGCGCACCCTCGTCCTCGAAATGGGAAGACTCTGGGACACCCCCGGATCCGACGGGAAGGTCTTCAACTCCACCCTGGCGCCCGACCACCGTTCCATGTGGTTCCGCACTCGGACCGAGGCCCCCCTCGCGACCTTCCTGTGGCTGGACGTCGTCAACAAGAACATCAGCCCCTACCCCGGGGTGCTGGACCGGGTCGACCACGCGGGCATGTCGGTCTACCTCGGCCGCGGCGTGGGCGGCGGTTCCCTGGTCAACGGTGGTATGGCTGTCACCCCGCGACGCGACTACTTCAGCGAAGTGCTACCGGAGGTCGACGCGAACGAGATGTACGGGACCTTTTTCCCGCGGGCCCGTCAGATGCTCGGCGTCAACGACATCGACCCCGGCTGGTTCGAATCCACCAAGTGGTACCGGTTCTCAAGGATCTCCCGCAAGCACGCCGCCCGCGCCGGTCTGCGCACCGTCTTCGTGCCCAACGTCTACGACTTCGGCTACATGCAGCGCGAGGCAGCCGGCACGGCCACCAAGTCCGCGCTCGCCGGCGAGGTCATCTACGGCAACAACCACGGCAAGCGCAGCCTGGACAAGACCTACCTGGCGGCGGCCCTCGGCACCGGCAACGTCACCATCGAGACGATGCAGCGGGTCGGTGGGGTGCGCCGCGAGAGCGACGGCAACTACGTCCTGACCGTCCAGCGGATCGACATCACCGGACGGGTGGTGCAGACCCGGGAGATCGGCTGTAGGCAGTTGTTCCTCGGGGCGGGCAGCCTCGGTACCACGGAGATCCTGTTGCGGGCCCGCGAACGCGGCACACTGGCGGACCTGAGCATCGAGGTCGGCGCCGGCTGGGGTCCCAACGGCAACATCATGACGGCCCGCGCCAACCACCTGTGGGACACCGTGGGCGCCCACCAGGCCACGATGCCCGCCATGGGCATCGACGACTGGGACAACGCGAGCAACCCGGTCTTCGCGGAGATAGCCCCGCTGCCCATGGGGTTGGAGCACTGGATCAGCCTCTACCTGGCCATCACCAAGAATCCGGAGCGTGCCGGATTCTCGTACGACCCGGCCACCGACTCCGCTCGACTGAACTGGAGCCGCGGTCAGAACGGACCCGCGGTCGCGTCGGCCAAGCGGCTCTTCGACCGGATCAACCGGGCCAACGTGACCATGTACCGCTACGACCTTTTCGGCGGGAACAAGCCCTTCGCCGACGACTTCACCTACCATCCGCTCGGCGGCTGCGTGTTGGGCAGGGCCACCGACGGATACGGGCGGGCCAAGGGATACTCGGGCCTTTACGTGATGGACGGTTCGCTGATCCCCGGCTCCATCGGGGTGAACCCCTTCGTCACCATCACCGCGCTCGCCGAGCGGAACATCGCCCGGATCCTGGCGCAGGACCCGCGCTGACCACGACGGTCCGCACTGTCCCCCCACCAGTGGCGGATCAGCTCCGGTAGAGCGCCTCGATCTCGTCGGCGAAGTCCTTGGCCACCACGTTGCGCTTGAGCTTCAACGAGGGGGTGATGTGCCCCGACTCCTCAGTGAACTGGGAGGGGAGGATGCGGAACTTCCGTACCGACTCCGCCTTGGAGACGGCCGCGTTCCCATCGTCCACCGCCTGCTGCACGGCGGCGACCAACTCCGGGTCGGCCCGCAGGGTCCGCGCGTCAGCCCCGGCGGGCTTGCCGTTCTCGGCGGCCCACCGGCCCAGGAACTCCTCGTCGAGGGTGACCAGCGCGGCCACGAAGGGGCGGCCGTCGCCGACCACCATGCACTCCGCGACCAGGGCGTGCGCCCTGATCCGGTCCTCGATCACCGCGGGTGCCACGTTCTTGCCACCCGCGGTGACGATGAGCTCCTTCTTGCGGCCGGTGATGGTCAGGTAGCCGTCCTCGTCCAGGGTGCCCACGTCGCCGGTGTGGAACCAGCCGTCGGCGAGCGCCTCGGCGGTGGCAGCCTCGTTCTTCCAGTAGCCGGTGAAGATCTGCTCGCCGTGCAGCAGCACCTCGCCGTCGTCCGCGATCCGCACCGTCGAGCCGGGTAGGGGCTGACCCACCGTGCCGATCTTCGGCCGGTCCCACGGGTTGAAGGCGGTGGCCGCGCACGATTCCGTCAGGCCGTAGCCCTCCAGCACCGTGAAGCCGATACCCCGGTAGAAGTGGCCGAGCCGTTCACCGAGCGGGGCGCCGCCGGAGATCGCGTACTCGCCGCGCCCACCGAGCACCGCGTGCAGCTTGCTGTAGACCAGCTTGCCGAAGAGCTTGTGCTTCAGTCGTAGGGGCAGGGAGGGGCCGGACGGGGTGTCCAGGGCCCGGCTGTAGGCGATCGCGGTCTCCGCCGCCGCGTCGAAGATCTTGCCCTTGCCGTCGGCCTGTGCCTTGGCCCGGGCGGAGTTGTAGACCTTCTCGAAGACCCGGGGCACGCCCAGGATCAACGTGGGCCGGAAGCTTGCCAGCTCCTCGGTGAGGTTCTTGATGTCCGGGACGCAGCCCAACCGGATGGGGGCCAATACGGAGGCCACCTCCACCAGCCTGCCGAACACATGGGCTGCCGGCAGGAACAGCAGAACCGAGCAGTCGCCGGTACGGAACAGCGGGGCCAGCCGTTCGGCGACGTTGCCGCACTCGGCGAAGAAGTTGCGGTGGGTCAGCACGCAACCCTTGGGTCGGCCGGTGGTGCCCGAGGTGTAGACGATGGTGGCCGGGTCGTCGGCGTTCGCCAGGCTGCTGCGCTCGTCCACCTGGGCGTCCGCCACCTCGGCACCCGCGGCGCCGAGTTCGTCCACCGCACCCGCGTCGATCTGCCACAGGTGTCGCAGTTCGGGCAGTTGCCCGCGGATCTCGGCGACCGCTTCGGCGTGCCCGGCGCTCTCGACGAGGGCGGCGGTCGCGCCGGAGTCACTGAGGATCCACTGGATCTGTTCGGCGGAGCTGGTCTCGTACACCGGTACGGTCACCGCACCGGCGGTCCAGATCGCGAAGTCCAACAGCACCCACTCGTAGCGGGTCCTGGAGATCAGCGCGACCCGCTCGCCCGGCTCGATGCCGGCGGCGATCAGTCCCTTGGCCGCGGCCCGCACCTCGGCGAGGAACTCGGCGGCGGTGACGTCCACCCAGTCGGATCCCCGCTTGCGGGCAATGACGGCGGTGTCCGGCTGCTGCGCGGCGTTACGGCGGATGAGATCCGTCAGGTTCCCGTCCGACGGGACCTCGTAAAGGGCCGGAAGGCTGAACTCGCGCAAGACTGCTGCTCCTCTGGGGCGCCATCGCCACGTTCTGGACCGACCGGACGTTACCCACCAGTAGTGGGTTCCGGATAGGGGGTCGCGGCCAGATGTTCCGTGCGTCACATGCAGCGGCGCTCCTTCACGTACGGTAGTCCACCCGTTTTGTGACCCGGAAGTAGCCACCCATGAGGCCGTCGCCGTATCCGCAGGTCCGGATACCTCTGATCGGCCACCCCGCCGAGTCGGGACCCCTAGAGTGAGCGCATGGGTGGTACACGTACACGGCTTCACGTCGTCAGTGACGTACACGGCAACACCGAGGCGCTGGCCCGCGCCAAAGAGGGTGCGGACGCCCTTGTCTGTCTCGGCGACCTCGTGCTCTTCCTCGACTACGCCGACCACTCCCGGGGCATCTTCCCCAGCCTCTTCGGCGTGGAGAACGCCGACCTGATCGTACGGCTGCGCACCGAGCGCCGCTTCGAAGAGGCGCGCGCCCTCGGCCGTCGCCTCTGGGCCGGTCGCGACCGGGAGGCGATGATAGAGGGCGCCGTACGCGAGCAGTACGCGCAGATGTTCAGCGCCTTCCCAACCCCCACCTACGCCACCTTCGGCAACGTGGACATCCCGGCGCTGTGGCCCGAGTACGCGAGGCCGGGCACCACCGTCCTGGACGGTCAGCGGGTGGAGATCGGCGGCTGGGTCTTCGGCTTCGTCGGCGGCGGGCTCCCCACCCCCATGCGCACCCCCTACGAGGTCGGCCTGGAGGAGTACGCGCAGAAGGTGGAAGCGCTCGGAGACGTGGACGTGCTCTGTTCGCACATCCCGCCCGAGGTGCCCGAGCTCTGCTACGACACGGTCGCCCGCCGGTTCGAAAGGGGCAGCGCCGCCCTCCTCGCCGCCATCCACCGGGTGCGTCCCCGCTACGCCCTCTTCGGGCACGTCCACCAGCCGCTGGTGCAGCGGATGCGCATCGGGGCGACCGAGTGCGTGAACGTGGGGCACTTCGCGGCCACCGGCCGGCCCTGGGTGCTGGAGTGGTGAACTCCAGCTGCCGCCCGCCCTGGGCCGGCGGCAGTTCGCCCGCGCGGTAGCCTTCACGCGGCGGCCCGCAAGCCGCACAATGCCCCGAACACCCCGGCAAGCACGCCCCGAACCGGCCGGTCCGGCCGCACTGGAGGAGAGCCACAGCGATGGCGGAACACACGAGATCGAGCATCACGATCGAGGCGGCCCCGGCTGAGGTCATGGCCGTGATCGCCGACTTCGACCGCTATCCGGAGTGGACCGGGGAGGTCAAGCAGGCCGAGGTGTTGTCCCGGGACGAGCAGGGGCGCGCCGAGCAGGTCCGGCTGGTCCTCGATGCCGGCGCAGTCAAGGACGACCACGTCCTTGCCTACACCTGGTCCGCGGACGGCTCGGTGAGCTGGTCCCTGGTCAAGTCACAGATGCTGCGCCAGCTCGACGGCTCTTACACGTTGGTGGCCGTCGGCGGTGGTGACCGCACCGAGGTGACGTACCAGCTCACCGTCGACGTGAAGATCCCCATGCTCGGGATGATCAAGCGCAAGGCGGAGAAGGTCATCATCGACCGGGCCCTGGACGGCCTGAAGAAGCGCGTCGAGAAGCTCTGAGACGGTGGTCCCGGCACATACCGGGACCACCCCGCACGGCCACCTGGCACCGCAACCACGGCCGACACGGCCTCGATCCATTCGAAGGCGCCGGCCGCGCCCGGCCCGGTACGGAGCACCACCATGCACATCCTGCTCGTCACTGGACCCGGCGGGGCGGGGCGCACCACCACCGCGGCGGCGACCGCGGCCGAAGCCGCCGGGCGCGGACTGCGGGTGCTCCTGCTCTCCGGCGACCGGGGGAGCCCGCTCGCCGCGGTGGTCGACCAGCCCGGACCGCCGGGCGCCGCGGGGGCGTCCGACCCCGTGGCGGTCCCGGTGACCCTCGGGGGAGCACGGGTATGGACCGCCGAGATCGACTCCGGCGCCCAGTTCCGTGACGAGTTCGCCGACATCCAAGAGCGTGGGGCGGCCGTCCTCGGCATGCTGGGCGCCCGCCCGCTGGCGGAGGAGGAACTGACCGAACTGCCCGGCGCCGAGCAGTTCGCCCTGCTTCGCACGCTGCGTCGGGTGGGTGAGGCGGCCGGCTACGACCTCGTAGTGGTGGACATGCCGCCGATCCACCAGAGCCTCGCAGTCCTCGCGCTCCCCGCCCAACTGCACCGCTACCTGGCGCGATTGCTGCCTCCCGAACGCCAGGCAGCTCGGGCCCTGCGGCCTGTCCTCGCCCAACTCGCCGGCGTGCCCATGCCGGCTCAGCGGCTGTACGAGAGCGCCGCCCGGTGGAGTGCGGAGCTGACCGCCGTGCAGGCCGTCCTCGACGACCCCGGCACCTCGGTCCGGATCGTCGCCGAGCCGGGACCGGCCGCCACCGAGGCCGTGCGCGGCGCCCTGCTCGGCCTCGCGCTGCACCAGGTGCCGATCGAGGGACTGATCGCCAACCGGGTCCTGCCGCGCGGCTCCGCCGACACCTGGTTGGCCGCCCTCGCCGCCCAGCAGGACAAGGGCCTGGACGAATGGGCCACCTCGTATCCCGACCTCCTGCGGGGTGAGCTGGCACACCTCGGTCACGATCCGCGCGGTCGTGACGACCTGGAGCGACTGGCGGGGTCGCTGCCCGCGCCTGGCCGACCGCGGCGCGTGCAGTGGCCGGTGGAGGACCTGCGCGCGAGCGAGGGCGTCCTGGTGTGGCGGCTCCGCCTTCCTGGCGCGGTACGGGCCGAACTCGGCCTGGTCCGTCGTGGCGACGAACTCGTCCTGACCGCCGGATCGTTTCACCGGATCGTTTCTCTGCCCTCGGTACTGCGACGCTGTAGCGTCTCAGGGGCCGGGCTCAGCGACGGAGAGCTGCGGATCCGTTTCACCCCCGACCCCGCGCTGTGGCCGAAGGAGCGTGGCGCCGGCCACTGATTCCGCCGCCGGGAGCCCCCAGGGGGCCGCGGCCGGTGCACCCGTTCGGGTAACGTCGAGGTGCCGCAACAGCCGTCCCGCAGGAGTCCACCATGAGCGAGGCAACCGATCGCCCCACCGGGGCCGAAACCGACGCCGACGCCTGGGCCGACGCCTGCGCGGAGGACCTCGCCGCCGAGCGTGCCCGCCGCAGGGCCGAGCAGGGCCCCCAGGACACCGGCACCGCCGCGCAGGAACTGTTCAGACTCTTCGAGGCGGTGGCCGACAAGGTGCAGTCGCTGAACGCCCCGCTCCTGGGCGTGGCGGCCCAGGGCGCCGTGCAGCAACTCGTCGACCAGGCGAAGTCCGCCGCCAAGCCGGTCATCGACCGCAACCCCGAGGTCTTCGGCCATCTGGCCGCCGCCGGCGGCGAACTACTGGCCGCCTACCGCTCCGCGGTCGACGCCCACGAGCAACGCTGGACCCGAGGGGCCGATACCCCCACGAGCACGCAGGCCCCCCTCGACCCCGACGGCCCCGAAGGAGAGGACCCTCCCTCCTCGCAGCGCATCGACCTGGACTGACCGCGCGGGGCGGCACGAGCCGCGCGGTCAGGGGGAGGGCGACCCGGACGCTCGGGTACGGTTGGCCGTGGCGGGGCTTGACCGGAAACCGAGGGACTTAATGGGACTCACCATCGGTGTCGACATCGGCGGCACGAAGATCGCGGCCGGCGTGGTCGACGAGAGCGGCACCATCCTCCAGACGTACAAGGTGCCCACCCCGCCCACCGCCGACGGGGTGACGGACGCCATCTGTTCCGCCGTCTCCGAGGTCGGCAAGGGCCACAGCATCGAGGCCGTCGGCATCGGCGCCGCCGGATACGTGGACGACAAGCGCGCGACCGTGCTCTTCGCCCCCAACATCGACTGGCGCCACGAACCGCTGAAGGACAAGGTCGAGCAGCGCATCGGCCTGCCGGTGGTCGTGGAGAACGACGCCAACGCGGCGGCCTGGGGCGAGTACCGTTTCGGCGCCGGCCAGGGGCACGAGGACGTCATCTGCATCACCCTCGGTACTGGCCTCGGCGGCGGCATCATCATCGGCAACAAGCTGCGCCGTGGCCGGTTCGGCGTAGCAGCAGAATTCGGACACATCCGTGTGGTGCCCGACGGGCTGCTGTGCGGTTGTGGCAGCCAGGGATGCTGGGAGCAGTACGCCTCCGGCCGAGCCCTGGTGCGGTACGCCAAGCAGCGCGCCAACGCGCAACCGGAGAACGCGGGCATCTTGCTGTCCCTCGGAGACGGCACCGTCGAGGGCGTCGAGGGCCGGCACATCAGCGCCGCCGCCCGTCAAGGATGCCCGGTGGCCATCGACTCCTTCCGCGAGCTGGCCCGCTGGGCGGGTGCCGGCCTCGCCGACCTCGCCTCCCTGTTCGACCCCTCGGCCTTCATCGTCGGCGGAGGCGTTTCCGACGAGGGCGAGCTGGTGCTCGAACCGATCCGGAAGTCCTTCCGGCGCTGGCTGATCGGCGGCCAGTGGCGGCCCCACGCCCAGGTGCTCGCCGCCCAGCTCGGAGGCGAAGCCGGGCTCGTAGGCGCGGCCGACCTGGCCCGTCAGGGCTGACCGCCCTCCTGACGGTGACTGCCCGTCGCGCCCTCTGGGGCAGCGGCGGGCAGCTCCGTATGTTGGGAGCCATGGCGATCACTGACCTCCCCAACTCCCGCACGGAACCTGATGGTTCCGCCGTCCTGCGGGTGCTGAGCTACAACGTCCGATCCCTTCGCGACGACGAGGACGCCCTCGCCAGGGTGATCCGTGCCTGCGCCCCCGACCTGGTCTTCGTCCAGGAAGCGCCAAGGTTCTTCCGGTGGCGCAAGCACGCGGCCCGGCTCGCCTCGAAGGTCGACCTCGTCGTGGTGAGCGGGGGTGCCACCGCCGCCGGACCGCTGCTGATGTCCTCCTTGCGGGCCGGCGTGGAACGCACCGAGGACGTGCTCTTGCCCCTCACCCCCGGACAACACCGGCGCGGCTTCGCGACCGCGGTGGTGCGCATCGCCGGCGCACGCATCGGCTTGCTGAGCGCGCACCTGTCGCTGCGCGAGGGCGAACGGTACGCCCAGGCGGGGATGCTGCTGGAGAGGCTGGAACGGTTGGGGACCGGGCACGCCATCGCGGCGGGCGACATCAACGAAGGCCCCGAAGGACGGGCCTTCGGTCAACTCGCCGGCGCACTCCAGGACTGCTGGGCGGTACGGCCCTGGGGAGGGGAGTTCACCTCCACCCCGCGTGTGCCCCACCAACGCATCGACGCGGTCTTCGCCACACCCGGCATCGAGGTCCTGGGCTGTGGCGTGCCCACCGGCCTACCCGGTCTGCACGCCGGAGACCTGCTGACCGCGACCGATCACCTGCCGGTCCTGGCGGCCCTGCGGGTACCTGCCTGCTGAACGGTCAGGCTCCCCCACCGGGCCGTCCGGCCGCAGCCGCGTCCCGTGGGGGCCTCAGACCACCGCGCCGCTACCCGGACCGCCGTCCTCGTCGTCGTGCTGCATCCGCGCGACCAGTGTGGCGAAGCCGCCGAGGAACCCGCCGACCCCCAAGGTCGTCAGCCACCAGGTCATATCCCACTGGAGCAGCACGGCGAGGAGCAGCAGCACCGGACCGCCGATGACGGCCAGCCAGGCGAACCGTGCCGTGGTGTCGCCGGTGGGCAGCGGAGGCGGCTCGGGAGGCACGAAATGCCCCTCGTCGCCCTCGTCGAAGTCCTCGTCGGAGGGCTCCGCGAGCTGGTGGTCCCGCGGGCCCACCCCGGGAGCGAACGCGACCGAACTGCCCAGCGGCCGGTCAGCCCCGGGCGACTTCTGCTGCGGCGGCTTCTCCTCCTCGGCCCGAGGCGGATCTTCGGGTCGCTCCTCGGGCCCCTCCTCCAGCAGCGCGAGGTCCTCGATCGACCGGAAGGGGCGCGCGCCCGGCGGATCCGGGGGCTCCTGCCCGTAACCTGCAACGATCGCCGCCCAGGCCGCCTCCTCGTCCAGCGGTGCGGATGCACCCGCCTCGCCACCCGGCGGAGCCGGAGTGCCACTGCCCTTGTGCTCGCGGTCGCCGTCTTCCTCGCGGCTCTCCCCGCGATCGGCGTCGTGCTCAGCCACCGGTGGCCGTCCCCTCCCCGCTGAGGTCGCCGACACCCGGAGCGAGTCGGCAGATGAACGCGTAGCTGTCTTCGAAGATCCGCTCCGCATCATGGTCCAACGTCGCGACGTGGTAGCTCTGTTCCAGCAGGGTCTCGGTCACCTCAGTGGAGGACACCCGGCTGAGGATGCGAGCCGAGTCGACCGGCGGTACGACGTGGTCCTGCGGGCTGTGCAGCAGCAGGAGGGGCTGGGTGACCTGCGGCAGATCGGCGTCGACCAGCCGGAAGAAGTCCCGCACCGAGTGCGCGGCCCGCAGCGGCACCCGGTCGTAGCCGACCTCGGAGCCGCCTTCCTTGGCGATGTCGTTGGTCAGTCCCTTGGTGGAGGGAACGAAGTGCTTGACCACCGGGAGCAGGTGCGCGGCGAAGCCGTGCAGCTTGTTCGCCGGGTTGACGAGCACGATTCCGCTGATCGAGTCACCGTGCTTCTCGGCCAGTCGCAGGGTCAGGGCCCCGCCCATCGAGAGCCCGACCACGAAGACCTGCTCGCACGTCTCCAGAAGCTCCCGTAGCGCACGATCCACTTCGGCGTACCAGTCCTGCCAACCGGTGAGCTGCATGTCCTGCCAACGCGTCCCGTGCCCGGGCAACAGGGGCAAGGACACCGTCAGCCCGCGTGCGGCCAGATGGTCGGCCCACGGGCGCATCGACTGCGGGGAACCGGTGAAACCGTGGCAGAGGAGGACACCGACCTTGCCGCCCTCGTGGCGGAACGGCTCGGCTCCAGGGAGGACCGGCACCAGGGTCTCCTGTTCGTTGGAAGGCGCGTGCGACGGGGCACGCGGAGCGGGTCTGGCGAAGGGGACGTGCGGGGGGCACGGCGTCCTGGGGACGCGCAATGCGTACTTCACGGTACGCGACCGGACCGACACCGACCAGGGCCGTCGCCGCCTCTGGTGGCCTCGGCGGGCGAGAGCGGGGGGCCCGCCAGGGGTTAAGGTCTGTTCGAGGAACAGAGGAAGGCTTTCGAGTTGATCTACGGCGCAATGAAGTTCTCCATCGGCGGGTCCCTGAAGCTCGCCTTCCGGCCCTGGGTGGAGGGCCTTGAGAACATCCCCGCCGAAGGACCGGCGATCCTCGCGAGCAACCACCTGTCCTTCTCCGACTCCTTCTTCCTGCCGGCGGTACTGGACCGTAAGGTCACCTTCATCGCCAAGGCGGAGTACTTCACCTCCCCCGGAGTGAAGGGCAAACTGACCGCGGCCTTCTTCAAGGGTGTCGGACAGCTCCCGGTGGACCGCTCCGGGGCCCGCGGGGCCGGGGAGGCGGCCATCAAGAGCGGCATCGAGGTGATCGAGCGCGGCGAGCTCTTCGGTATCTACCCCGAGGGAACGCGCTCGCCCGACGGGCGTCTCTACCGTGGCAAGCCCGGCGGGCTTGCCAGGGTGGCATTGGCCACCGGCGCCCCCGTCATCCCGGTGGCGATGATCGACACCGAGAAGATCCAGCCCCCCGGCAAGGTCGTCCCGAAGTTGATGCGCCCGGGGATCCGGATCGGCAAGCCGCTCGACTTCAGCCGGTATCAGGGCATGGAAGGCGACCGCTTCATCCTGCGTTCGGTGACCGACGAGGTCATGTACGAGATCATGAAGCTCTCCGGCCAGGAGTACGTGGACATCTACGCGACCGCCGCCAAGCGCCAGATCGCTGAGGCGGACAAGCGCCGCGTCGAAGCGGAGAAGGCGCAGGCCAAGGCGGAGAAGGCCGCCGACCGGGAGGCGCTGCGCACCGCACGTGCCCAGGCCGAGCAGAGTGCGGCCGAGCGGGGAGCCGAACACGGCGTACCGGCCGACTCGGACACACCCGGCCAGCAGGCCGGCTGAGCGGCCGTCCAGGACGATCTCGGAGGGTGGGGCAGTGGGGGCGGTGCCGCAGGATCCACAGCGCGTTGACGAGCCGACGGGTCCCCGGATGTCGGTGGAGGCGCCACTTTGGCGCGCCCTGACCGCCTACCGGCTGCTGACCATGGTCTACGCAGTCGGGCTCTTCGCCTTCGACCACCGGGAATACATCCGTCCCGGCCTGGCGGCCGGCTACCTTGCGGTGCTCGCCCTGTGGACCCTGATCACCTTGCCCAGGGTGGCGAACGCCGCCGCCTGCACCAAGCGCTTCCTCGGCGCCGACCTGGCGCTCGCCCTCACCGGCATCCTGCTCACTCCGCTCGCCGACGCTCCGCAGCGCATCCATGACGGTGGTCCCACCCTGCCCTCGATCTGGACGGCAGGCGCCGTTCTCGCCTTCGCGATCAAAGGTGGTTGGCGATGGGCCGGCTTCGCCTCCTCCTTCGTGGCGGTCGCCAACATCGTCGAGCGTGGTGCGCCCACCCGCGACACCCTGCACAACGTGCTGCTGGTCTGGGTCGCCTCCATCGCGATCGGCTACGTGGTCGAGGTCGCTCGGGCCAGCGAGGCGACGCTCGCCCGAGCCCTCAAGATCGAGGCCGCGACCCGGGAGCGGGAACGCCTGGCCCGGGACATCCACGACGGGGTGCTCCAAGTGCTGGCCATGGTCCGCCGCCGCGGTGTGGCCCTGGGGGGCGAGGCGGCCGAACTGGGGCGGCTGGCGGGCGACCAGGAAGTCGCGCTGCGGACCCTGGTCGCCGCGGGCCCACCGCGCGGCGAGCCGATGGAAACGGTCGCGCCCACCGAGATGGACCTGCGGAGCCTGCTGGCCCCGCACGCCGGGTCGCGGGTCACCCTGTCCGATCCGGGCGCCCCGGTGCTGTTGCCGACGGCTGCGGCCCGCGAACTCGCGGCTGCCGTCGCGGCGGCGCTGGACAACGTCCACGCCCATGCCGGCCCGCGGGCCCGGGCCTGGATCCTGGTGGAGGACGAACCCGATGCGGCCGTGGTGACGGTGCGCGACGACGGGCCGGGCATCGAGCCCGGGCGCCTGGAGGAGGCCGAGGGCGAGGGGCGGATGGGAGTCGCCCTGTCGATCCGAGGCAGGCTGCGCGAGCTGGGTGGCAGCGCCGAAGTGGTGTCGGTGCCCGGACAGGGCACCGAAGTGGAACTGAGGGTCCCATGGGGGAAGGCGGACAGCCGGTGAGTACCGGACAGGTGGGGGACGTGGCGGGAGCGGTGGACCGGGGCCGGCCCATCCGGGTCATGGTGGTGGATGATCACCCGATGTGGCGGGACGCCGTCGCGCGTGATCTGGCCGGCGCCGGCTGCGAGGTGGTGGCCACGGCCGGGGACGGCCCGCAGGCGGTCCGGCGGGCCCGGGCGGTCACCCCGGACGTGCTGGTGCTCGACCTCAACCTGCCTGGTCTGCCGGGCGTCGAGGTGTGCAGGCAACTGGTCGGTGAGGACCCTGCGCCGCGGGTCCTGGTACTTTCCGCCAGTGGGGAGCAGGCGGACGTACTGGAAGCCGTGAAGTCGGGTGCCACCGGCTACCTGTTGAAGTCCGCGGGCGCCGAGGAGCTGATCGAGGCGGTCCGGCGTACCGCCGCTGGCGAGGCCGTGTTCACCCCCGGGCTGGCCGGGCTGGTGCTCGGCGAGTACCGCCGCCTCGCGGCTGACCCGGTGTCGGTCGCGTCCGACGGGCCGAGGGCGCCGCAGCTGACCGAGCGCGAGACCGAGGTGTTGCGCCTGGTCGCCAAGGGCCTTTCGTACAAGCAGATCGCCGAACGTCTGGTCATCTCGCACCGCACGGTGCAGAACCACGTGCAGAACACCCTCGGCAAGCTCCAGCTGCACAACCGTGTGGAGCTCGTCCGATACGCGATCGAACGGGGCCTCGACGGCGTCTGATCCAGAGCCCTAAGGCCTGTCCCGCAGTATCCGGAGGGCGTTCGACGGCAGCTGCGGCGCCTTGCTGCGTTGTCGGATCGCACGAACACACCCGGTAGTGGGGCGACCCTCCACCCTGCGGTGCAGCGCATCTGGAGCCGCACGCTGATCCACCGGGTGTTCCGGGACGGTCCTTGGCACTCGTACGAGTGAACGGTGAACGCCAATTCCCCCGAAGTGCCGCGGAATTGCTCTTGCCGGCCGACTTTACGTGACGTGTGTCACCGCTAGCGTGACCGCCGTGCGGCGCTCCGCGGGGCGCCGCACGGCACGCGAAGGCGAAACGGCCACGTGGCCACTCGGCGAAGGGAAGATGCGATGCCGGAGTCCAAGCGCATCGGGGTGCTCACCGGCGGTGGCGACTGCCCCGGGCTCAACGCGGTGATCCGTGGCGCGGTCCGCAAGGGCGTCCAGGAATACGGATACGAGTTCACCGGCTTCCGCGACGGCTGGCGCGGCCCCGTCGAGGGGGTGACGCTGCCGCTCGACATCGGCGCGGTCCGCGGCATCCTGCCCCGCGGCGGCACCATCCTCGGCTCCTCCCGCACCAATCCGTTCAACATGGACGACGGGGTGCGGCGCATCAAGGAGAACCTCAGCAAGTACGAGGTCGACGCCCTGATCGCGATCGGCGGTGAGGACACCTTAGGGGTGGCCGCGCGACTGTACGAGGAGTACGGCGTCCCCTGCGTGGGAGTGCCCAAGACCATCGACAACGACCTGTCCGCCACCGACTACACCTTCGGCTTCGATACGGCCGTGGGCATCGCCACCGAGGCCATCGACCGACTCCACACCACCGCCGAATCACATATGCGGGTACTCGTCGTCGAGGTCATGGGCCGCCACGCCGGCTGGATCGCCCTGCACTCCGGTCTGGCTGGCGGGGCCAACGTCATCCTCATCCCGGAGCAGCGTTTCGACGTCGACCAGGTCTGCGCCTGGGTGACCTCCCGCTTCAAGGCCAGCTACGCCCCGATCGTCGTGGTCGCCGAGGGGGCCAGCCCCAAGAACGGGGAGATGGTCCTCAAGGACGGCAGCCTCGACTCCTTCGGCCATGTGCGCCTCTCGGGGGTCGGGGAGTGGCTGGCGAAGGAGATCGAGCGCCGGACCGGTAAGGAAGCGCGCACCACGGTCCTCGGCCACGTACAGCGAGGCGGGACGCCGAGCTCCTTCGACCGGTGGCTGGCCACCCGGTTCGGGCTGCACGCCATCGAAGCGGTCAGGGACCGCGACTTCGGCAAGATGGTGGCGCTGCGCGGAACCGACATCGTGCGGGTGCCGATCGCGGAGGCCACGGCCAAGCTCAAGACCGTCGACCCGTCCCTGTACGCCGAGGCGAGCGTGTTCTTCGGCTGATCGCCGGGAAGCCGGTCGCACGGTGGGCAGACCTGCCACCCTGGACTGGGCCCGCCCCACCCGGCGGGCTCACGCGGGGTGGCGGTCGGGCGTGCCCCGGTGAGGGACGGGAGAGGGTTCGTGGAGATCTTGGCATTCGGTGTCACGGCGGACGAGCAGCCGCTGATGGAGGCGGCCTTCGGACGCCAACACCCCCTGCGCTGCCTGGACGTCTTCCTCAGCGAGGACACCGCCCCCATCGCGGCGGGGTACGAGATCGTGAGCACGAGCGTCAACGCCGACCTGAACGAGAACGTCCTCAGGGCCCTGGCCGCCGGTGGTACCCGGATGATCGCGCAGCGCTCCACCGGCTTCAACAACATCGACCTGAAGGTGGCCACGGAGCTCGGCCTCACCGTCAGCCGGGTCTCCTACTACTCGCCCTACTCGGTTGCCGAGTTCGCCTGGACGCTGGCGATGGCGGTCAACCGCCGCATCGTGCGCGCCTCCAACCGCACCCGGGACTTCGACTTCCGACTGAACGGGCTCATGGGTCGGGACATGCACGGCCGCACCGTCGGGGTGGTGGGCACCGGGAAGATCGGAGCGGCCTTCACTCGGATCGCCCACGGGTTCGGGATGAAGCTGCTGGGCTGGGACATCGAGGAGAACCCGGACTGCCTCGCCCTCGGCATGCAGTACGTGACCAAGGACGAGCTACTGGCCGCTTGCGACCTGGTCAGCCTCCACGTACCGCTGTTGCCCGCCACCCACCACCTGCTCGACGCCGCGGCACTGCGCCGCATGAAGGACGAGGCGATCTTGGTGAATTCCAGCCGCGGCGGACTCATCGACACCGAGGCGCTGGTCGACGAGCTCCGGGCCGGCCGTTTCACCGGCGTCGGCCTCGACGTGTACGAGGCCGAGGCCGGCGTCTTCTTCATGGACAGGTCCCTCCAAGCGGTGGAGGACGACACTCTGGCCCGGCTGGTCACCTTCCCCCAGGTGCTGGTCACCTCCCACCAGGCCTACTTCACCCACGACGCGGTCGGGCAGATCATCGAGACCACGGTCGCGAACGTCGAGGACTACCTCGCGGGTCGCAGGAGCGAGAACACCCTGATTCCCGCCCCGACGGGCTGACCGCAGCGCTCCGCCCGGCTACACCGCCCGCGCGGCCGGAGCCATCGAGTCGATGAGCTCGGCCACCAGCTCCGCCCCGCGCAGGGTCAGTACCGACTCCGGGTGGAACTGCAACCCCGCGAAGCCCGCGGCCAACGACCGCAGGGCGTGCACTTCGCCGGTCGCCGGGTCACGGCTCACCTGCACTCCGCGCGCCGCGAGGCGGTGCTCGGCCGCATCGTCGCAGTGGGCGGTGAACGTGTTGTAGAAGCCCACCACCTCGGGCTCCCCGAAGAAGTCGATCTCGACCTGCGCGCCTTGAGCGGGTTCCGCCTTGCGGATCAGCTCCAGCCCCAGCTGGGCCGCGATCATCTCGTGCCCCAGGCACACCCCGACCAGAGCGGCGTGGCGCTCCCGCAGCAGGTCGGCCGCCAGCCGGCTCAGCAGCCGCATCTTGGGGTCGGTGGTGTCGAGCGGGTTACCCGGCCCCGGGCCGAGGACCACCGGTCCCCGATGCCGCAACGCCTCCTCGCGCAGTCCAGGCTCGTCGTAGCGGCGCACCGTCACCGTCGAACCGCCGGCCCGCAGAACGTGCGCGAGCATCGAGGTGAAGGTGTCCTCGCCGTCCACCACCAGCGCGTGCCCGCCACTGGTCCCCGGGCGCTCCCGCATGCGCAGCCAGAAGGGCGCCAGGTCGTGTCGGCGTGCTTCCAACGCCAACAGCACCCGGGGGTCGTCCGCCAGTCGAGGCCGGCGCGTCGCCTTTTCGGTGCGGTCCTGCCGCACTCCGAGTGCGGCCAGCACCCCAGCCGCCTTGGCGTGGGTCTCGGCGACCTCCCCCGCCGGGTCGGAGTGGCGCACCAGCGTCGCCCCCACCGGCACCTTGAGGTGGCCGCCGGGGGAGATCTCGGCGGTGCGGATCAGGATGGGGGAGTCCAGCGTCTGGGTGCCACCGCCGTCCACGCCGATGAGAGCCAGCGCCCCCGCGTAGTAGCCCCGTCCGCTGCCCTCATGACGCTTGATCACCCGGCAGGCGTTCTGCACGGGCGAGCCGGTGACGGTGGCCGCGAACATCGTCTCGCGCAGCACCTCCCGCACGTCCAGCGTGGACCGACCGCGCAGCTCGTACTCGGTGTGTGCCAGGTGTGCCATCTCGCGCAGCCGCGGGCCGACGACCACCCCACCGCGGTCGCCGACGGTGCACATCATCTTCAGTTCCTCGTCGACCACCATGGACAGCTCTTCGGTCTCCTTGCGGTCGGCGAGGAAGGCCAGCAGCGAGGCGGGCGTGGGTCCCCCGGGCGGATAGCGGTAGGTCCCGCTGATCGGGTTCATCACGACCGTCCCGCCGGACATCCGCACGTGGACCTCGGGGCTCGCCCCGACCAGGGTCCGCTGCCCGGTATGGACCAGGAAGGTCCAGTACGCACCGCGTTCGCCGGTCAGCAGCCGCCGGAACAGTGCCAGTGCGTCCGTCCGGTCGAAGCCCGGGATCTCGCCGGTGTAGGTGCGTCGGATGACGAAGTTGGCACCCTCGCCCCGGCCGATCTCGTCTTCGATGACCCGCTCGACGATCGATGCGTAGGCCTCGTCGGTCACGTCGAAGGCGCCGCCCTCGACCCGTACCCGGTGGCCCGGCAGTGCCGCCAGGACCTCGTCGAGCGGAAGTTCGTGGGCTTCCTCGGCCACCAGGACACTCAAGGGTGTGTCGTCGTCGTGCACCTCGAAACCGCGCTCCTTGATCTGGCGGAACGGCACCAGGGCGAGCGAGGGGAGCTGGTCGACCGGGAGGTCCGCCAGGCGCTCCGCGTGGTGCACGGAGCCGAGCAACAGCTCTACGGTGTCGTGGTCCCGGCCGGGTGTCCTGCGGCGCAGCAGGGCGAAGGGTGGGCAGGTGTCGTCCAGCAGTCTGCTGATGAGCATCTGAGCGGTGTTCCTTCCGGTGGGAGGAACGGCCCGCAGCATCCGGGGGAGATGCGCGCGAAGGCCGCCCCTCGGGCGGCCTTCGCGGATCGGATGTGGGTGCGCGCGATCAGTGGGCCGCCGGGAGGGCGGGCCACCACCAGTTCTGGTTGGAGTGCGCGTGCATGGCTCGAACCCTAACCCACCGCGGGGGTGTGAGGTGCGGGGGCGGTCCACCCGGTCCGTTGCCCGGACCGGGGGTGGTGAGGCCGCTCCGACCCGCTTTCGAGCTGGTCGGGGTCCCCGGTCCGGGCCGCGGGGAGGGAGCCGACGTGTCCACACTGTGAGCGAGGGGGCGAGACGCTCCCCGGACCTCGTAACCTTGCCCTTGTGACAGTGAACGCTGAGACCCCTGCTGCCCATGTGCCCACCTGGCGAGACCTGCCTGCCGCGCAGCAGCCGGAGTATCCCGACCGCGAGGCGCTCAGCCGGGTCGTGAGCGACCTGGAGAGCTACCCGCCGCTCGTCTTCGCGGGCGAGTGCGACCAGCTGCGCGCCCGGCTGGGAGCCGTCGCGAAGGGTGAGGCGTTCCTCCTGCAGGGCGGTGACTGTGCGGAGGCCTTCGACGCGGTGTCCGCCGAGCACATCCGGGCGAAGCTCAAGACGCTGCTCCAGATGTCGGCCGTCCTCACGTACGCGGCGTCCGTGCCGGTGGTCAAGGTCGGTCGGATCGCCGGCCAGTACTCGAAGCCGCGTTCGAAGGGTACGGAGACCCGTGACGGGGTGACGCTGCCCACCTACCGCGGTGACTCCGTCAACGGCTTCGCTTTCACCGAGGTCGACCGGGTGCCGGACCCGGAGCGGCTCAAGCGGATGTACCACGCCTCGTCCTCCACGCTGAACCTGGTCCGTGCCTTCACCACCGGTGGATACGCCGATCTGCGTCAGGTGCACGCTTGGAACCAGGACTTCGTGAAGTCCTCACCCTCCGGGCAGCGCTACGAGCAGCTCGCCCGGGAGATCGACAACGCCCTGAACTTCATGAAGGCGTGCGGTACCGACCCGGCCGAGTTCAAGGCGGTCGAGTTCTACGCCTCCCATGAGGCACTGCTGCTCGACTACGAGACGGCGCTGACCCGTACCGACTCGCGGACCGGCAAGCTGTACGACACCTCCGGCCACATGGTGTGGATCGGCGAGCGCACCCGCCAGTTGGACCATGCGCACATCGAGTTCGCTTCCCAGGTCAGCAACCCCATCGGCATCAAGCTGGGCCCGACCACCACGGTGGACGAGGCGCTGACGTACATCGACCGGCTGGACCCGAAGCGCGAGCCCGGCCGGCTGACCTTCATCGTGCGGATGGGTGCCGACAAGGTTCGGGACAAGCTGCCGGAGCTGGTCGAGAAGGTCACCGCGTCCGGAGCCACTGTGGCCTGGGTGACCGACCCGATGCACGGCAACACCTTCGAGGCCGCCTCCGGCCACAAGACGCGTCGTTTCGACGACGTCCTGGACGAGGTCAAGGGCTTCTTCGAGGTGCACAAGGCGTTGGGCACCCACCCGGGTGGCATTCACGTGGAGCTCACCGGCGACGACGTCACCGAGTGCGTGGGCGGCGGCGACGAGATCTTCGTCGATGACCTGCACCAGCGGTACGAGACGGCCTGCGACCCACGGCTCAACCGCAGCCAGTCGCTGGACCTGGCCTTCCTGGTCGCCGAGATGTACCGCGACCAGTAGGGGCGCGGACCGCTAGTACTGCAACCGCATGTGATGTGACTGGTCGTCGCCTTGGTCGTTGGGCTGACTGTGTGATGAATCGCTGACGGTCGCGCAGATCGAGGACTGGTCCGAGGGGATAGTCGGGCTTCATGCCCGGTTCGCGGGGCGTTTTGGCAGGTCGGAGCCTCGTGAACGGGCTCTGGAGTACCTGAGCACGTTGCTCGCGCCGCTGGAAAGGAAGAACGGGTGGACGCTGGCCGAGCAGGCCGGCCAGCGTCGCCCGGACGTTTTCCAGCGGCTGCTGAACTTCGCCGACTGGGACGAGAATGCGGTCCGCGACGACGTGCGTGACTTCGTCGTCGAGACGATCGGCAGCAAGGACG